>NZ_JBIQEU010000080.1:0-839 GCF_045369765.1 Sphingomonas olei
AGGTTCCTGCTCATCCGGCGCTATCGGCCGGCGCAAGCCGCTGGCCAGGATCACGGTGGCGAGCAAGACGTAGCTGGCAGCATCAATGAGCAAAGCACTGCGCGCGCCGATCCACGCAATCAGGATACCGCCCGCTACCGGACCTGCAAGCATCCCAACACCGCGCACAAGCTCAAGCACGGAATTCGCGCGGCTGAGCGGCATGCCAAGTGCTGTCGCCAGTACGGGTATAAGCGCGAAGGTCGCCGTTCCGCTGATGGCGAAGCAGATGCTGAGCACGCTTGCGCCAACGAGCGTCGGCAACATCGCCGTGTTGCCGGCAATCCAGGCGAGAAGCGCCGCTTGTGCTAGGCCGGTGACGACAAGTATTCTGCCAGCATCACGCCTATCGACAAAGCGACCGATGAACGGAGCAGCGATTAAACCAGGTAGCAGCTGCGCAATCAGCAGCATGGGCACGGCAAAACGCGTCTCGTTCTCGGCAGCCCGAAACATCAGAGTGATGAGGGAGATCTCGTCACCAATGGTGGAGACAGTTAAGGTCACCAGCACAAGCCAGCCCCAGCCCGATCTGATCCGTACAGCTACCGTCCCGGGTCCCTCCATAACAGGCATTTGTCTGAGGCCGGGTGCTGAAGCAACTTATTTGCCCGGCGGGCGCTCGACCGGAAGATATTCAGGGCAGTGCTTCCGCAAAGCCCGCTGCGTACAGAAAAACCGGGCGAACTCGAGATGGCAGCGAGTAGAGGATCGCTGTCGGAAAGCCACCAGTCCGTTCTCCAGCCAAACCCGGCCATTTCGCTTAGGGTGTCATTTCGCCCTCAGCCGGAACCGACCCC
>NZ_JBIQEU010000081.1:0-791 GCF_045369765.1 Sphingomonas olei
CCTCGCAGGCTGTCATAGCGGTTGCAGTCGGCGCGGGGCGGATGGCGCAGCGCCAGGTCCTCGGGGGTGACAATGGTTAGCGGTCGTGGCGGTTCTCGCCTGCGGGCCAGGATGTTGACGATGACGTCGTCGCTGGCGGTGCCGGCCAGCAATGCTTCGCGCACGGCCGCTTCCACCGCCTCGAGCCCGTCATCGAGCACTGTCGCCAGCACCCGCACGAACCGCCGGTCGGCGTCGTCGCCGGCGCCGAGCTTGCGCCGCAGCCGTGACAGCGCAGGCGGCAACTCCCAGCCCTGGAACGGTGCGCCGTTGCGCAGGGCGCCCGGCTTGGTCGCCAACACCGGCAGATAATGCCACGGGTCGTAGATGGTCCGGTCCCGGCCAAAGAACCGGGGATGGTCGGCGACGACTTCACCGTCGCAGCGCACGAGGATGCGGTCGGCATAGGCACGGACCTGCACAACGCGCCGAACCGTCCGGGCAGAAACGGAGTAGCGGTTGCGATCGAAGCTGATGAGGCAAGTGCCGCTTACCGCATGCTCGCTCTCGTGGAAGCCGTCGAAGGGCGCGACAACAGGCTGGAGCACCGCCCGTTCGGCTGCCCATGCCTGGGCGACCGTCAGTTCCTTCCGCTCGGGATGCCGGTGCATGTCGGCCCAGCGCCGACACTCGGCCTCCAGCCAACCGTTCAGCTCCTCGAGGCTGGTAAATCGCAGGCGTGGCTGGAAGAAGCGGCCGCGCGCGGTCTGCACCTGGTTCTCGACCTGACCCTTCTCCCAGCCCGACGCCGG
>NZ_JBIQEU010000082.1:0-748 GCF_045369765.1 Sphingomonas olei
TTCGTCACTACGACGAAGCCCAGATCCTCCTTAAATCACAACCTCAAATCTGTGCCATTGGTGCTGACGGCGGACAGTGAAGGCCTCGTTCGGCAGTATGGATGAGGCGACCTTCAACGAACTCGACGCCTTCATGATGCGCGTTGGCACGAAGGTGCCCGTGCTGTTCGCGCCCGAACCCGACAACCTCGACACTTTTCAGCAGTGGACCGTCTATGGACGCGTGAAGGTGCTATTCGAGGGCATGAACCTCTTCCACAATCTGTGGGAGAGCGATATCGAGGTAGTCGGCCTGAAAGCCTAACCCCGACTTCACATTATCAATGAACGTCGCGCGGCATTTCGCTTATAGGCGCGTCGGTCATAGACGCAACCTGATCGCTGCCACTGTAAACGCGATCAAGGTAATGGCCAGCAAGTGTGTAGTGCGCTCGAACAGCAGCAGGATCACGGGCCAGTTGCGCCATTCTCAGCTCTGCTTCTGCGCGCTCCCTGAAGTAGTCCTTATCGTCCAAAGACATATGACCCTCCTGACGAACGTAATCGTTAACCAGAAATGCTCAAACTACTCGACTCGGATGATGCGGGATTATATTAGGTAATCGTTGGAGTAAAAATCAATACCTGGTAATTTAAGCCGCTGAATGTCGGTGGGATATCGGCCGGCAAGGTGAGCAGCCCCCACCGGGTGGTCCGGGTTGATTGTTAGTGCATCGTCGTCTCCGCCGCCATGGCCGGCTGGAGGTGG
>NZ_JBIQEU010000083.1:0-729 GCF_045369765.1 Sphingomonas olei
GCCAAACCGGCCTGTTCGACGTAAATCTACCCGGTAAAGAAAACTAGGGCAACATAGACCTGCCGATGACGACTTTCTTCCCAAACCGCGCCCGATCGGGGCGCCACCGGCCCTACGCATGAAAATCGGTTACGCCCGCGTATCGACCGCCGAGCAGAACCTGGACCTCCAGCGTGATGCGCTGAAGGCTGCCGGCTGCGAGAAGGTCATCACCGACAAGGCCTCCGGGGCGACTGCCGCTCGCCCTGGATTGGAAAAGGTGAAGGAGCTGCTTCGCGCCGGCGACACACTGGTGGTCTGGCGCCTCGACAGGCTCGGCCGCTCGCTCCGTGATCTGATCGGATGGATGACCTACCTCGACGAGGAAAAGGTCGGGCTGCTGAGCCTGCACGAGGCGATCGACACGACCACCACGTCGGGCAAGCTTACCTTCCACCTGTTCGGGGCATTGGCGGAGTTCGAGCGCAACCTGATCCGCGAGCGGACCCAGGCCGGTCTCACCGCAGCCCGCGCTCGCGGCAAGAAGGGTGGCCGGCCGGCCGCACTCGGCAAGGACAAGCGCGACCTGGCCGTCAGGCTCTACCATGAGAACACGATGCCGATCGCCAAGATTTGCTCGATGCTCGGCATCTCCAAGCCAACACTCTACGCCTATGTGCGATCGGCCGAGACCAAGCCGGTAGCCGCGTAGCGACGCTCGCCGACAAATAGCGCGATCAGAATGCCGCC
>NZ_JBIQEU010000084.1:0-719 GCF_045369765.1 Sphingomonas olei
GGTCTCCAGCGCAAGCGCACGACCATGGAGGTCCTGACCGACCTGCTGCGTGCCGAGGCGACGCACCGCCATGCAGCCTCGGTCCGTTACCGGATGTCGGCCGCCAGGTTGCCCGCGGTGAAGGACCTCGACGCCTTCGTCTTCGGCGACACTCCCATCAACGAGGGACTGGTGCGCTCGCTGTACAGCGGCTCGTTTCTTCCGGGCCGACGCAACGTCGTGCTGGTCGGTGGAACGGGTACCGGCAAGACGCATCTCGCCACCGCCATCACCGCCAATGTGGTACGAGCCGGCGCCCGCGGACGCTACTTCAACACAGTGGACCTGGTGAACCGACTCGAGGAGGAAACGCGCCTTGGCAAGGCCGGCACGCTGGCGGCCCAGCTCTCGCGCCTCGACCTCGTGGTGCTCGACGAGCTTGGCTACCTGCCGTTTGCACGCTCGGGCGGTCAAATGCTCTTCCACCTCGTCAGCAAGCTCTACGAGCAGACCTCCGTCATCGTCACCACGAACCTCGCCTTTGGCGAGTGGCCGACCGTCTTTGGCGACCCCAAGATGACCACCGCACTGCTCGACCGTATTACCCACCATTGCGACATCGTCGAAACCGGCAACGACAGCTGGCGCTTCAAACATCGAAGCTGACGCCCAGGACCACCGGCAGAGAACGCTTCGCGCTGGTTGCGCCTCCGGTCGGGCTACGCCCGCCCTACGCCGCA
>NZ_JBIQEU010000085.1:0-703 GCF_045369765.1 Sphingomonas olei
TCGTACGCTGGCGCACCGGCTGCTGACGGCAGGGTTCGAGCTGCGCCTCATCTCGTCGGTCGCGCTCGCCAGAACGCGCGAGGCGCTGCACAACGGCTGGGACAAGAACGACTCCAAGGACGCGCAGGTCATCCTGCACATGCTGCGGATCGGTGCGACGCAGCGCTACGTCGACCCGCTGGTGGCCGGAATCAACGACCTGCAGGAGCTCTCGAAGACTCACGAGACGATCTCAAGGATGAAGACGCAGACCTGGCATCGGATCCTGACCCACTACCTGCCGCTGTACTTCCCCGAGATCGCCCGCTTCGCAGGCAACAGCCGGTCCGACTGGTTCCTGGCGCTCATCGAGCGGTTTCCGACGCCGGCCACCATCACGGCGCTGGACCGCGAGGCGTTCTCGGCCGCGGCATGGCCGCTCATCGGCCGCAAGGTCTCCAAGGCACGCCTCATCAACGACATCTACGAGACGGCGTCCGCCTCGACGGCACTGCCGGTGCCGGAGAACTCAGCCGCCATCACCATGTTCCGCATGGTCATCGCGCAGGGCCGCAGCCTCATCCACCAGCGAGACGAGTTCGAGCGGCTGGCCCATGCGCGGCTCGCCGATGACGTCGACTACCAGCTGCTGCGCAACATTCCGGGCATCGGTCCGATCAACGCGCTGACCATCCTGGCCGAGGCCGGTGATCTGCGGCGCTTC
>NZ_JBIQEU010000086.1:0-672 GCF_045369765.1 Sphingomonas olei
GGCCAAGACCTTCACACGGCTGCGCCTTCCCAAGGGTCTGCTGGAGCGGCTCGCGGGCATCAAGGAGCGCCGCGGCTGGGCCCCCGGACGCCACTTCACCGACGGCGCCACCGAGGCCGGCCAGGCCGCCCTGGAGAACTCCGGTGTGGACTTCTCGGTGCTGTTCCTGGAGGCCTCGGACGAGGTCCTGGTGTCCCGCTACGAGCTCCAGCGCCGCCCGCACCCGCTGCAGGCCGGCGGGCGGATCCTGGACGGCATCAAGGCGGAGCGGGAGCTGCTGCGTGATCTGCGCGAGACCGCGGACTCCGTGCTGGACACCACGTCCTTCAACGTCCACGCCCTGACCAAGGCCGTGGCGGACATGTTCTCCACGAGCGGGCCCGTGGTGCTGCGCCTCACCGTGATGAGCTTCGGCTTCAAGTACGGCGTGCCGGCGGACGCCAACTACGTGGCGGACGTCCGCTTTATCCCCAACCCGCACTGGGTGCCCGCCCTGCGCCCGCGCACGGGCAAGGACCCGGAGGTGCGGGACTACGTGTTCGGCAACGACGGCGCCCGGACGTTCGTGGACCGCTTCGTGTCCATGCTCGAACCGGTCTTCGCCGGATACCGCAACGAGAGCAAGCACTACGCCACCATCGCCATCGGGTGCACGGGCGGCAAGCACCGCTC
>NZ_JBIQEU010000087.1:0-671 GCF_045369765.1 Sphingomonas olei
TCCGCATGGAAGGGCCATCGCTCAACGGATAAAAGCTACCCCGGGGATAACAGGCTTATCTCCCCCAAGAGTCCACATCGACGGGGAGGTTTGGCACCTCGATGTCGGCTCATCGCATCCTGGGGCTGTAGTCGGTCCCAAGGGTTGGGCTGTTCGCCCATTAAAGCGGTACGCGAGCTGGGTTCAGAACGTCGTGAGACAGTTCGGTCCCTATCCGTCGCGGGCGCAGGAAATTTGAGAGGAGCTGTCCTTAGTACGAGAGGACCGGGATGGACGCACCGCTGGTGTACCAGTTGTCTTGCCAAAGGCATAGCTGGGTAGCTACGTGCGGACGGGATAAGTGCTGAAAGCATCTAAGCATGAAGCCCCCCTCAAGATGAGATTTCCCATGGCGCAAGCTAGTAAGATCCCTGAAAGATGATCAGGTTGATAGGTCAGAGGTGGAAGCATGGTGACATGTGGAGCTGACTGATACTAATAGATCGAGGACTTAACCAACGCTTTTTAAAAAAATGAAATACCTTCTTATTATCTAGTTTTGAAGGAACAACGTTCCTTTTATGTTTGGTGGCGATAGCGAAGAGGTCACACCCGTTCCCATTCCGAACACGGCAGTTAAGCTCTTCAGCGCCGATGGTAGTTGGGGGTTTCCCCCTGTGAGAGTAGGACGC
>NZ_JBIQEU010000088.1:0-636 GCF_045369765.1 Sphingomonas olei
CGGCTGCGCGGTGCGATCGCCGGGCACCTCGCGGCGTTCGAGATGACCTCCTCGATCCCCAACAAGTACTACGGCCGCGCGTTCCGCAAGCTCGGCTACGGCGAGGACGTCACCTGGTACTACGACGAGCACGTGGAGGCCGACGCCGTCCACGAGCAGATCGCCGCCCGGGACCTCGCCGGGGCGCTGGCCCAGGACGAGCCGGAGCTGCTGGAGGACGTGCTGTTCGGCGCGGCCGCTTGCCTGTACGTGGACGGACTCATGGGCGATCACATGCTGGAGTGCTGGAGCAACGAGCGCTCCTCGTTGCGCGCTGACGACGCCGCTGGGGCGGCTCTGTGAGCAACGAACGCCGCGAGGACTCGCCCGCCGACGCTCCCGTGGTCATCACCCCGTGCCCCAACGGGCCGCTGCTGGTGCGCGGGGACGTGATGATCGCCCCGGAGCCGGGGGCCGAGCCGCAGAAGCCGCCGCGCCGCGTCGTCGCCCTGTGCCGGTGCAACATGTCCTCGATCGCGCCGTTCTGCGACGGCTCCCACAAGCTCGCGAACTTCCGCACCCGCCCGCCGCGCTACAACATCGGCAGCCCGCGGGAGGATGCGGGCGAGGAGGACTGAGGCCCCGGCCGCGGGCCGT
>NZ_JBIQEU010000089.1:0-613 GCF_045369765.1 Sphingomonas olei
GGTCTGTGGATCGCTACGCTGCGGTGGAGAAGCTGATGGCCGACCACGGCTTCTCCGAGCGTCGCGCCTGCAGGCTGCTCGGGGTCAACCGGTCGGCATGGCAATATGAGCCGCTTCGCGGGAAGGACGATGCTGTCCGCGAGCGGATGCGCGAGATCGCCAACGAGCGTCGTCGGTTCGGCTATCGTCGGCTGGCGATCCTGCTCAGGCGTGAAGGCAAGGGCATGAACCTGAAGAAGGTCTATCGGCTGTATCGCGAGGAGCGGCTGACGGTGCGCAAGCGTGGCGGTCGAAAGCGAGCGCTGGGAACGCGGGCGCCGATGGCGATCCCGCAGGAACCCAACCAGCGCTGGTCGCTCGACTTCGTGTCGGATGCATTGGCCTGCGGCCGGCGGTTCCGTTTGCTCAACGTCATCGACGACTACAGCCGAGAATGTCTGGCCTGTATTGTCGATACCTCGCTGTCAGGCCGGCGTGTCGTCCGCGAGCTCACCGCCATTGCCGAACGTCGCGGGCTGCCGTGCATGGTGGTCAGCGACAACGTCCTAGGTCGGGAAGCAGCGGCGGCAAACGGCCAGCAGGTCTCATTGCGCCAATCACGATCAGCGCTGAT
>NZ_JBIQEU010000008.1:0-167347 GCF_045369765.1 Sphingomonas olei
GCCGCCGCCCGCGCCCAAGCCGACCCCTGCGCCGCCGCCTGCACCCCCGGTGCTGGGCCGCGACCCGTCGATGCCGGCGCCGCGCCGCTTCTCGCCGGTGGCACGTCCTGAGATTCCGAAGCCGCAGCCAAAGCCCGAGCCGAAGCCGGCGCCGGTCGCGGCAGCAGCCTCGACAGCCAGCGGATCGTCGGCCGGATCGTCCTCGCCGCAGCAGCGCAACCTGCCGTCGGGGCAGGCGACGCCGCGCAACAATGCGGCGCCGGCGCGTCCGCAGCAGCGCGACCGCAAGGGCGACGAGCGTCGTGGCGGCAAGCTGACCGTCACCCGTGCGCTGAACGAGGATGGCGCACGCGCCCGCTCGCTCGCCGCGCTGAAGCGTGCGCGCGAAAAGGAAAAGCGTGGCTGGACCGGCCCGCGCGAACCGCAGGCCAAGCAGGTCCGCGACGTTCAGGTGCCGGAGGCGATCACCGTCCAGGAGCTGGCGAACCGCATGGCGGAACGCGGCGCTGACCTGGTGAAGGCGCTGTTCAAGATGGGTTCGCCCGTCACCATGACGCAGACGATCGACCAGGATACGGCCGAGCTGCTGGTCACCGAATTCGGCCACAATGTCGTGCGCGTCAGCGACAGCGACATCGATCTGGTGCTGGATACCGCGCCGGACGCCGAGGCCGATCTGAAGCCGCGTCCGCCGGTCGTGACGATCATGGGCCACGTTGACCATGGCAAGACCAGCCTGCTCGACGCGCTGCGCGGCACCGACGTGGTGCGCGGCGAGGCCGGTGGCATCACGCAGCATATCGGCGCCTATCAGGTGACGCTGAAGGACAAGTCGAAGATCACCTTCCTCGACACGCCGGGCCACGAGGCGTTCAGCGCCATGCGTGCGCGTGGTGCCGACGTCACCGACATCGTGGTGCTGGTGGTTGCCGCCGACGACGGGCTGATGCCGCAGACGATCGAGGCGATCAATCACACCAAGGCGGCCGGCAAGCCGATGATCGTGGCAATCAACAAGATCGACAAGCATGATGCCAATGCCCAGCGCGTGCGCGAGCGCCTGCTGGAGCATGACATCCAGGTCGAGGCGATGGGCGGCGAGACGCAGGACGTCGAGGTCTCCGCGCTGAAGAAGACCGGGCTCGACGAGCTGATCGAGAAGATCCAGCTGCAGGCCGAGCTGATGGACCTGAAGGCCAACCCCGACCGCGATGCCGAAGGCAGCGTGATCGAGGCGAAGCTGGACAAGGGCCGTGGCCCGGTTGCTACCGTGCTCGTCACGCGCGGCACGCTGAAGGTCGGCGACGTGTTCGTCGTCGGCGCGGAAAGCGGCAAGGTGCGTGCGATGGTCGACGACAAGGGTCGCCAGCTGAAGGAAGCGGGCCCGTCGACGCCGGTCGAGGTGCTCGGCATTTCGGGCACGCCGTCGGCTGGTGACCAGCTGCAGGTGGTCGAGAGCGAAGCGCGGGCACGCGAAGTGGCGGAATATCGCCAGGGCGTGCTGACGCAGAAGCGCACGACGGCTGCGCCGGCGAGCCTCGAGAGCATGTTCTCTGCGCTGGCAGCGAACAAGGCGATCGAATATCCGCTGGTGGTGAAGGCGGATACGCAAGGGACCGTCGAGGCGATCGTCGCCGCGATCAACAAGATCTCGACCGACGACATCCGCGCGCGCATCCTGCATTCGGGCGTCGGCGGCATCACCGAGAGCGACGTGAACGCGGCTGCGGCCTCGGGCGCGCCGATCATCGGCTTCCACGTCCGTGCCAATGCCAAGGCGCGCGAGATCGCCGAGCGGCACAAGGTGGCGCTGAAATATTACGACGTCATCTATGACCTGATCGACGAGATCCGCGCCGGCATGGCGGGCGAACTTGGCCCCGAGGCGTTCGAGACGGTCGTTGGCCGCGCCGAAATCCGCGAGGTCTTCTCGGCCGGCAAGCACGGCAAGGCCGCCGGTCTTCTGGTGGTCGAGGGTGTCATCCGCAAGGCGCTCAAGGCCCGCATCACGCGCAACGACGTCATTATCTACAATGGCGAAATTGCGTCGCTGCGACGCTTCAAGGACGACGTGCCGGAGGTTCGCGCTGGTCTGGAATGCGGTGTGACGTTCACGCAGAACTTCACCGACATCCGCCCGGGCGACTTCCTCGAAACGTTCGAGGTCGAGCTGCGCGAACGCACGCTGTAAGGACATGAACCCTCTCCCCCATGCGGGGAGAGGAGAGTCTCACGATGACCGATCAACCAGAAAAATCCGTCCGTACCCTGCGCGTTGGCGAACAGGTGCGTCATATCCTGTCGGAGATCCTGCAACGCGGCGACGTGCATGACGACGTGCTGACGACTCACCTGGTGAGCATCACCGAAGTGCGCATGTCCCCCGACCTGCGCCATGCGACGGTGTTCGTGAAGCCGCTGCTGGGCAAGGACGAGGAAGCGGTGCTGAAGGCGCTGCGTACCAACACCGCCTATCTGCAGCGCGAGGTCGCGCGGCGGGTGAAGATGAAATATGCCGCGCGCCTGAAGTTCCTGAGCGACGAGAGCTTCGACGAGGGCAGCCATATCGACCAGCTGCTACGATCGCCCACCGTGGCGCGCGATCTGGACGCCGGCGGGGAATAAACCGCCGGCTGCCAATCAGCAGCCGAGCTTTCCCGCCAGGTCGGTGAGGCTGTCGGCGGACCATTCCCAATCCTGCGCCAGCTTCGCATCGGGGGCGGGGCGGCCGCCATATTCCATCGGGCGTGACACGAAGGCGGTTTTGAGCCCGCAGGCGCGCGCGGCCGCGAGGTCGCTGTGGTGTGCAGCGACGAGGCACACCTCCTGCGGCGACAGGCCGAGGATCTTGGCAGTGCCGAGATAGGCGCGCGGATCGGGTTTGTAGGCGCGAGTGACTTCGGCACCCATGATCGCGTCCCAGGGCAAACGACCGCGCCGCGCCATGTCGAGCATCAGCGCGATATTGCCGTTCGACAAGGTGACGATCGGGAAGCGGCCCTTGAGGCGCGTCAGCCCCTCGACCGAGTCGGGCCACGGCGCAAGGCGGCGCCAGGCGAAGGTCCAGTCCTGCAGCAGGCCATCGTCGAGCGTGGCTGGATCGACACCAGCGTCCGTCAGCGTTTCGTCGAGCATCTCGCGGTGGAGCACATCAAGGATCGTGAAGTCGCGGCCAGACTTGGCATAGGCCGCCATGCCGGTGAGATAGCGGCGGCGCCAATTGTCGGTGAAGGTGGCGGGATCGAGATCGCTGCGGCCGATGCGCGCGAGGAAATCGGCGGATTCGGCGGTGATGCTGGTGCGCCAGTCGACCACCGTTCCGAACACGTCGAACGCAAGCACCTTCGGCAAATCGGACCCGGCCATTCATCCTCCCGTATGTTTCGCCGGGTGCTACGAGTGATGCCCCCCGTGGACAAGCCGCGTTGATCGGGCCACTCACGCGGCCGGCAACAGCAAGGCGGTGCGGCATGGCGTTCACGGCAACAATCCTTCTGCTCGGCTCGGGCGAGCTTGGGCGCGAGTTCGTGATCTCGGCCAAGCGGCTGGGCTGCTACGTCATCGCCTGCGACAGCTATGACGGCGCGCCGGCGATGCAGGTGGCGGATGCGCGCGAGATATTCTCGATGCTCGACGCCGACCTGCTGCGGGCGGCGGTGGAGAAGCACCGGCCCGATTTCGTCGTGCCCGAGGTGGAGGCGATCCGTACCGAAGTGCTGGCCGAGCTGGAGGCGGCGGGGACGACGATCGTCCCGTCGGCGCGCGCGACGATGATGACGATGAACCGCGACGGCATCCGCGAAGTGGCGGCGGTCGAGCTGGGGCTGCGCACGTCGCGCTATCGCTATGCCGAGACGCTGGACGAGGTGCGCGCGGGCGCGGCACACACCGGGCTGCCGTGCGTGATCAAGCCGGTCATGTCCTCATCGGGCAAGGGGCAGAGCACGGTGCGCGAGGAGGGCGCGCTGGAGGCGGCGTGGGACTATGCGGTGGCCAATATGCGCGGTGACCGGGCGCGGGTGATCGTCGAGGAGTTCGTCGATTTCGACTATGAGATCACGCTGCTGACGGTGCGCACGCGCGAGGGCGTCGTGTTTTGCCCGCCGATTGGGCACCGGCAGGAACGCGGCGATTATCAGGAAAGCTGGCAGCCGGCCGCCATGTCGGACAAGGCGATTGCTGACGCGCAGGACATGGCGCGCAAGGTGGTGGACGATCTGGGCGGTTATGGCCTGTTCGGCGTGGAGTTCTTCGTCAAGGATGACGAGGTGATCTTTTCCGAATTGTCACCGCGCCCGCATGACACGGGCATGGTGACGCTGATCTCGCAATCGCTGAGCGAGTTCGACCTGCACGCCCGCGCGATCCTTGGCCTGCCGATCCCGACGCTGACCAGCTACGGCCCGTCCGCCTCCGCAGTGATCCTGGCGGATCGCGCGTCGGACACGGTGCGCTATGACGGCATCGCCGAGGCGCTGGCTACACCGGGGGGCGACGTGGACGTGCGGATTTTCGCCAAGCCGACGACGCGGCCCTATCGCCGCATGGGCGTGGCGCTGGCGCGCGCCGCGACCACCGACGACGCCCGGCGCATTGCGGCCGAGGCGGCGTCGAAGGTTCAGCTGAGCTACGATCCGGCTTAGGCGGCGCGCTTGACGAGGCGCGGGTCGGCGGCGGCGACGCCCGTGGCGAGCACCAGCGCATCCTCGACGAAGCCAGTGGCGGTCTGGCCGTAGCGGCGAAGCGCGGCCATGCGGATGCGCCAGCCGACGTAGGAACTGGCGAGCGCGGTGCCGAGCGCAACCGCGGCGCCGGTCACCCGCTGCCCCTTGGGCGCCAGCGCCGCGCCGGCATAGGCGGAGGTGACGCTGCGCACGGCAAGGCCGATCGGCACGATCCGGTCGGGTGCGGTCTTCTGCTTGTCGCCCGCCATTTCCGCGGCGCTGAAGGCGACGGCGCCCCAGGCGATCAACGGGTTCTTGAACAATTTGGCGAGCGGCATGTCATCGGGCAGCGCGCCGCGACGGCCAGCGGCGGCAAGCGCGGCGAGCGGCACGATGCCGCGCTGACCCGCGGCCAGCCCGATGAGGTAGGAACGAAGCATCGGCGAATTCCTCGTGTGGTTCGCGCGAACAATCGTTGGGGGCGGCTTCGTATCCCGCGGGGGCCGTAAAACAGGAAGCGCGGGAAAATAGTGGCGCGGCGCGCGCCGATGGGGAACAGCAACGCGATGGCCAAGCTCTATTTCTATTATGCCAGCATGAATGCGGGGAAATCGACCAACCTGCTGCAGGCCGATTTCAACTATCGCGAGCGCGGCATGGCGACGATGCTGTTCACCGCGGCGATCGACGATCGCTTTGCGGCGGGCACGATTACCTCGCGTATCGGCCTGTCGGCGCCGGCGACGATGTTCGACGCGAGCACCAACATCGCCGCCTGCGTGCTCGATCGCCATGCCGAGGAAACGGTGGCGTGCGTTCTGGTGGACGAGGCGCAGTTCCTGACCGCGGCGCAGGTCGACCAGTTGGCGCGGCTGGCGGATGTCGATGGCATTCCGGTGCTGGCCTATGGCCTGCGCACCGATTTCCGGGGGGCATTGTTCGAGGGATCGGCGCGGCTGCTGGCGCTGGCCGATGCGCTGATCGAGATAAAGTCGGTCTGTGAATGCGGGCGAAAGGCGACGATGAACCTGCGCGTCGACGCCGAGGGGCGGCCGGTGGCGGCGGGGGCGCAGACGGTGATTGGCGGAAACGACCGCTATGTCGCGCTGTGTCGGCGGCATTTCACCGCCGCGCTGGAATTGGGCGCCGCGGGCCGGGCGTGACACGCGGGGGGCGCTGGCGCTCGCTCGCCCGCCCCCCTATCTGGCCGGCATCATGACACCCGACAATCCCATCTACGCCGCGGCGGTGTGGATCATTCCGCTGATCATCGCGATCGTCTTTCACGAGGTGGCGCATGGCCTGATGGCGCGCGCTCTGGGCGATCCGACAGCGGCGCAGCTCAAGCGGCTGTCGTTCAATCCGCTTCGCCATGTCGATCCGATCGGCACCGTGATCCTGCCGCTGGGCCTCGCGCTTGCCAAGGCGCCGGTGTTCGGCTGGGCCAAGCCGGTGCCGGTGGATGCGCGGCGGCTGCGCAACCCGCGCTGGGGCATGGTGGCGGTGGCGCTGGCGGGGCCGGGGATGAACTTCGTGCTGGCGGCGGTCGCGGCCATCGCGATCGGTGTTCTTTACGGGCAGATGAGCGGGCCGCCGGAGGGCGTCAGCCAGTTCATCTTCGCGAATCTCGTCAACTTCCTGCTGATCAACATCTTCCTCGCGGTGTTCAACCTGCTGCCGCTGCCGCCGTTTGACGGCGGGCATGTGGTGGAAGGCGTGCTGCCGCGTCGGCTGGCGGTGGAATGGGCGAAGCTGGCGCGTTTCGGCTTTCCGCTGATCATCGTCCTCCTGGTGGTGGTGCCGATGATCTGGCCGAGCGCGAGCATCGTGGGCAAGATCGTCGGCCCGCCCGCCGACTGGCTGGTGCGCCAGTATCTCGCCTTTGCGCAGCTGTTCGCCTGAGGACCCCTGACATGCATGGATGGCTGATCCTCGACAAGCCGCTGGGGCTTGGATCGACGCAGGGCGTGAGCGCGGTGAAGCGGGCGCTGCGCGAGGGCGGATATGGCAAGGCGAAGGTGGGGCACGGCGGCACGCTGGACCCGCTGGCGTCGGGCGTGCTGCCAATCGCGCTGGGCGAGGCGACGAAGCTCGCCGGGCGGATGCTCGACAGCGACAAGGTGTATGATTTCACCATCCGCTTCGGGGCGCAGACCGATACGCTGGACGCGGAGGGGAAGGTGATCGCGACCAGCGAGGTGCGCCCGACGCGCGAGGCGCTGGCCGCCGTGCTGGCGGACTTCACCGGGCTTATCGAGCAGATGCCGCCGGCCTTCTCCGCGCTGAAGGTCGACGGGCAGCGTGCCTATGACCTGGCGCGGGCGGGCGAGGAGGTAGTGCTCAAGACCCGCGCGGTGACGGTATTCGCGCTGAGCGTCACCGAGGCGGCCGACGCAGGCGCGCTGGAGGAGGCGACGCTGAGCGCGCATGTCTCCAAGGGCACCTATATCCGCAGCCTCGCGCGGGACATTGCGCTGGCCCTTGGATCGGTGGGGCATGTCACCTATCTCAGAAGGACGAAGGCGGGGCCGTTCGGCCTTTCGCAGGCGATATCGCTGGACAATTTGAGCGAAGCCGCTAAGGGGCGCACCCTTGAACATATTCTCCTGCCGTTGAGGGCGGGGCTGGACGACATCCCGGCTCTACCCCTCACGCCCGACCAGGCAGGGGCGCTCCGCCAAGGGCGTGTTCTGGCCGGGATCGTTGCCGACGATGGCCAGTATTTTGCCTGCCTGCACGATGTGCCGGTGGCGCTGATCGAGGTCCAGGCCCGCGAGGGTCGTGTCGTCCGCGGCTTCAACCTGTAAAGATGTCGAAGGAAAACACATGTCGATCACTGCGGAACGCCGCCAGGAACTCATCAAGGATCACGCCCGCGCCGAAGGCGACACCGGTTCGCCGGAAGTTCAGGTCGCGATCCTGACCGAGCGGATCCGGAACCTGACCGAGCACTTCAAGGGCCACGCCAAGGACAACCATTCGCGTCGCGGCCTGCTGATGATGGTCAACAAGCGTCGTTCGCTTCTCGACTATCTCCGCAAGAAGGACGGGGATCGCTACCTCGCCCTCATCGCGAAGCTCGGTCTTCGCAAGTAATAACGGAAGGGCGCCCTTGCGGCGCCCTTCTCGCATATGCGCTTCGCGTGTGACGCGAGCGTCCAACGCCAGCGGGCAATAAGGCCCGACTGGCACGAGCCAAGACTGGCTCAAGCAGGCCCCGGCTGCATAGGGCGGCCGGAGTGAAGGAAACGAAATGTTCGACAAGAAAACGGTAAGCATCGAGTGGGGCGGCAAGACCCTGACGCTCGAGACGGGCAAGGTTGCCCGCCAGGCCGACGGCGCGGTGATCGCGACGCTCGGCGAGACGGTGGTGCTGTGCGCCGTCACCGCGGCCAAGACGGTCAAGGAAGGGCAGGATTTCTTCCCGCTCACCGTCCACTATCAGGAAAAGTTCTCCGCCGCCGGTCGTATCCCGGGCGGCTTCTTCAAGCGTGAGCGCGGCGCGACCGAGAAGGAGACGCTGGTCTCTCGTCTCATCGATCGCCCGATCCGCCCGCTGTTCCCGGAAGGCTTCTACAACGAGATCAACGCCATCGCTCAGGTGCTGAGCTATGACGGCGAGAACGAGCCGGACATCCTGGCGATGGTTGCGGCGTCGGCCGCGCTCACCATCTCGGGCGTGCCGTTCATGGGCCCGATCGGCGCCGCGCGCGTCGGTTATGTCGATGGCGAATATATCCTGAACCCGACCGACAAGCAGGTCGAAGAGGGTCAGCTCGACCTGGTCGTCGCCGCCACCTACGACGCGGTGATGATGGTCGAATCCGAAGCCAAGGAGCTGTCGGAAGAGATCATGCTGGGCGCCGTGCTGTTCGCGCACGACGCCTGCCGCGAGGTCGTCAAGGCGATCGTCAAGCTCGCCGAGCAGGCCGCCAAGGATCCGTGGGAGCTGGCGCCGGTCGACGACAAGTCGGCGACGCTCAAGAAGCTCGAGAAGGCGATCGGCAAGGATATCGCCGCCGCCTACAAGCTGACCGACAAGCAGCAGCGCCAGAATGCGCTGAACGAGGCGCGCGCCAAGGCGCGTGAGGCATTCGCTGACCTGAAGGAAAGCGATCCCGCCCAGTATCTCGGCACGCTGAAGCTGGTGAAGAAGCTGGAGGCGAACATCGTCCGTCAGGCAATCCTGAAGGACGGCAAGCGCATCGACGGCCGCAGCACCACGCAGATCCGCCCGATCGAGGCGGAAACGCACTTCCTGCCGCGCGCGCATGGCTCGGCGCTGTTCACGCGTGGCGAGACGCAGACGATCGCAACCGCGACGCTGGGTACCCGCGATGCGGAGCAGATGATCGACGGCCTGAACGGCCTGTCGTACCAGCACTTCATGCTGCACTATAACTTCCCGCCGTACTCGGTCGGTGAAGTGGGCCGCTTCGGCGCGCCGGGCCGCCGCGAAGTCGGCCATGGCAAGCTGGCGTGGCGTGCGCTGCACCCGGTGCTGCCGACCAAGGAAGAGTTCCCCTACACGATCCGTCTGACCAGCGACATCACCGAGTCCAACGGTTCGTCGTCGATGGCGTCGGTGTGCGGCGGTTCGCTGGCGCTCATGGACGCCGGCGTGCCGATCAAGCGCCCGGTCTCGGGCATCGCGATGGGTCTGATCCTGGAAGGCAAGGATTTCGCGATCCTGTCCGACATCCTGGGTGACGAGGATCACCTCGGCGACATGGACTTCAAGGTGGCCGGCACGTCCGAAGGCATCACCACGATGCAGATGGACATCAAGATCGCCGGCATCACCAAGGAGATCTTCGAGGCGGCGCTGCACCAGGCCAAGGAAGGCCGTGCGCACATCCTGGGCGAGATGAACAAGGCGCTGGGTGAAACCCGCACCGAGCTCAGCGCGCACGCACCGCGCATCGAGACGATCACGGTCGACAAGTCGAAGATCCGCGACATCATCGGCACCGGCGGCAAGGTGATCCGCGAGATCGTCGCCACCACCGGCGCCAAGGTCGACATCGACGACGAGGGCGTGGTGAAGATCAGCTCGTCCGATCACTCGCAGATCGAAGCCGCGATCAACTGGATCAAGGGCATCGTCGAAGAGGCGGAAGTCGGCAAGATCTACACCGGCAAGGTCGTCAACATCGTCGACTTCGGTGCGTTCGTGAACTTCATGGGTGGCAAGGACGGCCTCGTCCACGTCTCCGAAATGAAGAACGAGCGGGTCGAGAAGCCGGGCGACGTCGTGTCCGAAGGCCAGGAAGTGAAGGTCAAGGTCCTCGAGATCGATCCGCGCGGCAAGGTTCGCCTGTCGATGCGTGTCGTGGACCAGGAGACCGGCGCCGAGCTGGAGGACACCCGTCCGGCCCGCGAACCGCGCGAGCCGCGTGGTGACCGTGGTCCGCGTCGCGACGGCGGCGGTGATCGCGGTGGCCGTGGTGGCGACCGCGGCGGCGACCGTGGCGATCGCGGCCCGCGCCGCGACCGTGGCCCGCGTCGTGATCGTCCGGAAGGCGGCAACGGCGGTGGCAACGATGACGGCCCCGCGCCCGAGTTCGCCCCGGCGTTCCTGACGAACGACCGCGATCGCGACTAAGCGATCCGTCGCTTTCGGGTGATACAGGAAGGGCCCCGGCAGTGATGCCGGGGCCCTTTCTCTTTGTCCGTGCGGGCGGATGGCCGGTAAGGGAGCCGCCGCTATCGTCCCCGGTGCCCCAAACGACATCACCCCGGAGCATGGCCCCGGGGTGACGGTAGATCAGCGCTGCTGGCGCGTATCGATGCGGCTGGCGCGTCAGGCGCCAACAGGATGGATCAGGCGGCGGCCTTCACCTTTTCGACCGCCAGCGCCATGCGGTTCGACACCGGCTGGGCGACCTCGCCAGCCAGCTTCAGCGCCGATTCGGTCGAGCGCGAGGCATGCGCCATGAACGCGTCGAACGAGGTGCGCGCGAATTCGTTCTGCAGCTTGAAGAAGTCGGCCGGCGAGGTCACCGAACCGAGCGAGCGGACCGCGCCGGTCGCCTGTTCGTAGGACGACTTCACATAGGCCGCGGCGTCCTGGCCCATCTGCTCCAGGCCCTCCGCAGCGATCTTCGAGGATTCCACGACGGCATCGACATTGTCGCGCTGAAAGACGTGCATGTCCTCGAACGCCTTGGAGCCCTTTTCAAACTGCGTGCGGGCATGGTCGTTCGCCTCGGCAAACAGGGCGCGGGTCTTTTCGGTCATCGCAGAGATCGCGTCGATCATCGTCGGCTCCTTGGCGGTGCACGGCATATCCACAGACATGGTGC
Source organism: Sphingomonas olei (assembly GCF_045369765.1). Classification (NCBI taxonomy): domain Bacteria; kingdom Pseudomonadati; phylum Pseudomonadota; class Alphaproteobacteria; order Sphingomonadales; family Sphingomonadaceae; genus Sphingomonas; species Sphingomonas olei. The sequence goes on from NZ_JBIQEU010000008.1 coordinate 10,970, forward strand.
ATGCTCATCTTATGCTGCACTGCAAAATAAGGGCCGCAGTAGGCTGTTGCAAGGACTTTGTGCGCCGCAGCAAAAGGTCTCTGCTGTTACCTTATCGCGCGCGAACATAACGACCGGGCGCATCGTCAAGTGCCGGCAGCTTGCCTGCGCCGGGGATGCGCGCACCCGCCGCTTCGACCATCGTGTCGTCGTGACCGCGCAGCCAGGCGAGCCAGTCCGGCCACCAGCTGCCCTCATGCTCGGTTGCGCCCGCCACGAATTCGGCGAAGGATCCGGCCGGCGCATCATTCGTCCAGTGACGATATTTGCGCGCCGCGGGCGGGTTGACGACGCCCGCGATATGGCCCGACCCGGCGAGCACGAAGCGCAACGGGCCGCGGAAGTAGCGGGTGATTTCCCAGACGCTCTCTGCCGGCGCGATATGGTCCTCCCGCCCAGCCTGGACGAAGGTGGGCGTTTCCACCCTGGCGAGATCGAGCGGAACGCCGTCGATGGTGATGGCGCCGGGCTTCACCAGCAGATTGTCGCGGTAAAGATCCGCCAGATAGCTGCGGTGCCAGCCGGCCGGCAGGTTGGTGACGTCGCCGTTCCAGTGAAGGAGGTCGAACGGCGTGTATTCTTCCCCCAACAGGTAATTGTTGGTGACGTAATTCCAGACAAGGTCGCGGCTGCGCAGCATGTTGAAGGTCGCCGCCATGTAGCGACCGTCGAGGAACCCTTCGGGCGACAGTGTGTCGATCCGGTCGAGTAGTTCGTCGGTGATCAGCGCGGAAAGATCGCCTGCGCGGGCGAAATCGACCTGCGCGGTGAAGAAGGTGGCGCTGGCGACCTTTTCCGCCTCGCCGCGCGCGGCGAGCAGGGCGAGCGTCGCGGCCAGCGTGGTGCCCGCCACGCAATAGCCGATGGCGTGGACAGCGGGCACGTCGAGCAGGTCGCGTACGGTGTCGATCGCCTCGACCTGCGCCGCGATGTAATCGCGCCAGCCAATGTCCTTCATGCTGGCGTCGGCCGACTTCCACGACACCATGAACACGCTGATCCCCTGATCGAGGCACCAGCGGATGAAGCTTTTCTCCGCGGTCAGATCGAGGATGTAGAAGCGGTTGATCCACGGCGGGAAGATGACGAGCGGGGTTTGCAGCACCTGCGGCGTCGTCGGCGCATAGTGGATCAATTCAAAGAGCGGGGTGCGCAGCACGACCTTGCCGGGGGTGGTGGCGAGGTTGCGGCCGAGCTCGAACGCGTCGAGCGGTGTGTGGGTCATCTGCCCGCGCGCCATGTCGTCGAGCATGTGCTGCAGCCCCTTGCGCAGATTGTCGCCGCGCGTCTGGAGCGTCCGTTCGATCACCTGCGGATTGGTGAAGGCAAAATTGGTCGGGCTGAGCGCGTCGACGAAATTGCGCATGGCGAAGCGGAATTGCGCGCGCTGGCGATCGTCGACGCCCGGTATCGTTTCCACGCTGCGCATGAGCTGTTCGCCGATGAACTCATAGGCCTGGCGCAGCGCGGCGAAGAAGGGGTTTTGCTGCCACGCCGGGGCGGCGAAGCGCTTGTCCTGCGAGGGCTGCTGCTGCTCGGGCGGCAGGGTGGCGGCGATGAATTGCTGCCAGGCGGACAGTCCTTCGGCCCACGGATCGCGCGGGGCGGCGTCAGTGCCGGGGGTCGCCCCTGTGCCCTTTTCCTTGCCGGCATCCAGCGCCGCTACGCTCTGTTCGAGCATCATCTGCTGGGCGCGACCGATCATCGCCGTCCATTGCTGCAGATCGGCCAGGCTTGGCGGCAGGGGACTGTCGGTCATTCATCGCTCTCCGCCCGTCAGCATAGCGTGGCTATGGGCGCGCGAAAGCCCCGCCTGCCTTTCGCCGGGTGCGCGCCCGGTCTATGTTGCGCCGTTCCACCATCGAGGTTCGCATGTCCGAAGAGTTCTACCGCATCAAGCGCCTGCCGCCCTATGTCATCGCCGAGGTGAATGCGATGCGGGCCGCGGCGCGCGCGGCCGGCGAGGACATCATTGACCTTGGCATGGGCAACCCCGACCTGCCGCCGCCGCCGCACGTCATCGACAAGCTGGTCGAGGTGGCGAAGAAGCCCGATGCGCATGGCTATTCGGCGTCCAAGGGCATCCCCGGGCTGCGCCGGGCGCAGGCCAATTACTACGGCCGGCGCTTCGGCGTGGAGGTCGATCCCGAGACCGAAGTCGTCGTGACGATGGGGTCGAAGGAAGGGCTGGCGAGCCTCGCCACCGCGATCACTGCGCCGGGCGACGTGATTCTGGCGCCCAATCCCAGTTATCCCATCCACACCTTTGGCTTCATCATCGCCGGGGCGACGATCCGCGCGGTGCCGACGACGCCGGACGAGCGCTATTTCGAGAGCCTGGAGCGGGCGATGGCGTTCACCGTGCCGCGGCCGAGCATCCTCGTCGTCAATTACCCGTCCAACCCGACGGCGGAGTCGGTCGATCTTGCGTTCTACGAACGGTTGGTCGCCTGGGCGCGCGAGAACCAGGTCTGGATCATCTCCGACCTCGCCTATTCGGAGCTGTATTACGACGGCAATCCGACGCCCTCGATCATGCAGGTGAAGGGCGCGAAGGACGTCGCGATCGAGTTCACCTCGCTCAGCAAGACCTATTCGATGGCCGGATGGCGGATCGGCTTTGCGGTCGGCAACAAGACGTTGATCGCGGCGATGACGCGGGTGAAATCCTATCTGGATTACGGCGCCTTCACGCCGATCCAGGCGGCGGCGTGCGCCGCGCTCAACGGCCCGCAGGACATCGTCGAGCAGAACCGGAAGCTGTATCACAAGCGCCGCGACGTGATGGTCGAAAGCTTTGGCCGTGCCGGGTGGGAGATTCCGAGCCCCAAGGCCAGCATGTTCGCCTGGGCACCGTTGCCCCCCGCGCTGGCGCATCTGGGGAGCCTGGAATTCTCCAAACAATTGCTGACCCAGGCCAAGGTCGCGGTCGCGCCGGGCGTCGGCTATGGCGAAAACGGCGAGGGCTATGTGCGCATCGCCATGGTCGAGAACGAGCAGCGGCTGCGCCAGGCGGCGCGCAACGTGAAGAAGTATCTGGCCAGCATGGGTGTGAACGTGCCGGCGCGGAACGCTGGTTGAACCAGCCGCACGGTTCATCGCGGGGGGTGTTCGTTGGACGCCTATAACCCGCTCTATTCGCTCGCCGGCGTGCTGGTGGGGATATTGGTCGGCCTGACCGGCGTCGGTGGCGGATCGCTGATGACGCCGCTGCTGGTGCTGGCGTTCGGCTTCCACCCCGCCACCGCCGTCGGCACCGACCTGCTCTACGCATCGGCGACCAAGACGGTGGGCGGCGCGGTGCACGGCCTGCGCGGAACGGTGGACTGGCGGGTGGTGCGCCGGCTGGCGCTCGGCAGCATTCCCGCAGCGCTCGTGACGCTGCTCGCGCTCAGCCGCATGAGCGTCCATGGCGCGGATACCGGCGGGCGCATTGCGCTGGCGCTGGGCGTGACGCTGGTGGCGACCGCGATCGCCACCTTCTTCCGTGCGCGGATCGTGGCGCGGGTAGAGCCGTTCTTCGAAGGGATGCGGCCGCGCACGCTGGCGCTGCTCACCGTCGGATTAGGCGCAATCCTGGGCGTGCTCGTCTCGCTGACCTCGGTCGGGGCGGGGGCGCTCGGCATGACGGCGCTGCTGGTGCTGTATCCACTGACACCGGTGAACCGGCTGGTCGGATCGGACATTGCCCACGCCGTGCCGCTGACACTGATCGCGGGGATGGGGCATTGGTGGCTGGGATCGGTCGATCTGGTCCTGCTCGCCTCGCTGCTGGCCGGATCGATCCCGGGTATCGTGCTGGGCAGTATCATTGCCTCGCGCGTGACCGACCGGCTGTTGACCCCGATCCTCGCCACCACGCTGGCGGTAGTCGGACTGAAGCTGATATTCTAAGCGCCTGTCGCTTGTGCATCCGCGTTCAAGGACATCGACGTGACTCGTCCCGGTTTCAGTTTTTCCACCAGCTTCAAGGTCCGCTACGCCGAGATTGACGGCCAGCGGGTCGTCTTCAACTCGCGCTATCTCGAATATGCCGATGTTGCGGTGAGCGAATTCTGGGAATGGACCGGGATCGGCGAGGCGCTGAAGGACGCATGGCTCGACATGGAATTCCATGTGCGCCGCGCGACGGTGGACTATCTGAAGCCGCTGATGCTCGGCGACACCGTGGAAGCATCGGTGCGGATCGAGCGGATCGGCAATTCCAGCCTGACCAAGCGGTTCGAGCTGGCCAATCAGGACGGTGATCTGTGCGCGGTGATCGACATGGTCAGCGTCAACGTTCACCTGCCGACCGGCCGCCCGGTGCCGATCGCCACCGACGTGCGCCAGTTCCTGGAAGCGCTGATGGTGGCGCAGCCGGACCGCGTGGCGTAAGGATTGGCCATGCTGGAGATGCGCCCCGATTGCGAGCGTTGCGGAACCGATCTTCCCGCCGATGAGGGCGGGGCGTTTATCTGCTCGTTCGAATGTACCTTCTGCGCGGATTGCGCCGATGCGATGGACGAGCGCTGCCCCAATTGCGGGGGTGAGTTGCTCGACCGTCCGGCGCGGGTCGGAGACGCGCTGAAGAAGCATCCCGCATCGACCAGGCGGCATTTCGTGCCGTCCGATGCCAAGCGCTGAAGCGCAGTGACGGGCGCAGCGGCGGCTGGGTGGCGATGACCCCGCGTATCCTAATCGTGGCCGGGTCCGATTCGGGCGGCGGCGCGGGCATTCAGGCGGATATCCGCACCGTCACGATGCTGGGCGGCCATCCCATGACCGCGATCACCGCGATCACCGCGCAGAACACGCTGGGCGTGTCGGGTGTCCACCCGATCCCGCCGGAGATGGTCGCGCAGCAGATGCAGGTGTGCATCGACGACATTGGCGTCGATGCGGTGAAGATCGGCATGATCGGCAGCGCTGCGACCGCCCATGCCATCGCCGATGTGATCGAGACGTTGCGCAACGTGCCGATCGTGTTCGATCCGGTGATGATCGCGAGTTCAGGGGCGGTCCTCGCCGACGATGATACGACGGCGGCGTTCGGGCGGCTGATGCGGCTCGCCACGCTGGTCACGCCCAATTGCCCCGAACTGGTGGCGCTGGGCGGCGAGCAGGCGGTGCTGGCGACCGGAGCGACGCTGCTGGCCAAGGGCGGCCATGCGGAAGGCGATATCATCACCGATCGGCTGATCGGCCCCGACGGCGAGATTGCGCGATGGTCCGGCACACGGATCGAGACGCGGCATACCCATGGCACGGGGTGCACGCTGGCGAGCGCTATCGCGGAAGGTCTGGGTCGCGGGCTGGCGCTGCCGCCGGCGGTTCAGCGTGCGCGGCTGTTCGTTCGCGAGGCCTTGACCAGGGCGCCGGGGCTGGGCGCCGGGCACGGGCCGATGGGGCATCATCTGGTGCGCCTCAAGAACTGGCCGAGCGTCTGACGCGGCATACTGACCGCCGCGACAGGCCTGCCGCGGCGGTCAGTAGGCGTTCAGCGCATCCTGAAGATGGTCGCGGATCGCCAGCAGGGCGCCCATCGACACGCTCTTGCCGGCTGGTGTCGGGGCCGCCGCCGCCGCAGGCTCGGCGCTGCCGCCGCGCGTTTCGCTGGCGAGCAGTTTCTGCACGCCCTTCACCGTATAGCCCTCCGTACCCAGCAGGCGCTGGATCCGCTGGACGAGTGCAACATCCGCCGGCCGGTAGTAGCGCCGGTTACCGGCACGTGTGACCGGGCGGAGTTGCGGAAAACGGGTTTCCCAATAGCGCAGGACATGCGGCGCGACGCCGGTCGCGCTGGCGACCTCGCCGATCGTGCGGAACGCGCCCTCAGCCTTTTGGAAGTTGCTCACGCCTGGGCAGCGACGATGCGATCGCGCATCATCTGGCTGGCGCGGAAGGTGAGCACACGGCGCGGTGCAATTGGCACTTCGACCCCGGTCTTGGGATTGCGGCCGATCCGCTCGCCCTTGTCGCGCAGGACGAAGGTGCCAAAGCCGGAGATCTTCACATTCTCCCCGCGGGCAAGCGCGCCGCACAGGGATTCCAGGATCTGCTCGACCAGGCGTGCCGAGTCAGCCCGCGACAGACCTACCTGGCGATGCAGCGATTCCGCCAAATCCGCCCTAGTTAACGTCCCCGCATCACTCATTTGCACTACAACTCCCCACTCCGATTGCTGCAGGTTAGCATCCGCGAGGGCGTGGTGAAAGATTGATGTGGCGGCTTGCCGTGTTTCAGTACCGGACGACGGCGGCGCCCCAGGTGAACCCGCCACCCATCGCTTCCAGCACGACAATCTGCCCGCGCTGGATGCGCCCGTCGCGCACCGCGGCATCGAGCGCCAGCGGCACCGATGCGGCGGAGGTGTTGGCATGCTGATCGACGGTCAGCACGACCTTCTCCGCCGGCAGGCCCAGCTTGCGCGCGGTAGCATCGAGAATGCGGGCATTCGCCTGATGCGGCACGACCCAGTCGACCTGGTCGGCGGTGAGGCCGGCGGTTTCCAGCGATTCCTGCATCACGGTGGCGAGGTTGACGACCGCGTGGCGAAACACCTCGCGTCCCTTCATCCGCAGCTTGCCCACCGTGCCGGTGGTCGACGGGCCGCCATCGACATAGAGCAGTTCGTTGTGACGCCCGTCGGCGTGCAGCTTCGACGCGAGGATGCCGCGGCCCTCAGGACCCTCGCTTTCCTGCGCCTCTAGTACGATTGCGCCAGCACCATCGCCGAAAAGAACGCAGGTGGTGCGATCTTCCCAGTCGAGGATTCGGCTGAACGTCTCGGCGCCGATCACCAGCGCGCGGCGGTGGGCGCCGGCGCGGATCATGCTGTCCGCCACCTGCACCGCGTAGAGGAAACCCGAGCAGACGGCGGCGACGTCGAACGCGACGCAATCGTCGATGCCCAGCATCGCCTGCACCTTGGTGGCGCTGGACGGGAAGGTCTGGTCAGGCGTCGCGGTGGCGAGCACGATCAGGTCGATGTCCTGCGCCGACACGTCGGCCGCAGTCAGCGCCGCCTTGGCCGCGTCACGGGCGAGCGTGGCGGTGGTTTCCTCCGGCCCGGCGATGTGGCGGAAGCGGATGCCGGTGCGCTCGACGATCCACTCATCGGTGGTGTCGACCATCTCGGCCAGTTCGGCATTGGACACGCGCCGCGCCGGCAGCGCCGATCCGGTGCCGGTGATAACGCTGCGAATCATGCCGTCTCCCTCTCGAACCGGGTGAGATCATCCGCAATGCGTCGCGCGAGATCCGCCTTCACCATCTTTGCTGCAACGCCAATCGCCGTTGCGACGCCGACCTCGTTGGCGCCGCCGTGGCTCTTCAGCACGAGGCCGTTCAAGCCGAGGAATACGGCGCCATTGTGGTTGTTGGGATCAAGATGGTCGCGCAGCAGCTGCGTCGCCGGACGCGAGATCAGGAAGCCGATTTTCGAGCGGACCGAGCTGGTGAAGGCGCGCTTCAACAGGTCGGCGACGAATCGGGCGGTGCCCTCGGCGGTCTTGAGCGCGATATTGCCGGAGAAGCCGTCGCACACGATCACGTCATGGTCGCCGCGCGAGAGCCGGTCGCCCTCGATGAAGCCGGTGAACTCCATCGGCAGGTGCGGCGCAGCGCGCAGCGCGGCAGCGGCATCGCGGATCTCCTCGGTGCCCTTCTGATCCTCGCTGCCGATGTTGAGCAGCGCGACGCGCGGATTTTCCAGATCCATGGCCACGCGAGCATAAGCCGCGCCCATGACCGCGAACTGAACGAGGTTCTTGGCCTCGACCTCGGTATTGGCGCCGAGATCCAGCACGACGACGTCATTGGTGCCAAGCGTCGGCAGCAGCGCGGCAAGGGCAGGGCGATCGATGCCCGGCATGGTGCGCAGCGCGAGCTTCGCCATCGCCATCAGGGCGCCGGTGTTGCCCGACGAGACGGCGGCGCCGGCACGACCCTGCTTCACGCAATCGATGGCGATACCCATCGACGTCGTCTTGGCACGGCGCAGCGCCTGGCCGGCCTTTTCGTCGCCGGCGATGACGTCGGGCGCATGCACGATCTCGGCATGCTGGCTGAGGTTCGGATGCTTTTTCAGGCCTTCGCGAATCGCCGATTCGTCACCGACGAGAAGGAATTTCATCCCCTCGAAGCGATGACACGCGCGTGCGACGCCCGCCAGCATGACCGCCAGCCCCTCGTCGCCGCCCATCGCATCGACGGCGATCCAGGAACTGTCGGCCATGATAAGACGGACTCCGTAAACCTAATCTGCAATGCCGAAGCGGCAGCGGCGCGCGTCCGCGCGCCGTGCCGGCAGCTGAATCAGCCTTCGACCGAAAGGACTTCGCGGCCGTTGTAGTGACCGCATGCCGTGCACAGGTTGTGCGGGCGACGCAGTTCGCCGCAGTTCGGGCATTCCTGGAACGCCTCGACCGACAGAGCGTCGTGTGCGCGGCGCATGCCACGGCGGGAGGGGGAAGTCTTTCGCTTGGGGACGGCCATCGCGGCACCTTGATCTTTTATTGTTCGAAATAAATGCGATTAGCCCGACGACGATCGATGCGAACCGGATCACCGGTCGCACCGGGTAGCCGGGCGCATCGCGAAGCCCCGCGCCTATAGCTGATCGGGCGGCCGTTGCAACCCGAATGGCGCGCTGGCAGGCTTCTCCATCAACGAAAAGGGGGAGGAACCATGGTTCTGCCGGTGACACTGACGATTGCTGCGGCCTGTGCGGTGATCAACATCTGGCTCGCGATCCGGCTGGTGCGCGGGCGCGTCAGGGGCAAGGTGATGGTCGGCGACGGGGGCGATCCGGGCATGCTGGCGGGGATGCGCGCGCACGCCAATTTCGGCGAATATGCGCCGATCGTCCTCATCCTGATGGCGCTGATCGAGCTGGCGCGCGGATCCCTGGTGGCGCTGTGGGTGATCGGGGTATTGTTCGTGCTGGCGCGGCTGGCGCATCCGCTGGGCATGACACGGGCGGCGCCCAATCCGCTGCGGGTAGGCGGGGCGGTGGTAACGTGGATCGTCACGCTGATCCTCGCCGGATGGGCGCTGGCAATCGCGGTGGAGCGGACCAGCAGCGGCTCGATGACGATCGTGCCGGTCGAGGGGGCGCCGCGCGCCTGAGCCGATTCGCGGCGCCGCGGGGGATCAATCCTCGCGGCGGGTTGCGTCCAGATGTCGTTCCAGCCGGGCAGTTTCGGCCTTGATCGCGTCGCGTTCGGCCCTGGTGCGGCCGAACGCCAGCCTGTTGGCGGCCGCCTGTTCGGCGGCGGCGGCCCGTACGCGCGCCTTGCGTGCGCGGTTGAGGTTGATCAGGTCGCCCACGTCAATGGCCCCGTCTCAGGGGCGAACCTCGCGTGCGATCGCGTCGAGCAGGCCGTTGACGAAGCCAGCCTCGCGCCGTTCGTAAAAGGCGTGGGCGACATCGACATATTCGCTGATCACCGCGCCCTTCGGCACATCGACACGCGACAGCAGTTCGTAGGTGCCGGCGCGCAGGATCGCCTTCATCGGCTTGTCGAGACGGTCGAGCGTCCAGCCGCTGGCCAGCTTGCTTTCGATCAGGCGGTCGATCTCGCCCGCGCGGGCATGCGCGCCGGTGACGAGATCGTCGAAGAAGGCGACATCCGCCTCGGCATATTCGGCACCCTCGATCGTCGCGCCAATACGGTGGGCGTGAAATTCGTGCAGGAGGGCGGACATGGCAATGCCCTCCATCTCATGCTGATAAAGCGCCTGGGTGGCGGCGAGACGCGCGGCAGCGCGCGCCTTGGTACGAGCAGCGGTACGGGACATGGCGGCGCCCCATACGCGCATAGGCTCGGAACGGCCAGCCCCCGCGGCGTGCGGGGGCGGCGCGGTCAGAGCCGGCGGGCGACCGACTGGGCGTGCGCCGGCAGCCCCTCCGCCTCCGCCAGCGCGACCGTCGCCGGGCCAAGCTTCGCCAGCGCGGCGGCATCGAGCTGGAGGAAGCTGGTGCGCTTCATGAAGTCCGTGACGCCAAGCCCGCTGGCAAAGCGCGCGCGCCGACCGGTGGGGAGGACGTGGTTCGGACCCGCGACATAATCGCCGATCGCCTCCGGCGTGTAGCGCCCCAGGAAAGCGGAGCCGGCGTGGCGCATCAGGTCGAACAGCGGCTGCGGATCATCGACCGCAATCTCGACATGCTCGGGCGCGAGCGCATTGACCAGCGGCATCGCCTGTTCGAGCGTGTCGACCAGCACGATCGCGCCATTCGCCTCCCAAGCGATCCGTGCGGTGTCGCGTGTCGGGAGCTCGACCAACTGGCGCTCCACGGCCGCTACGACCGAATCGGCGAAGTCGGCCGAATCGGTGAACAGGATCGACTGGGTCGTCACGTCATGTTCGGCCTGGCTGAGCAGGTCGGCGGCGATCCAGTCCGGATCATTGGCCCCATCGGCGACGACGACGATCTCGCTGGGGCCGGCGACCATGTCGATGCCGACCACGCCATAGACCTGCCGCTTGGCCTCCGCGACCCAGGCGTTGCCGGGGCCGGTGACGACATCGACGCGGGCGATCCGGTCGGTGCCCCAGGCGAGCGCGGCGATCGCCTGCGCGCCGCCGATCCGCCACACCTCGTCAGCACCGGCGAGATGCGCCGCGGCGAGGACCAGCGGGTTGATCGCACCCTTGGGCGTCGGCGTCACGACGACGAGCCGCTCCACGCCCGCAACCTTGGCGGGAATGGCGTTCATCAGCAGCGTCGAGGGGTAAGCTGCGCGCCCGCCGGGGACGTAGATGCCGGCGGCATCGACCGGGCGCCAGCGCGCGCCGAGTCGGACGCCCGCCTCATCGGTGAAGTCGCTGCCGGCCGGGCGCTGTTTCTCGTGATAGGCGCGGATGCGCGTGGCGGCGAGTTCGAGCGCGTCGCGCAGCACCGGATCGAGCGCGTCGAACGCGGCGGCGCAATCGGCGAGCGGGATCGACCAGCCGCCGTCATCGAGATCATGGCCGTCGAGCTTCTGCGTAAAGGCACGCAGTGCCGCGTCGCCCTCCTCACGCACGCTGCGCAGGATGTTGGACACGTCGCGCGTGACATCGGCGTCCGATTCGCGGCGCGCGTCGACCAGCGCGGCGAAATCGCGCGTGAAGGACGCGTCGCGGGTGGACAGGCGAATCATGCCGCCTTCGCCTCGGCCACGGCGCGGCGGAACGCCTCCACCAGCGGGACGACGCGGCCTGCGCGCATCTTCATCGCCGCCCGGTTGACGATCAGGCGTGAGGATACCTCAACGATCGTTTCCACTTCGACCAAGCCATTTTCCTTCAGCGTGCGGCCGGAGGAGACGAGGTCGACGATGCGCGGCGCGAGGCCGAGCATCGGGGCAAGCTCCATCGCGCCGTTCAGCTTGATGCACTCGGCCTGGACGCCGCGGCGGGCGAAATGCTCCGCCGTCAGGTGCGGATATTTGGTGGCGACGCGCACATGGCTCCAGCCGCGCGGATCATCGTGCGCGGCCAGTTCTGCCGGCTCGGCGACCGAGAGGCGGCAATAGCCGATGCCGAGATCGACCGGGGCATAAAGCTCCGGGTAAGCAAACTCCCCCAGCACGTCCGAGCCGACGATGCCGAGCTGCGCCGCGCCATGCGCCACGAAGGTGGCGACGTCGAAGGCGCGCACGCGAATGAGCGCGATGTCCGGATCCTGGGTCGCGAAACGCAGCGCGCGGCTGTCCTCATCGAAAAAGGCGGCCTCCGGCACGACGCCGGCGCTGGCGAGCAGCGGCTGCACCTCGGTTAGGATACGCCCCTTGGGGACGGCAATGACGAGCGGTTCGGCCATGCGCGCGGCTTTACCAGCGCGCCGCGCAGGCGCAACATCGCGGCCACGCGCAATATCCTGTGCAAAGGGGAAATCGGGTGGCTGACGAAGCGACGAACCGCGGCGCATTCCTGATCCAGCACCATTATTGCACCACGATGGATGCGCCGATCACGGCGCGCGTGTGCCGGGCGCTGGCCACCGCGATCACCCGCGACAGCGCCGCGGGACGCCGCGTGCTGGACTGGCCGGGCGAGCCGACCGTTGACGCGCTGCCGCTGCGGCTGGTGGGCGGATTGCATGCGCTGCACCGTGCCGGTGCCGACGCGGGGCTGACGCGGGTGTTTCGCGGCGAGGTGGTGGACGAGGGGGCGGTGGCGGCGATCATCGCGCAAGTGCTGGCGGCGCATGATGCGGCGCTGCTGCCGTGGCTGGACGGGCCGCCGCAGACCAACGAGCCGGGGCGATCGGCGGCGCTGATGACGGGACTGCTTCAGGTCGTGCAGCGCTTCGGCCAGCCGATCGAGCTGCTGGAGATCGGATCGAGCGCCGGGCTGAACCTGCTGATCGACCGCTATCGTTTCGACCTGGGTGGGACGATCGTAGGGCCGGATGCGTCGCCGGTCACGATCCGGCCCGAGTGGCGCGGGGCGGCGCCGGCGCCCGAAGCGGTGCGCTTTGCGTCGGTGCGGGGGGTCGATATCAACCCGATCGACGTGCGTGATCCGGCGGCGGCGCAGCGGCTGATCGCCTATAGCTGGGTCGATGTGCCCGAGCGTGCCGCGCGGCTGGAGGCGGCGTTCGCGATGTTTGCCGCCGATCCGCCGCGGCTGGACGCTGGCGACGCGGCGGCGTGGATCGAGGAGCGGCTGGCCGAGCCGCAACCGCGCGGCGTGACCCGCGTGCTGATGCATTCGGTGGTGTGGCAATATCTGGGGCCGGAGCGGCAGGCGCGGATTCGCGCGGCGATGCTGGCCGCAGCGCAGGCAGCGGATGACGAGCGGCCGCTCGCCTGGGTGCGGATGGAGCCCAACAAGCAAAGCGCGGTGCAGGAAGTATGGGTGCAGGCATGGCCGGGCGCGGCGACGCCGGTGCGAGTCGCGCAGACCCATGCGCATGGTGCGTGGGTCGCGCCGACCGACCCCGCCGAGACGCCTGAAGGCGGCGATTTCGTCGAGGGCGGGGAGGGATATTGGGCGAACGAGGCCACGCGCCGCCTGGCCGGGGCGTGACCGCGCCCGCGGCTAGCGACGTGCGCCGTCAGGGGTAGCTGACGGTCTTGGGCTGGCCGGGGATCGGGATCCATTCGATCTCGTCGCCAGGCACGACGGGGAATTCGCGCGCCATCCATGCGCGCTTCGCCTCCTGGATGCGTTCGCGCGAGGAGCTGACGAAATTCCACCACACGTGGCGCGGGGTGGCGAAGGCGTCGCCGCCCGCCAGCATCGCGCGCGCGCCGCTGGTGCTGCGCAATGTCGCGGCGATGCCGGGACGCAGGACGTAGAGCCGCTGCGGTTCGAGGGCCACGCCCTCCAGCATGGCTTCCCCCTCGACCAGATAGATGGCGCGTTCGTCGGCAGCGGCGTCGATGGGCACGCTGGCGCCGGGGGCGAGCGCGATGTCGGCGTAGATCGTGCCGGCGTAAGTGGTGGTCGGCGCACGCTTGCCCCACAGGCCGCCCATGATGACGCGGGCGGTGACGCCATCGCCCTCGATCACGGGCAGGTCGGCGGCGGGGACATGCTCAAAGGCCGGATCGATTTCCTCCCGGCCGTCGGGCAGCGCGAGCCAAGTCTGGATGCCCGACAGCGCCGGGCCGTCGCGCCGCGCCTCCTCCGGCGAGCGTTCCGAATGGACGATGCCGCACCCGGCGGTCATCAGATTGACCGCGCCGGGGCGGATCACCGTCTGCGTGCCCAGCGAATCGCGGTGGCCGATCGCGCCGTCGAACAGATAGGTGACGGTGGCGAGGTTGATGTGCGGATGCGGGCGCACGTCCATCCCCTCGCCGGGCGGCAGGTGCGCCGGGCCCATCTGGTCGAAGAACAGGAACGGCCCCACCATCGTCCGCTCGCGATGCGGCAGGGTGCGGTGGACCTTGAACCCACCGATATCGTGGGTGGCGGGCAGCAGGGTCAGCTCGATCAGGTCATCACGCGTCATCGGTCGCTTCCAGCATAAGGAGAAGGTCGTCGGGGAAGATGGTCTCGGGCCAGCCGGCGATCTCGTCACGGCGGAACCAGCGCCACTGCGTCATCACGCGGCGTTCGAGATCGGTGTGGCCGGAGGTGTCGACCGCGTCCGCATCGACGTTGATGCGGAACCAGCGTTCGTCGGCGGTGACCTCGACCCGTTCGATGGTGAGGAAATCGACCCAGCGTTGCGCCACTTCCGGGCCGGGATCGGCGCGGATGCCGGTTTCCTCGAACAATTCGCGGCGCGCGGCATCGGGGTAGCTTTCGCCCGGATCGCAGGCGCCGCCGGGCGTGCACCAGAAGGGCGCGCGATCATCGGGCGTGAAGCGGAACAGCAGCACGCGCGATTCGCGGTCGACCAGCAGGATGCGCGCGGCGGGGCGAAGCGCGCGGCCGATGCGGGCGGTCGCCGCCTCAGTCACCGTCGAGCTCGGGATAATGGCGGAAGATGCCGGTGGTGTTGAACGGCACGCGACGATCGCTCGCGAGATAGGCGGCGATACCGGGCAGCGCGGCCACCGCATCGCGGATGGCGACGACGCCGGGATAGTCGCGCTCCAGCGCCGCCATGCGCCGCGGGAACATGTAGCGCAGCCCCTCGACCAACTGGAACAGCGAGGTGTCGGCATAGCTCCAGCGATCGTCGATCAGCCAGACGCCCGGATTGGTCCCGGCCGCCTGTTCGAAATGGTCGAGGAACTTGGGCAGCCGCTCGGTACGGAATTGCTGCGCGGCGCGCGCGGCCTCCGGCTTCTGATCCTCATAATAGGCGCCGAGCTCCACCGGATGGTGGATGTTGTGCACTTCGGCGATCATGTCGGCGATGGTCAGTTGGAGTTGCAGGATCCAGTGGCGGTCGGCGGGTGCCGAGGGCGCGAGGTCGTGGCGATCGCCGAGATAGAGCAGGATGTTGGCGACCTGCGCGATGCGGACGCCGTCATGCTCCAGATAGGGTGGGGCGAAGGGCGCGCGATCGCCGGCGGCCATATTTTCCACCAGCGCATCGACCGAACGGGTGCGGGCGCAATCCTCATAGGCGATCCCGGCCGCCTCCAGCGGCAGGCGGACGAATTCGCCGCGGCCCTGCAGGCCGGGCCAGTACCAGAGGCGATAGGTCATCGTGGCTCCCCGGGGGCGACCGTCTTCATCGCCAGTGCGTGGACGTGATCGCGCAGCAGATCGGCCAGCGCCTGGTTCACCAGCCGCTGCCGCGCGACGCGGGTGAGGCCGGCGAAAGCGGGGCTTTCCACCACCACGCGGAAGTGCGATTCGCCCGAGCCGTCGTCGCCGGCATGGCCGCGATGCTGCGCGCTTTCGTTGATCACGTCGAGGTGCGTCGGGCTGAGCGCGTCGGTCAGACGAGCGGCGATTGCGTGCTGGATCGGGCCGGTGGCAGGCTGGGTCATGCCGCCTATATAGTCCGTTTTGCTGGGGATGTTCTGATTTTGGCGAAGGATCGGCCGAACGCACGGTTTCATGGAAGGATCGAAGGGGACCGGCCGTGCGAGGCGCCGGGCTGCGATGCGGCCGGGGAATTTCGCGCGCCGCCGCTGGACGGGCCAGCGCGCGATGGCCCGCCGCGGTTCCGCTGGTTCTGCCTCGACCATGTCCGCGCGTTCAATTCGAGCTACAATTATTTCGACGGGATGAGCGCGGAGGAAATCCACCATGCGCAGCGGCCGATGGCGGGGTGGGAACGCGAGACTCGCGCCTTCGCCCGTGCCGGTGGCGGCGACCAGGGGCCGCGCTGGGCCGATTTTTCCGACCCGCTGGACGCGATCGGTGCGCGCTATCGCCGCGAACGGGCGCCCGAGCGGAGCGACGGCAAGCCATTGTCGGGGCAGGACCGCGCGAGCCTGAAGGTGCTGGGGCTGGCCCCCGATGCGGACCGCATGGCGCTGCGCAAGCGCTACAGCGAATTGGTGCGCCGTTATCACCCCGACCGAAACGGCGGTGACCGCAGCCATGAAGCAATGCTACAGAAGGTCATCGCGGCCTATCAGCAGTTGCGGCAGGCACCGGCCTTTGCGTGAGGGGCGGGCGGCGCGGGTGCGGGCATGTTCGGCCCTTGCCCTTGATCCAAGGCTTGCCATATTTCGGCGGAAACAATGACCAGCATCCTGACCATGGCAGAACGTCGAGACAATGACGGCGAGGGCACCGGCGTGGGCGTGGCCACCCGCACGCGCGCCAAGATCAAGGAGCCGACGCCGTACCGCGTGCTGATGCTGAACGACGATTATACCCCGATGGAATTCGTCGTTCTGTGCCTGCAGCGGTTCTTCCGCATGAACGCGGAGGAGGCGACCCGCGTCATGCTCCACGTCCACCAGAAGGGCGTCGGCGTGTGCGGTACCTTCAGCTATGAAGTGGCGGAGACGAAGGTCGGGCAGGTGATGGATTTCGCCCGCGCCAACCAGCATCCGCTGCAATGCACGCTGGAAAAGGCCTGAGCCTTTTCCCGACGCCGGCGATCAGCCGGCGACGACCCGCCAGCCCAGAGTTTCGCCGGCATGGAACGGCACAACCGACTCGGTATCGTTGCCGATCTGGTCGGGCACCGTCTGGTCGACACGCTCCAGCGTGATCGTCCCTTCGTTCAGCGGCAGGCCGTAGAAGCGCGCCCCATTTTCGCTGACGAACGCCTCGAACCGGTCGAGCGCGCCTTCCTCGTCGAACACGCGGATGTAGCTTTCCAGCGCATAGGGCGCGTTGAAGATGCCGGCGCAGCCGCAGGAGGTTTCCTTCGCGGCGACGACGTGCGGCGCGCTGTCCGTCCCCAGGAAGAACTTGGCCGAGCCTGACACCGCCGCCTTGCGCACGGCGAGGCGATGCTGCTCGCGCTTTGCCACCGGCAGGCAATAAGCATGCGGGCGGATGCCGCCGTCGAAGATCGCGTTGCGGTTGATCAGCAAATGCTGCGGGGTGATCGTCGCGGCGACGGTATCCGGCGCCTCCGCGACATAGTCCGCCGCCTCGCGCGTGGTGATATGTTCCATCACGATCTTGAGCGCGGGAAAATCGGCGACCAGCCGGCGCAAGGTGCGATCGATGAACACCGCCTCGCGATCGAAGATGTCGATGTCCTTGTCGGTCACCTCGCCATGGATCAGCAGCGGCATGCCGATCGCCTGCATCCGTTCCAGCACCGGGGCGAGCGCGAAGATGTCGGTCACGCCATGCGCCGAATTGGTCGTCGCGTGCGCGGGATAGAGCTTGCACGCGGTGAACACGCCTTCGGCATGCGCGGCGGCGATCGCGTCCGGATCGGCGCCGTCGGTGAGGTAGCAGGTCATCAGCGGCGTGAAATCACTGCCCGCGGGCAGCGCGGCCATGATCCGGTCGCGATAGGCCCGCGCGGCGTCGGCGGTGGTCACCGGCGGGGTCAGGTTGGGCATGATGATCGCGCGGGCGAACTGCCGCGCGGTGTAGGGCGCGACCAGCTGAAGCATCGCGCCGTCGCGCAGGTGAACGTGCCAGTCGTCGGGGCGGCGGATGGTGAGGCGGTCGGTCATCGGACAATCCGGGAGCTTGGAATAGGGCCGGAACGCCCTAGCTTGTCGGCATGACCAACGCCACCATGCTCATCGATCGCGCCGTCCTACGCCTCAGCGGGGAGGATGTTCGCGGATTCCTGCAGGGGCTGGTGACCAATGATGTCACGGGGCCGCTGCCGGTGTGGACGGCGCTGCTGACCCCGCAAGGCAAGGCATTGTTCGATTTCCTGGTGTGGGCCGATGGCGAGGACCTGCTGCTCGATTGCGAGGGGGAGCAGGCCGACGCGCTGGCCAAGCGGCTGACGCTGTATCGGCTGCGGCGCAAGATCGCGATCGCGCGCGACGATTCGCTGGCGGTGCATTGGGCCGTGGACGGCAGCGAGGGCGTGCCCGACCCGCGGCTCGCCGCGCTGGGGCAGCGGTGGATCGCCGCGCCCGGCGAGGCGGCGGAGGGCTGGCTGGCCCACCGCCTGTCGCTGGGCGTGACCGAGGGGGTGGGGGAACTGGGCAGCGGCGAGACATTGTGGCTGGAATGCAATGCGCGCGAGCTGAACGGCGTCACTTTCGGCAAGGGATGTTATGTCGGGCAGGAGAATACCGCGCGGATGAATTACCGCTCCAAGGTCAATCGCCGGCTGGTCGTCGCGCCGCTGACCGAAGCGGGGGACCGGACGCGAGCGACCTATCCCGCACTGGGGCTGATGGTGGAGCATCGCCGGCTCGAGTCGCTGGGCGATGCGATCATCCCGCCGTGGCTGGCCGACGCGCTCGCCACGGCACCGGCCGACTGACCGGCAGGTAACGGCTCAGGCGAGGCCGAACGGCACGACGCGGTTGGTCTGGGTATGGCCGACCTCCGCCGGGCCGAGGAACGGCACGCCCATGTCGCGGCACCAGCGGCGGATCATCGTGTCCAGCGTCTCGCCCCAGCGCGGATTATTGTCCTTGATCGCGGTGACGGCGCCGAGGCGCACACCGGCGATGCCACGCAGCTGCGTCGCGTTGGCCATGGTGAACAGCAGCCGGTCGACATTGTAGAGCGGCTCCGCGACTTCCTCGATCAGCAATTCGTGGTCGGTGAGATCGGGCAGCCAGGGCGTGCCGATCAGTGCGCCGAGGATGGCGAGGTTGAAGGCGGCAGCGGGGCGGCGGCCGAGGCCGGGCTCCAGCCCCTGCCGCTCGCCGCGCGCGATCCAGCCGAGCGAGCGGGCGACCGTGGCGTCGCCGCCGCCCGAACTGCGCAGCACGTCGACCGGCATCGGCCCGTGCGCGACCTGGCCGATGCGGCGGGCGTAAAGCGCGGCGAGCATGAAGCCCATGTCCGAATAGCCGACATATTTCTTGCGCCGTGCCGCCTCGTTCAGCTGCGGCATGACGGTGTCGAGGATTCGGTTGGAGCCATAGCCGCCGCGCGCGAACCAGATCGCGGCGAAACCGGGATCGTTGGCGAATTCGAGGAAGGCGGCGGCGCGGCGCGCGTCGGGGCCGGCGAAATGGCCGTCGCTTTCCCAGCATTGCGGATGGAAGACGAGCTCCACCTCCGGATAGGCGAGCGCGGCATAAGCGGTGAGCGGGGCGACCATCTCGGGGCTGGCGCTGTTCGCGGGCGCGACGATGCCGATCCTCACGCCTGCACCCTTCGTATCGGCCGCAATGTCATGTGCCTCGTCGCCTTCGCCTTGCCCAAGCCCCGCGGCGGCGATAGCCCGCGGCCATGCACGACGGCAACATCGCAGGAAAACGCTTCTTCTTCGTCGGTGTCGGCGGATCGGGGATGATGCCGCTGGCGATGATCCTCGCCGGGCGCGGCGCAAGCGTGGCGGGATCGGACCGGGGCCTCGACCAAGGGCGGGTGCCGGCCAAGTTCGCCGACCTGGAGGCGAAGGGCGTCGCGCTGTTCCCGCAGGACGGCAGCGGGATTACCTCGGCCGAGCAGATCGTCGTCGCCTCCGCCGCGGTCGAGGATACGGTCGCGGATATTGTCGCGGCGACGCGGCTGGGCTGCCCGCGGATGAGCCGCGCCGAGCTCAACGCGGCGCTGTTCAACGCCAGCCGGCTGCCGATCGGGGTGGCGGGGACGAGCGGGAAATCGACCGTCACCGGGATGATCGCGCGGATCCTGCACGATGCGGGGATGGATCCGACGGTGATGAACGGCGCGGTGATGAAGGATTTCGCCGGCGCCGACCGGCCGTTCGCCAGCGCCTTGGTGGGCGAGGGGGCGCCGTACGTCAGCGAGGTGGATGAGAGCGACGGGTCGATCGCGCTCTACACGCCGCGGATCGCGGTGCTGAACAACGTCAGCCTTGACCACAAGTCACTGGAAGAATTGAACAATCTGTTCGGCGACTTCATTGCCAAGGCGGGCCACGCGATCGTCAATGCCGACAATCCCGATGCCGCGGCGCTGGCGATGCGGGTGCCGCGCGAGCGGGTGACGACATTCTCGCTGGGCGGCGAGGCGGATCTGGTGGCGCGCGATGTGGTGGAGGAGCCGTTCGCGGTGTCCTTCACGCTGAACGGTGAAAGCGTCCGCCTGGGTGTTCCGGGGCGGCATAATGTCGCCAATGCGCTGGCCGCTACCGGGGCAGCTTTGGCCACGGGCGTCACGCTGCCGGCCGCTCTCCGGGGAATTTCGGCCTATAGCGGTTTGAAGCGCCGGTTCGATGTCATCGGCACTGCCGACGGGGTCACGGTGATCGACGATTTCGGGCACAACCCCGATAAGATCGCCGCGACGCTTGCCACGCTCCACGCCTTTCCGGGCCGGCTGCTCGTCCTGTTCCAGCCGCATGGCTATGGCCCGTTGAAGACGATGCGGCGCGAGCTGGTGCAGACGTTCGTCGACGGGCTGGGGGTCGATGACCTGCTGGTGCTGCCCGACCCGGTCTATCAGGGCGGGACGGTGAGCCGCGAGGTGACCAGCGCCGATATCGCCAATGACATAACGATCAGCGGCGGCAATGCGCGCCATATCGCCGAGCGGGCGGCGGCGGCGGCGCATCTGGTGGCCAATGCCCGGCCGGGTGATCGGATCGTGGTGATGGGCGCGCGCGACGATACGCTGCCGCTGCTCGCCGCGGAGATGCTGACGCAGATCGACAGGCGTGATAAGGTCTCATGATGCGCACGACCAATCCCACCCTGTTCCGCCGCCTGTTCCTGGATCACCCCGAGTCCGTCGGGGAAAGCTATGCCGAGCATTTCGGCGTCGCGACGCGGTTCGGGATGCGGATGCTGGCGGGCGGCGTGGGCGCAGTGATCCACGGCGTGCTGCCGTTCGCGTTCAAGACCACCGGCAGCCGCACGATCGCCGAGCTGCATGCCGAGATGGTCGCCAAGCGCACCGCGAAGCGCGATGCGGAAACGCAGTTGAAGACGGTCGAATATGTGATCTGATCGCGGCGGCGCGCCACCGCATCGCGATGCTGTCGCCTTTCGCAATCGGGCGATCGCCCCTACATCGCGCGCGATGACCGAAGCCCAGCGCCCCCGCCTCGCCTATCACCTGACCGAGGGCGACGGCCCGACGATCGTGTTCCTTCCCGGCTATGCCAGCGACATGAGCGGCACCAAGGCGCTGGCGCTGGAGGCCTGGGCGCGCGAGAACGGCCGGGCGTTCCTGCGGTTCGACTATGCCGGCTGCGGCGAGAGCGAGGGCAAGTTCGAGGATCAGTCGCTGACCGACTGGCGCGACGATGCGCTGGCGATGATCGACCATGCCGTCGAGGGCCCGGTGGTGCTGGTGGGATCGTCGATGGGCGGGTGGATCATGCTGCTGGCGGCGCTGGCACGGCCCGATCGCGTGGTCGGCATGGTCGGTATCGCCGCCGCGCCCGATTTCACCGACTGGGGATTCAGCCAGCCCGAAAAGCTCTACATCCTGCAATATAACAAGCTGGAGCGGGCCAACCCCTATGGCCCGGCGCCGACCGTCTATACCCGCCGTTTCTGGCAGGCGGGCGAGGCGAGCCGGCTGATGCACGGGCCGATCGCGATCGATTGCCCGGTGCGGCTGATCCATGGCCAGCGTGACCCCGACGTGCCCTGGGCGCAATCGGTGCGGCTGGCCGAGCTGATCCGGTCCGACGACGTGCAGTTGATTTTGGTGAAGGACGGCGATCATCGCCTGTCGCGCGAGGCGGACATTGCGCTGCTGACCCGAATCGTCGGGGACCTGCTGCCATGATCCTGCTTCTTACCGCGCTTCAGGTCGCGACCCCGTCGGTGGCGGCGCCTCCGGTTGCTGCGCCATCGGTCGCGGCGCCATCCGCGACGAGCTGTGTCGCGCTGGCTGCGGAGGATCCGGTTGCGGCGGAGCGGCGAGCGTCGCTTGATCGCAGCGCGGCCGGACGCGGCTGCCTGGGCCTGGCGCTGGCCGGGCAGAACCGTTTTCCGGCGGCGGCCGCCGCGTTCGAGGAAGCGGCGCGGGCGGCGGAACTGGCGCAGGACGAGGCGGCGGCGCGTTACTGGGCGCAGGCCGGCAATGCCTGGCTCGCCGGGCAGGAGGCGGCCAAGGCGCGATCCGCGCTCGACGCGGCGCTGGCGGCGGGCACGCTGACCGGCATGGAGCGCGGCGAGGCTGCGCTCGACCGCGCCCGTGCCTTGGTGGCGATCGGCGACAGCAAGGCGGCGCGCGCTGACCTCGACATGGCGGTGAAGGATGCGGCGGACGATCCGCTCGCCTGGCTCCTGTCGGCGACGCTGGCGCGGCGTGACGGCGACCTGGGCCGGGCGCGCGCCGATATCGCGCAGGCGCTGCGCCGATCGGCCGATGACGCGCAGGTGCAGTTGGAAGCGGGCAATATCGCCGCCGCGGCGGGCGACGAGGCCGGCGCCAAGGCGGCGTGGGGGGAAGCGGTGCGGCTGGCGCCCGATCGGCCCGCGGGACAATCGGCGGCGCGCGCGCTGGCACAGTTCGGCGCTGACGAACAGAAAGGCGGCGAACAGAAATGAGCATGGAGGATTGATGCGCTATCTGCACACCATGATCCGGGTCACCAACCCGGAAGAGACGATCAAATTCTTTGAGGTGCTGGGCCTGAAGGAAGTGCGCCGTACCGAGAGCGAGGCAGGGCGATTCACGCTGATCTTCCTTGCCACGCCGGACGACATGCGCGGGCCGGGCGAGCGCGCCCATGCCGAGGTGGAGCTGACCTATAACTGGCCCCCCGAGGATGGCAGCGCGCCGGAGGAATATACCGGCGGGCGCAATTTCGGGCACCTCGCCTATGATTGCGACGATATCTACGCGACGTGCCAGGCGGTGCTCGACGCCGGCTATACCGTCCACCGCCCCCCGAGGGACGGTTACATGGCGTTCGTGAAGACGCCCGACGGCATCTCGATCGAGCTGCTGCAGCTGAACGGGCCGAAGCCGCCGCAGGAACCCTGGGCGTCGATGCCGAATACCGGGACCTGGTGATGCCCGCGCCCGCGCGACTGATCGTGAACCTCGACGTTCCCGATCTCGCGCGGGCAGAGGCTTTCTATTGCCGCGCGCTCGGCCTTCGGGTCGGGCGGCGGATCGGGGCAGGCGCGGTCGAGCTGCTCGGGCTGGAAGCGCCGCTCTATCTGCTGGAACAGGCCGACGGCAGCGTGGCGAGCGATGCCTCGCCAGCGCGCCGCGATTATCGCCGGCACTGGACGCCGGTGCATTTCGACATTGCGGTGGATGACCTCGACACGGCGCGCGCGGCCGCCATCGCGGCGGGGGCGGTGGACGAGACGGGGGTGCGTGCGGCACCCTATGGCCGGATCGCGGGCTTTGCCGATCCGTTCGGCCACGGTTTCTGCCTGATCGAATTCAATGAAAGGGGCTATGATGCCATTGTCACAGGAGAGGGTGCCGGCTGAAGCAGCGACGGGGGCGCTGGAAATCGTGCGCGTGCCGGTGCTGAGCGACAATTACAGCTGGCTGGTCCACGACCCCGCATCGGGCGCGACGATGGTGATCGATCCGGGCGAGGCGCAGCCGGTGCTGGATGCGGCAGCGGCGCGAGGATGGACGATCACCGACATCTGGAACACGCACTGGCACCCCGATCATGTCGGCGGCAATGGCGCGATCGTCGCGGCGACGGGCGCGCGGATCACCGGGCCGGAGGCGGAGCGCGAGAAGATCGGGCAGATCGACCATGGCGTCGGCGAGGGCGATGTGGTGTCGCTGGGCGCGCATCGCGCGGCGGTGATGCGGGTGCCCGGCCATACGCAGGGGCATGTCGCCTTCCACTTTGCCGATGACGCTGCGATCTTCACTGGCGACACATTGTTCGCGATGGGCTGTGGCCGGTTGTTCGAGGGCACCCCGGACGACATGTTCGGCAACATGCAGCGTTATGCCACGCTGCCGCCGGCGACGCGCGTCTATTGCGGGCATGAATATACCCAGTCGAACGGCCGCTATGCGCTGGTCGCCGAGCCCGGCAATGAGGCAATCCGTGAACGGATGGGCCGCGTGGATGCGGCGCGCGCTGCGGGCGAGGCGACGATCCCGACCACCATCGGCGAGGAGCTGGCGACCAATCCCTTCCTGCGCGCCGACAGCGCCGCCCGACTGGGTGAACTACGAGCGGCGAAGGATAGTTTTCGCGGGTAGAAACGTTGGTGGCGCGACAGGACAAACCTGCGCGCGAGCATGGAGGGATGATGATGGCCAGGGTGCTGACAACCTTTGCGCTTGCCGCGATGGCCGGGGCCGCCGCCGTTGCCGCCACTGGCTGTGCGAGCGGCGCGGGCACCGACCGGCCCGGCCCGCAGGAGCGCGACCGGATGCAGCTGGAACGCGACCTCGCGCGGCTGACCCCGCAGCCGCAGGTCGATTGCATCGACACGCGGTTCCGCACCATCTCGCTGCGCGCGATCGGCGACAAGCTGGTCTATCGCGAAGGGCGCAACCGCATCTATGTCAGCAATACCAACGGCGGGTGCGAGGGCGTGGCGCGCGGCGACATGCTGGTCACGCGCCAGTTCGGTCCCCGGCTGTGCCGCGGTGACATTGCGGAAACGGTCGACCGCACGGCGGGTTTCCCGACCGGCAGCTGCGTCATCGGTGCCTTCACCCCTTATGTCGCCAAATGATGGCGGTGCGAGGCCACCGGCCGTAAGACTGCCGGCAAGGTGGCGATCAACCTGCCACCGACCGGAGTTACTGAATGACCAAGGAAACCGAAGCCGACCTGACCGGCGTCGCCCCGCGCGTCTCCCCCAAATCGGCGGTCGAGGAGATCGGCGGGCGCAAGCTGAAGCCGGCGACGCTGATGATGGGCCACGGCTATGACCCGGCGCTGTCCGAAGGCGCGCTGAAGCCGCCGATCTTCCTCACCTCCACCTTCGTCTTCCCCAATGCCGCCGCCGGCAAGCGCCATTTCGAGGGCGTGACGGGCAAGCGGCCGGGCGGGGCCGAGGGCCTTGTCTATTCGCGCTTCAACGGGCCGAACCAGGAGATCCTGGAAGACCGGCTGAGCGTGTGGGAAGATGCCGAGGATGCGCTGACCTTCTCCAGCGGCATGTCCGCCATCGCCACGCTGTTCCTGTCGATGACCAAGCCGGGCGACACGATCGTCCATTCCGGCCCGCTTTATGCGGCGACCGAGACGCTGATCGCGCGCATCCTGGGCAAGTTCGGCGTGAAGTGGCTCGACTTCCCGGCCGGTGCGACGCGCGAGGAGATCGACGCGGTGCTGACCGAGGCGGCGACCGGCAATGTCGCGCTGATCTATCTCGAAAGCCCGGCCAACCCGACCAACGCGCTGGTTGACGTGGAAGCGGTCGCGGCGAGCCGTGACGCGATCTTCACCGGCGAGAACAAGCCGCCGATCGCGATCGACAACACGTTCCTGGGGCCGCTGTGGGCCAAGCCGCTGCAGCAGGGCGCGGACATCGTCGTCTATTCGCTGACCAAATATGCCGGCGGCCATTCGGACCTGGTGGCGGGCGGCGTGCTGGGATCGAAGGAGCACATCAACACCATCCGGCTGATGCGCAACACGATCGGCACGATCTGCGACCCGAACACGGCGTGGATGCTGCTGCGCAGCCTCGAGACGCTGGAACTGCGCATGAGCCGCGCGGGCGAGAATGCCGCCAAGGTGTGCGAATTCCTGGCCGCGCATCCCAAGGTGGAGAAAGTCGGCTACCTCGGCTTCCTGGAGCGGGGCGAGGACAAAAGGCAGGCCGACATCTATCGCCGCCATTGCAGCGGCGCGGGTTCGACCTTCTCGCTGTACCTGAAGGGCGGCGAGCCGGAGGCGTTCGCGTTCCTCGACGCGCTGAAGATCGCCAAGCTGGCGGTGAGCCTGGGCGGCACCGAGACGCTGGCGAGCCACCCGGCCGGGATGACTCACCTGTCGGTCGCCGATGATCGCAAGGCGGCGCTGGGCATTACCGACAATCTGGTGCGCATCTCGATCGGCGTCGAGGATGCCGATGACCTGATCGCCGATTTCGACCAGGCACTGGCCGCGATCAAGGCGTAATGCAGAAGGGCGCCGCCCCGGCCGCGTGCCGGGGCGGCGCCCGAATGGCCCTAGGCGGCGACGACGGCCGGGCGCAGCGTCATCAGATCGCGCTGATAGCCCATCAGCTTTTCCTCGATCGCGGCGCTATATTCGGGCGTCGCCGCGCCGCGCAGCACCAGCGCATAGCCGTAGCTGACATGCGCCTCGATCTCCTGCACGTCGATCGCGCCCAGCACCCAGGCGAGCATCGCGGCGACATAGACGCCGTCGAGCGCGTGGAGCAGCGGATCAAGCTCCAGCCCCGGCAGCAGCGCGCCTTCGTTGCGCGCCTCCCCCAGGAGCGAGAACCAGAAGCCGTAGCGCTGCGGCGACTGAAGCTCACCGCGCAATTCCTTGCTGTCGAAGCGCAGCGCCTCGGTCCACAGGGTGCGGTAGAAATCGGGGTCGTCGGCGAGATAGGCGATGGTGATCGACACTGCCTGGAAGATGCGGTCGACCGGGCCGACGCTGCGCAATTGCGAGAAGCGTTCGTGGAATTCGCGCACATCCTCCAGCAAGGCGATGACGATCGCGCGTTTCGAGCCGAACAGATTGTAGGGCGTGGTGAGCGACACGCCGGCGCGCGCCGCGATGGCGCGCATCGACAGCCCGGTGTCGCCGGTTTCCTTGATCAGATCGCGGGCGGCCGCGATGATGCGGTGGCGACGCTCAGCCTTCGCCTCCTCGCGGCGGCTCATCCGTAATTCCTCTGCATGGCATGGACCCTAGGCACCCCGTCCCTTAGCCGCAACGCCGCGCCGGGGCAAATTATCATAACATGTTGCAGAATCCATATGGCCTCCGCCGGTGGTGCGGCGTAGCATCGCCGCCAAACAGGGCAGGAGGAGAGAAGAGATGGCGGGAGAGAGGATTCGCTTCGGGGCGTTCATTGCGCCCTTCCACCCGTTGAACGAGAACCCGACGCTGGCGCTGGAGCGCGACCTGGATCTCGTCGTCCACATGGACAAACTGGGTTATGATGAGGCGTGGCTCGGCGAGCATCATTCGGCCGGCTACGAACTGATCGCCAGCCCCGAATTGTTCATCGCCACCGTGGCGGAGCGGACGCGGCACATCCGGCTGGGGACCGGCGTGTCGTCGCTGCCGTACCACCACCCGTTGATGCTGGCGGACCGGATCAACCAGCTGGACCATATCACCCGCGGGCGCGTGATGTTCGGCGTCGGGCCGGGCGCGCTGCCGTCGGACGCGTTCATGATGGGCATTCCCGTCGCCAAGCAGCGCGACCGGATGGACGAGGCGATCGACGTGCTCGTCCCGCTGCTGCGCGGTGAGCAGGTGACGAAGAAGACCGACTGGTTCGAGCTGAACGAGGCGCGGTTGCAGATGCTGCCGTACAGCCGCCCCTCGGTGGAGATCAGCGTGGCGAGCCAGGTGTCGCCATCGGGCGCGACGGCGGCGGGGCGGCACGGCCTGGGGCTGCTGTCGATCGGCGCCACGCAAAGCGGCGGGTTCAATGCGCTGGCGTCCAACTGGGCGATCGCCGAGCAGCAGGCGGCCGATAGCGGCACGCGCGTCGAGCGCAGCCAGTGGCGGCTGGTCGGGCCGATGCATGTCGCCGCGACGCGCGATGAGGCGCGTGCGCAGGTGCGCTTCGGCCTCGACAAATGGCTGTACTATTTCCGTGAGGTGGCGGCGCTGCCGCTCGCCCCGGCGGATGGCAGCGACCCGGTCGACGCCTTGGTCAATTCGGGCATGGCGGTGATCGGCACGCCCGAGGATGCGGTGAAGCAGATCGAGCGGCTGCGCGAGCAATCGGGCGGGTTCGGCGCGTTCCTGATGATGGACCACAATTGGGCCGAATGGGACAATAAGAAGAAATCCTATGAGCTGATCGCGCGCTACGTCATGCCGGCGGTGAACGGGGTGAATGCCAATCGCGAGGCGTCGATCGAATGGGCGGCGGCGAACCGCCCCCGCTTCATCGGCGAGGCGCAGGCGGCGGTCGGCGCGCGGCTGGCCAACCATATCCAGAAGAAGGGGACGGAGAATATCCGCCCCGAAATCCTGGCCGCGATGGGCCTCGACAAGAAATCGGAGGCAGCGGAATGAGCGGCGTGGACGGCAGCGTGCGCGCCAACGGGCGCAAGGCGATCTTCATCACCGGGGCGGCATCGGGCATGGGGCTGGAGACCGCGCGGCTGTTCGCCCGCGAAGGCTGGTTCGTCGGCGGGGTGGACGTCAACGAGGCGGGGCTGGCGCGGCTGAAGGAAGAGCTGGGCGCGGACAATTGCCTTGTCCAGCGGCTCGATGTCACTGATCGCGCGGCGTATCGCGCGGCGCTCGACGCCTTTGCCGCGTGCACCGACGGCAAGCTCGACCTGCTCTACAACAATGCCGGGATCGGGCGGGGCGGGCCGTTCGCCGACCAGCCGTGGGATGATGTGCTGGCGGTGGTACAGGTCAATTTCATTGGCGTGCTGACCGGCATCCATCTGGCGATCCCGCTGCTGAAGGCGACGCCGGGGTCGCTGTGCTTCACCACATCCTCCTCGTCGGCGACCTATGGCATGCCGATGATCGCGGTCTATTCGGCGACGAAGCATGCGGTGAAGGGGCTGACCGAGGCGCTGGCGATCGAGCTGAAGCCCTATGGCGTGCGCGTCGCCGACGTGTTGCCGGCGCTGATCGATACGCCGATCCTGCCGGAAGGCGCGGCGGCGAGCGCGCCCAAGGCCGGCGTGTTCCGCGCCATTCCGCCACGCGAGGTCGCCGAGACGGTGTGGGAGGCGTATCACAGCGACACATTGCACTGGTACGTGCCGCGAGAGCTGGTGCGGCTGGATCATATGGCGACGCTGCAGCCGGAGCGGACGCGCGACGAGATGGCGGCGGGCAAATTGTTTGCGACGGTCGACGCCGAGGTTGCTGCCGCGACACCGATCCCGATCGGCGCCACCGCCGGATGAGGCGTGGGGCGCGCGGGCAGGCCGCGCGCCCGTGCTGCCGTCAGGCGGCGAGCATGTCCGCCTGTGGATCGAGCCCGAGCCGCGCCATCAGTTCGGGGCGGTCCGGGCCGGGGATGGGCGCATAGGCCGCGGCATTGCGCCGTCGCCCGCGCGCCCAATAGCTCAGTACCTTGCTGAGGTTGGCGGGCCGTTTCAGCCATGCCTCGGGATGTTCGAGCATGTGGAAGCCGCGCATCATCGCGCGCATCAGATTGATGTCGGATCGCGCCGCGATGGTGATGCCGTCGTCGACGAAGCTCTTGGCGAGGCGCGCCTTTACCCGCGGGCGATGGCCGGGGGTGAGCGTCGCGCGCGCGCGGCGGATGGCGGAGCGATCCTGTTTCAGCATCAGGTCGTAATAGGGCTTCACCTCCGCCCGGATGCCGCCGTCATAGACCAGCAGGCGCGCCGCCGGATCGCTGCCCGAATCGAGCGCGCGGCGCAGCACGCCAGCGCTCACCGCGGCGAGCGAACAGCCGCGGCCGTAGAGCGGGTTGGTGCGTACCAAGGCGTCGCCAATCGCGAAATAGCCGAGCACGGCCGGTCGCCCGTCCGTGACGAGGCTGCGCCACCGGCTGTGCAGGTCGCCCATGCCGATGACCTTGCCGACCGGTTCCGATTTCGCCGGATCGACCCAGGGCGCCATGCCCGGCATCGCCATGCAGATGCGCTGGAACATGTCGCCGTCCATCACCGCGCGGCGCAGGCCGTGTTCGATCTCCGGCACGCACAGCGTGATCGAGAAACGATGGTTGTCGGCCGGAAAGACGCCGAACTTCAGATAGCCAAGGTCGCCCGAGGCGGCGATCTCGCCGCGCGGCGGCTCCTCCTGCCCGTCGTGGAGGCGGTAGTGGCGCGTGAAATAGAGCACGCCCGCGGTCTCCGCCGCCTCGCCGATCGGTGCGCCGGCCTTGATCAACTGCTCGATCAGATTGGCCGCCTTGCCGCCCGCGTCGACCACAACGTCGGCGCGGATTTCCTCGCGCCCGTTGACGGTATCGGCGATTACCCCGGTGACGTGGATCAGGCCCGAGGCGTCGCGATCCTGGATCAGCTCGCGCACCTTCACCCCGCTGCGGATCGTGACGCCGGGAAGCTGCTCCACATAGCGGCGGATGACGAGTTCGATCGTGGTGCGCCGGCTGGTGATGATGGTCAGATCCTCATCCCCCGGCGCGGGCACGTAGCGCGTGCGCAGTGCGGGCGGCAGCATGTCCGGGAAGGCGATGTCGCGGCACCCGGCGGCGTAGAGATCGGCGAGCAGCTGGGGATGTTCGTCGCGGATGATGTTGCGTAGCCGGGCGAGGAAGGCGTGGCTCTGCCGCAGCTGGCCGACGCCGCGGCGCTGCCACTGATCGAACGCCACATCAGGGCCACCCTCCGGCGGGGCGTCGTCACGTTCCAGCAGCAGCAGCCGGCGCGTGCCGCCGCCCAGCCGCAGCGCAGTGCACAGCCCCGCAATCCCCGCGCCGACCACAATAACCTGTTCCTGCAGCCTGCCGGGCACGCTGTTGCCGACCATTCGTCCCTCCGACCATGATTGACGGCCGGATACGCCAAATACCGATCACGTGCAATAAATACGAACATGTTATGATTATAAGGGTTGCGCCGGACGAGGGCGCGCGCCACCATGCGACGCATGATCCGCCGGAACAGGCCGGACGACAGGAGAGGGTGGCTCGCGATGCGCGCAGTGGTGAGACGCAACAAGCAATTGGTGTGTGACGAGGTACCCGATCCGACGCCCGGTCAGGGCGAGGTGCTGGTCAAGACGCTGGCCTGCGGCATCTGCGGTTCCGACCTTCACGCCGTCCATTCGTTCGAGAACATGCTGGAACTGGGCGAGCGGACGGGCGAGAAATCGCGTACCGACCCGTCGAAGGACATGATCTTCGGCCATGAATTCTCCGCCGAGATCCTCGACCATGGCCCGGGATCGGCGAAGACGCTGAAGGCGGGGACTCGCGTCGTTTCCATGCCGATCGCGATGAAGCCGCAGGGCTATGAGGCGATCGGTTATTCGAACAATTATCCCGGCGGCTACAGCGAGCAGATGGTGCTGAGCGAGGCGATGCTGATCGAGGTGCCCAACGGGCTCAGCGACGTGCAGGCCGCGATGACCGAGCCGTTCGCGGTGGGCGAACATGCCGTCGCTATGTCGGCGGCGGGACCGGACACGGTCAACCTCGTCATCGGGTGCGGGCCGGTGGGCCTGGCGGTGATCGCGGCGCTGAAATCGCGCGGGCTGGGCCCGGTGGTGGCGGCCGATTTCTCGCCCGCGCGGCGCGCCGTGGCGGAGAAGATGGGCGCCGACATCATCGTCGATCCGGCAAAGGAGTCGCCGCATACCAAGTGGAGCGAGCTGGGCGTGCCGCGCACCTCGTCCGAGCGGATGGCGGCGATGATGAGCGGTCAGGCCGGCAAGAAGGCGATCGTGTTCGAATGCGTCGGCGTGCCCGGCGTGCTGCAGAACATCATCGAATCGGTGCCGGTGGGCACGCAGGTGATCGTGGTCGGCGTGTGCATGGAAACCGACAAGATCGAGCCGTTCCTGTGCATCAACAAGCAGATCGATTTCCGCTTCGTGCTTGGCTACACCGCGGGTGAATTCGCCGCGACGCTGGTCAATATCGCGGATGGCAAGATCGACGTGCTGCCAGCGATCACTGACGAGGTCGGGCTGGATGATGTCGCTGCCGCCTTTGCCGCGCTGGCCGACCCGGAAAAACAGTGCAAGGTCGTCGTCCGGCCGGAGTTGCGGGCATGAGCGCCGCGATGAACGATGCGATGGAAGCGCCGCGCGCGCTCGCCGAGGCAATGCCGCCGGTGCAATATGCCGACACCAACGGCATCCGCATGGCCTATTATGAGGTGGGGCCACGGGGCGAGGGCGTGCCCGTCATCTTCTGCCACGGCTTTCCCGAACTGGCCTTTTCGTGGCGGCACCAGCTGGCGGCGTTCGAGAAGGCGGGGCGCTGGGCGATCGCGCCCGACCAGCGCGGCTATGGCCTGACCAGCCGGCCGGAGAAGGTCGAGGATTATGACCTCGAGCATCTGACCGCCGACATCGCCGGGTTGATGGACGCGCTGGGCATCGAAAAGGCGATTCCCTGCGGCCATGACTGGGGCGGGATGGTCGTATGGCAATTCGCGCTGCGTTATCCGGAGCGGTGCGCGGGGGTGATCGGGGTCAACACGCCGTTCCTGCCGCGCGGCGAGAATGATCCGATCGCCGCGATGCGCCACGTCTATGGCGAGGACATGTACATCGTCTGGTTCCAGAAGCCGGGCGAGGCGGATGCCGCGCTGGGCGCCGACCCGGAACGGTCGATGCGCTATTTCATGCGCAAGCCGATGGTGACGCTGAAGGAATATGAGAAGCTGCCGGCGGAGCAGCGCACGCTAGCGCTGGGCGAGGGGCTGAAGCTGTACGACCCGGCGACCGACCAGCAGCAATTCCTGAGCGATGACGAGATTGCGGCCTTTGCGCAGACCTTTGCCGCGACCGGCTTCACCGGCGGGATCAACTGGTACCGCAATTTCACCCGCAACTGGCAGGCGTCAGCGAACCTCGTCGAGAAGGTCGAGGTGCCGTCATTGATGGTGATGGCGGAAAATGACGTGGTGCTGAGCCCGGCGATGGCCGAGGGGATGGAACGCTACGTGCCGGATCTGGACAAGGTGCTGGTCGAGAAATCGGGCCATTGGACGCAGCAGGAATATCCCGACGAGGTGAACCGCGCGATCCTGGGCTGGATGGACAAGCGCTTTCCGCGCTGAACGACGGCGGGAGGAGGGGCTCCCGCCCGTTCATCTGGGCCTGTCGGCGCCGAACCGCGGCACTCCACGTCGGTTCGGATCGCCGGCAGGCTCTTTCTTGTTTTGCGCCCGGTTCTGACCGCGCGTCTGAGCGTCAGTCGGCGAAGCCGACGAAGCGGGCCGCCTCGCTCACCGGCTTGCGGCGCGACACGACCGCATTGGCGGGGAAGCTGTCATCGGGCCAGCCCATGGCGACACAGGTCTGGATCACCTGATCGTCGGGGATGCCGGCATGTTCGCGCACCACCGGCGATTGCATGATCCCCTGGCTGTTGATGACGCAGCCCAGCCCGCGCGACCAGGCGGCGTTGACCAATGCGGTGGTGACCGCGCCGCAATCGAACGGCGCGATGTCACTGCCCAGCAGCACGCGATCATAGGTGATGACGATCGAGACGGGGGCGTCGAACTGGCGGAAGCCGCGCAGCACCCAATCGTGCCGCTTCGCCTTGTCCTCGCGCGCGATGTCCATCGCGCCGAACAATTGCTTGGCGATTTCGATCTGCCGCTCGCGGTGGACGCCGCCATAATCCTCGCCCAGCCGGAATTCGCGCGAATGGGGCACGCCGGCGAGGTTGCGCTCGGTATTGCCCTGACGGATGCGGTCGAGCGGTTCGCCGGTGACGACGGTGAAGTTCCACGGCTGCGTGTTGAGCGAGGAGGGGGAGCGCATGGCGAGCGCCAGCACTTCCTCGATCAGCGCGCGGGGGACGGGATCGGGCTTGAACCCGCGGATGCTGCGGCGGCCGTTCACGACGTCGTCATAGGTCTGCATTGATGCCTCTCCCGTATTTGCCCCGACCCCTAACACAAACGCCACCGCCGCAAAGGCGCAGGATCGACGGGATCCTGCCTCCTTAGCGAGGGTGGCGTAGGTGGCGGCGCAGGTGGCGGCGCGGAAAGGCGCGGCGGCGTTACGCCTTCAGCATCCGCTCCGTCACCATGCGTTCCAGGATGGTGAGCGGCATCGCGCCGTCGAGCAGCACCGCGTGGAACTTGCGCGGGTCGAAGGCGGCGCCCTGCTTCTGCTTCACCGCATCGCGCAGGCGCGCCCAGACGGTGTGGCCGATCTTGTAGCTGCACGCCTGGCCCGGCCAGACGGTGTAGCGGTCGATCTCATTCTGGCTGCGGCCGCGCGCGATGCCGGTGGTGGCGATGAAGTAATCGGTCGCCTTCTCGCGGCTCCAGCGCTTGTGATGCATGCCGGAGTCGACGACGAGGCGCGTCGCGCGGAACAGCAGCGACTGGAGATAGCCGACCTGGCCGAGGGGATCGCCCTCGTACATGCCCATTTCGTCTGCCAGCTGCTCCGAATAGAGCGCCCAGCCCTCGGTATAGCCGCTGAACCCGCCGCGGCGGCGGATGAGCGGAATGTCCTGCGATTCGAGCGCGGTCATCACCTGCAGGTGATGGCCCGGCACCGCCTCGTGATAGGACAGGGTGGCGAGGCCGAACTTGGGGCGATCGAAGCTGTCGCGCAGGTTGATGTAATAGATGCCCGGGCGCGACCCATCGAGCGAGGCGTTCTGGTAATAGCCGCCCGGAGCGCCCGCCTCGATCGACTTGGGCACGCGGCGGACCTCGACCGGCGCCTTCGGGATGAAGGAGAATTGCTCGGGCAGGCGCTTCTGCATCGCGACGACCTGCGCGCTGAGCTGAGCGACCAGCTGCTCCTTGCCGGCATCGGTGTTGGGATAGACCTGATCCGGGCGCTTGTTGAGCGCGACCAGCCGCTCACCGACGCTGCCCTGCGTCATGCCCTGTGCCTTCAGGATGCCGTCGATCCGGTTGCTGATCTCGGCCACCTGGGCAAGGCCGAGGCGATGCACTTCCTCGCCCGACATGGCGACGGTGGTCGCGGCCTCGACCGCCGCAGCGTAATAGGCCTCGCCATCGGGCAGGCGCCATGCGCCCGCGTCGTGGACCGCACGACCGCGCAGTTGGGTAATCAAGGCGCGCTGGCGATCGAGCGCCGGGAACACCTGCTCATTCATGATCTTCGTCGCTTCGGCGACGCGCGCGTCGGGGAGGTTCGCAGCCTTCAGCTTGCCCGCCAGCGCCGTCACCGGGACGGTCGAGGCGGCCGGCTGATCGCGCAGCCCGCCCATCAGCTTCAGCGTGGTGTCGAGGACATAATCGGGCGCGAACACACCGCGCGCGGCGTCGGCGCGCTGCCGCTCGCTATCCTGATCGATCGCCGTGGCGAAGGCGGCGACGCGCGCGACATAGGCGTCGGCGTCGGCGGCATCCTTGATACGGTGCTGCGCATCGAGGAAATCGGGCACCTCGCGATAGGCGCCGGTCAGATGGGTGAGGACGTAGGGCGTGAACCGGCCCATGCTGGCGCCGTAGGTGAACTTCTCGGCACCGGCGATGCCGCGCTGGAGCTGGTAGGAGACGACCTCGTAATCCAGCCGGGCGGCGGGGGAGAGCGAGGCGGGGTTGATCTGGCGCAGCGCGGCCAGTTCACGCTTCGCGCGCGCCAGATCCTTCTGCGCGCCGGCGGCCGAGCCGTCGTTCAGCTGCGACTTCAGCGCCGCACGCTCACCAGTGTCGAGGCCGAGCGCAGTGGCGCCCTCCGGGTTCTCGTCGATCCGCTCGTAGAAGATACGGTCGAGCAAGGTGCGCAGCTGCTGGTCGTTGGTGCCGGCGGCGGCGGGGGCGGCGGCCTTTTGCGCGGCGGCGGGAACGGCAGTCGCCAGTGCGGCAGCGCCGGTGCTGCCGAGGAAGGTGCGACGATCCATGATCATACTCCTGGGGGACGGACGTTCGCCGCCGGTGGGCGGCGAACACAAGGGGTTGCGGATGGGGTGGAGGAGGGCGCCGGGGTTACTCGGCGGCGCCATTCTCCCAGAAATAGCGGCCGCGCTTTGCCGTGCCGGTGGCGACC
Source organism: Sphingomonas olei (assembly GCF_045369765.1). Lineage (NCBI taxonomy): Bacteria > Pseudomonadati > Pseudomonadota > Alphaproteobacteria > Sphingomonadales > Sphingomonadaceae > Sphingomonas > Sphingomonas olei. Next base: position 46,653 of record NZ_JBIQEU010000008.1, read on the forward strand.
TCGTTGAGCGTCGCCGCATCGTACAGCCGCCCGCCGAGCATCACCTGGCGGACCTTGTCGCTGTTGCGGATGTCGGCCGTGGGATCGGCATCGAGCACCACCAGATCGGCGAGCTTCCCCACCTCCAGCGAGCCGATGTCCTTCGCCATGCCGAGCGACTGGGCCGAGACGATCGTGCCGGCACGAAGCGCCTCGAGCGGGGTCATCCCGCCGCGCACGAACGACCACAATTCCCAATGCGCGCCGATGCCGGCCTGCTGGCCATGCGCGCCGATCGACACGAGCACGCCGCGTTTGGCCAGCTTGTGCGCCTCGCGCGCATTGTCGTCGTCGACGAAATTGTTGTCGGGCGCCTTGATGCGGCGGGCGTTGTCGGCGAGCAGCCGCGTCGGCGGGGTATGCGCCTTCAGCAGCGGATGCGCGAACACATCCGTCGCCTGGCGCCAGTACGGATCGCCGGCGAGGCCGCCGTAGCTGACCACCAGCGTCGGCGTGTAATTGGTCTTCGACGCCGAGAAGAACTGAAGCACGTCATCGTAGAAGGTTTCGAGCGGGATATTGTGTTCCAGCGTCGAATTGCCGTCGGCGATGTGAGTCATGTCGAGGCCGAAGAGCGAGCCGCCCTCCGCCACGACCTGCATGTTCTCACGCCGCGATGCTTCCACCACCTGCTGCCGCTGGTCACGGCGCGGCTGGTTGTAGTTCTTCACGCTGTGGCCGCCCTGCGCCTTCAGCCGGCGGACGTGCGCCAGCGCATCGTCGAGGCTGTCGATCTGCGCGTACACATCGGCGGCCTTCGCGCCATAGACGATCTCGCCGGTGGAGAAGATGCGCGGCGCGAGGATCAGGCCGGCGCGCTGCATCTCCGCCGCGGCGAAGATCTCGCTCGAGCGGTTGGACGGATCGTGCAGCGTGGTGGTGCCAAGCGCCAGGTTCTGCATCATCGACCAGTTGCGCTGCGGCACCAGCTCATCCGTGCCGGCCGGACCGTGCGCGTGCGCATCGATGAGACCGGGGATGATCGTCTTGCCCGCGGCATCGACGGTGGTCGCGCCGGCGGGGATGGCGGTGGAGGCGCGCGGGCCGACCGCGACGATGCGATCGCCGCGGATCACCACCACGCCATCGTCGATGATGCCGCCATCCTCGCCCGCCATGGTGACGAGCCGCGCACCGGTGATCGCGACGGTGCCGGTCGGCTTGGCCGCCGCCTGCTCCATGGCGAGGCTGATGCCGCTGGTCGGCGGGGTGAAGCCGGGCGTTCCTTCGCCGCGCGGCGCGGCGGGGAACAGGCTGGCGGTCGACGCGGTGTAGAGCGTCGGGCCCAGGCTCCAGTGCAGCTGCGTGCCGTCGGTCGACCAGTTGATATAATCGGCGCCGCCCGCGCTGACCTTCGTCACCGGCAGCGTCTTGCTGTCGGGTGAGAGCGACACCGTCTGCCCGCCCGGCATCAGGGGGACGACATAGGCGGCGTAATTCTGGCGGAAGGCGACATATTCGCCGGTCGGCGAGACGATGTAATCGGTCGCGAGTTCGCCATTGGCGTGAACGCGCTTGTCCTGCCCCGACAGGTCGGTGCTGACGAGCTGGCGCACCGACTTTCCGTCCTTGCGCTCATCCTCCAGCATGAAGATGCGGTCGTTGGCCGCGCCGAATTGCGGCGAGGCGGCGCCGCGCAGCACGCGGCTGACCGCGCCGCCGGTGGTCGCAACACGGTACACGCCCGAATCCTCGGTCCATTTCGGGCTGGTCAGCCCGCCATGGCCGCTGCGCTCGAACACGATCGTCTTGCCGTCGGGCGAGAAGCGCGGGCGCGCGTAATGGCCCGGCTGGCCGGTCACGTCGCGCGCGGTGCCGCCGCTGGCGCCGATCACGCGCAGCCGGCCGAGGCCGTCGTCGGTCCAGCTGACATAGACCAGCGACTTGCCGTCGCGCGACCAGCTGGGGAACAGTTCGAAGGCGTCATTGTCGCGCGTCAGGCGGCGGGCGGCGCCGCCGGCAACCGGCTTCACCCACAATTTGCCGAGCGTTTCGAACACCACCTGCCGCCCGTCGGGCGAGACGCTGGCGAAGCGCGGCATGGCGGTGGTGAAGCGATCAGGCGCGACCGCGATTTCCGGGTGCGGGGCATCGAGGATGCCGCGCGTGTCGTTGATCGTGAACGGGATTTCGCGCGCGTTGCTGCCATCGGCGTTGATGCGGCGGATCTTGCCCTTGGCCCAGAAGACGAGGCCCGAATTGTCGGGGAGCCACGCCATGTTGGGATAGACGCCGGTGACGGCCCAGGTTTCCTGCGAATCCTGGTCGAGATCGTCGTAGATCTTGCGCTCCTCGCCCGAAGCGAGATCCTTCACGTACAATTTGGAGCGGGTCGCCTCGCGCCGGACAAAGGCGATCTTCTTGCCATCGGGGGACGGCGTCGGGCGCACCGCGCCGCCGGCGCCGGTGACTGCCTTGGTCACCTCGCCGGTATCGAGGTCATAACGCTCGATATCGAACAGGTTGGTGTTCGAATCCTGCGCATATTCGAAGATCGGGCCGGGCGTGACGTTGCGGGTGTAGAACACCGACTTGCCGTCCGCCGCATATACCGGCTCGCCCAGTTCCTTCTGGTGGGTTTCGTTGGGGCGCTTGACCAGCAGGACCCCGCTGCCGCCGGAGACGTGGTACATCCACACTTCGCCGGTGCCGAGCGAGCGCCCGGTGGTGAAATGCTTCTTGGCGACGATGAAGCGGCCATCCTTGCTCCAGCTCGGCTGGTTGAGGAGGCGGAAATCCTCCCTGGTCACCTGCCGCTTGTCGCTGCCGTCGACGTTCATCACCCAGATGTTGTCGCCACCGCCACGATCGGAGGTGAAGGCGATGCGCCGGCCATCGGGCGAGAAGCGCGGCTGCACTTCATAGGCGAGGCCATCGGCGATGCGCGTCGGCGTGCCGCCGGCGATCGGCATGGTGTAGATGTCGCCCAGCAGCGAGAAGGCGAGCGTGCGGCCGTCGGGGCTGACGTCCACGTCCATCCAGCTGCCCTCGCTGGTGCGGATCGGTACCTCGCGAATGGTGGCGCCGGCGGGGGCGTTCACGTCCCACTTGGGCTTGGCGGCCGGAACCTGGGCGGATGCGCTGTGCGCAACAAGCGCGACGAGAGAGACGAGCGAAGCCGCCGTGAATTTCATGATGTCCCCGGATTGCGACAATAAGATTGCCGCACCTAATGCGCGAAGGCGTCCGGGTGCAATGGCTTAGGTGCGCGCAGGAGCAATCCCCGCGCGCACCCATGCCGGTCAGATGTCGAGCACGATCTTGCCGAAATGCTTGCCCGATTCCTGGTGGCGGAAGGCGTCGGCGATCTGTTCCAGCGGGAAGTGCTTGTCGATGATCGGGCGGATGCCGTTCGCCTCGATCGCGCGGACCATGTCCTGCTGGTGGCGGCGCGCTCCGACCGTCAGGCCGATGATCCGCTGATTGCCCTGCATCACATACATCGTCGGCACATTGCCGACGATGCCCGCGAGCACGCCGATCAGCGCGATATGGCCGCCGATCCGCGTCGCGGCGATCGATTGCGGCATGGTGCCCGACCCGCCGATCTCGACGACATGGTCAACGCCGCGCCCGCCGGTCAGGCCCCGCGCGACCTCGCCCCAATTCTCCTGGCTCTTGTAATTGATGAGGTGGTCGGCGCCCATGCTGCGCAGCCGCTCAAGCTTCTCGTCCGAGGAGGAGGTGGCAATGACGCGCGCACCGGCCGCCTTGGCGAATTGCAGCGCGAAGATCGACACGCCGCCGGTGCCCTGCACCAGCACGGTATCGCCGGCCTTGACCTGGCCGTTGACGACCAATGCGCGCCACGCGGTGAGCCCGGCGCAGGTCAGCGTCGCCGCCTCGGCATCCGAATAGCCCTGCGGCGCGCGGGTGAAGGAGGTGGCGGGCGCGGTCACATATTCGCGCGCGAAGCCATCGGCACCGTCGCCGGGGACGTCGAGCATGAACTCAAGCGCCGGCTCGCCATCCATCCAGTGCGGGAAGAAGGTGGAGACGACCTTGTCGCCGACCGCGAACTCGCGGACGCCTTCGCCCACCTCGACCACTTCGCCCGCGCCGTCCGACATCGGGATGCGGCCGTCCGGCGTCGGGATCATCCCCGTGACGACGGCATAATCGTGGAAGTTGAGCGAGCTGGCGCCGATGCGCACGACGATCTCGCCATGGCCGGGCGCCACCCGCTCACTATCGGCGACCTGCAGGCGGTCGAGCCCGCCGGGCTTCTGTAACTTTATGGTGCGCATCAATCTCTCCCCCGGCGCTCCTGGCCGTTGCGCCGGGGGTAATGGGCACCGCTGACGGGTGCAACGAGATTTAAGTCGATGCGCTTAAAGTGCGGCGATGCGCGCGCCGGTCAGGGGCGGCGCGGACCGCCGCCCGACGGCTTGGTGCGCGTCGCGGAATAACGCGCCGGGCCGCCCTGGCCCGCGCTGCCACGACCCAGCCCACCACGATCCGGGCCACCGCGCGCGGGGCCACGGCCCGGTCCCGCCCGACCGTCGACACGATCCGCGCTGCCGGTACGCGGCCCGGAGGCCCCGCGCGAGGAGGGTGCCTGGTCCGACACCTCGAACAGCACGTCGTCCTCGGGGCTCGCGGTCTTTGCCACGGCCGACTGGAACTTCGCGGCCAGCGCCCGCGGGATCTGGAAGGCGGTTTCGTTCGGCCCGATGCGGATTGCGCCGACATCGTTCTTCGTCAGATTGCCGCGGCGGCAGATCAGCGGCAGGATCCAGCGCGGATCGGCGTTCTGGCGACGGCCAAGGTTCATGCGGAACCACACCACGTCATCAAAGCCCGGGCGGTGCTTCTCGCGCTGGGCGGCGCGATGCGCCTCCGGCGTCGCGGCGACGATCTCCTCCGGCGCGGGCATGGCGGCGCGATAGGCACGGACGAGGGCGCCGGCGATTTCCTCCGGCGTCTTCTCGGCCATCAACCGCTCGGCGAGCGCCTGATCCTCTTCCTCCACCTCGACCGGGGCGAGCAGTTGTTCGAGCAGCCGCTCGCGATCCTTGGCGCGCACGTCCTCTGGCGTCGGCGCCGGCACCCATTCGACCGGGATCTTGGCGTTACGCAGCATCGATTCGGCCCAGCGGCGGCGCTGATAGGGGACGATGAGCACCGCGGTGCCCTTTTTCCCCGCGCGCCCGGTGCGCCCCGAGCGGTGCTGCAGCGTCTCGCCGTCGCGCGGCAGCTCGACGTGAATGACGAGGCTGAGGCTCGGCAGATCGATGCCGCGCGCGGCGACGTCGGTCGCGACGCAGACGCGGGCGCGGCGATCGCGCAGCGCCTGAAGCGCGGCGTTACGCTCATTCTGGCTGTGCTCGCCCGACAGCGCCACGGCGGCAAAGCCGCGCTCGACAAGGCTGGCGTGAAGGTGGCGGACATTGTCGCGCGTGGCGCAGAACAGGATCGCCGTCTCCGCCTCGTACAGGCGAAGGAGGTTGATCACCGCATGTTCGATGTCCGACGGGCTGACCGCGACGGCCTGGTAGCTGATGTCGCCATGGCCGCGGTCTTCCTCGACCGTGGAGATGCGCAGCGCGTCCTTCTGGTAGCGCTTGGCCAGCTGAACGATCGGCTTGGGCATGGTGGCCGAGAACAGGAGCGTGCGGCGCGTCTCGGGCGTCGCGTCGAGGATTTCCTCGAGATCCTCGCGGAAGCCCATGTCGAGCATCTCGTCCGCCTCGTCGAGCACCGCGACCTTGAGTGCGGAAAGCTCCAGCGCGCCGCGCTCGAGATGGTCGCGCAGGCGGCCGGGCGTGCCGACGACGATATGCGCGCCGTGATTGAGGTTCCGGCGCTCCTTGGACGCGTCCATGCCGCCGACGCAGGTGACGATGCGCGCGCCGGTCGGACCGTAGAGCCAGATCAGCTCGCGGCTGACCTGAAGCGCGAGTTCGCGAGTCGGCGCGATGACGAGCGCGTGCGGCTCACGCGAGGGAATGATGCGATCGTCCTCGCCCAGCAGCTCGGATGCCATCGCCATGCCGAAGGCGACGGTCTTGCCGGAACCCGTCCGGGCGGAAACGATGAGGTCGCGGCCAGCGGCCTCCGGTTCGATTACGGCGGCCTGAACCGGCGTGGGCGCCTGATAGCCGCGCTCGGCGAGCGCGCCAGCGAGCGGCGCGGGAAGTGTGTCAAATGTCATGATTGGACGCTACATGGTCCGTTCCGCGCGCACTGCAAGGTTTGTTTGTCTGCGATCGTGCTTAATGTGCACGTCGTTGTTTTCGGGTCGCGATCCTGTGGCGCAATTGCCCCGGTTTTTTGGAGAAGCGCACAATCGTGCGGATCTGATGATTCAAACGCGCATCTTGACGCCGGGGGAACGGCGATCGGCCGGCTTCCTGCTGGTGTTTGCGCTGGCCAATGCGGGCGGCGTCATCGCGTACCAGCCGCTGCTCGCGCTGCTGCTGCCGCTGAAGATCGAACTGATCGCGGGCGAGGCGCGGATCGGGCTGTTCAGTGCCATCGTGATCGTCGGCGCGATCGTCGCCAGCGCCTCCAACATCCTGTTCGGCTGGCTGAGCGACCGCTCCGTGGCGCGCGGCGGCGGGCGGCGGCGCTGGATTGCCTTCGGGCTGGTCGCGACGCCGGCATCCTTCGCCGGCATCGTGCTGGCCCAGACGCCGTGGGCGATCATGCTGGCGGTGGGATTGTTCCAGGCAGCGGTCAACGCGCTGCTCGGGCCGCTGCTGGCGATCATGGCGGACGAGGTGCCCGACGCGCAAAAGGGAGTTGCGGGCGGCCTGCTGGCGGCGGCGGTGCCGACCGCGTCCGCCGTGTCGGCGATGCTGGTCGGGCTGGCGTGGGCGAGCGAGGGGATGCGGCTGGCGATCGTCGCAGCGATCACCGGCGCGGCGGTCACCCCGCTGCTGGTGACCCGGGCGCGGATCGCCGCGCAGCCGCCACCGCCGGTCGGCGTGGTCATGATGCGGCGACAGGACATCGTCATTTCCTTTGCCGCGCGGCTGCTGGTGCAGGTCGCCGGCAACGCGCTGTCGCTTTACCTCCTTTACTACTTCCAGAGCATCATGCCGACGGTCCCCGCCGCGGCGCTGGCGCCGGGCGTCGGGCAATTGCTGACGGTGGGCTTCGTCCTGTCGCTGCCGGTGGCGTTGCTTGCGGGCCGTGCGTCGGACCGGTCGGCGCGGCGCAAGCCGGCGCTGGTGGGCGGCGCGGTGCTGGCGGCGATCGGGCTTGCCGGCATGGCGGTGGCGCCCGACTGGCGCTGGGCGGCGATCGCCTTTGTCGCTTATGCGATCGGGTCCGCGGTGTTCCTGGCGCTGCACGCCGCCTTTGCCATGCAGTTGCTGCCCACCCCGGCGCATCGCGGGCGTGACCTGGGGCTGCTCAACCTCACCAACACGCTTCCCGCGCTGCTCGGGCCGCTGCTCGCCTGGATGCTCGCCACCCCGCGCGATTTCAGCGCGGTGCTGCTGGTGCTGGCGGCGCTGACGCTTGCCGGCGGGCTGGCGATGCTGGGCGTGCGCAGCCGCCGCTGAGGCGAGGCTGGCGCTCGCCCCAGCCGCCGGAGCCTATTGTCGCGCCCAGTGGCGCACGTAATCCACGGTCATGCGCTGCGGAAACACCGCGTCGTCGACGCCCATCTTGCCGCCCCAGTCGCCGCCGACCGCAAGGTTCAGGATCAGGTCGTACGGCGTGGTGAAGGGCCATGCCGCCGCGCCGCCGGGCTGGTCGTTGCGCACCTGCATCACCGCGCGGCCGTCGATGCCGATGGTGATCGTGTCAGGCTGCCAATCGAGCTGGTAATTGTGAAAGGCGGTGCAGGCGTCGGGCACGGTCCGCTGCGCGCCGCGCTGCGTGCCCTTGTTGTGATTGAACGCGCCGGTGTGGAGCGTGGCGTGGATCACATTGGGATCCCAGCCGACCATCTCCATGATGTCGATCTCACCGCCATCGGGCCATTTGTCGCCGATCGGCAGCATCCAGATCGCCGGCCACGCCCCGCGCCCGCACGGCAGTTTTGCGCGGATCTCGTAGAAGCCATAGCCGAGCCGCTTCTTCGCGATCAGCTTTGTCGAGGTGTAGCGCTGCCCGCCGGTATCGGGGAAGCGCGCCTTGTCCGCCACTTCGGCATGTGCCTCGATCACCAACGCGCCATCCTCGATCCGCGCGTTTTTCGAGCGATCGGCGGCATAATATTGCAGCTCGTTGTTGAACCAGCCCCTGGCATTGTACGAGGTGTCATAGGACCATTTGGCGGAATCGACCGTCTTGCCGTCGAATTCGTCCGCGAAGCTGGGCTGGCTGGTCGGCACCGTCATCGGCGCGTCGGCGGCATAGTTGGTGGCGCCGAGCGAGGCGGCCTGAAGCGTGATGGCGAGAAGGATCATGGATCAGCCGTCCAGGATCGAATCGATCGCGGTGGCGAGGTCGACGTCGCGCGCCGACAGGCCGCCCGCATCATGCGTGGTCAGCGTGATTTCGACGCGGTTCCAAACGTTGGTCCATTCGGGATGGTGATCCGCGCGCTCCGCGATCAGCGCGACCTGGGTCATGAATCCGAACGCCTCGGCGAAATCGGTGAACACGATCGACCGGCTGATCGCATCGCGACCCTCGTCATAATCCCAGTCGGGCAGGGCATCGAGCGCCTCTGCGCGTTCGGCTTCGCTCAATTGATCGACCATCGCTGCGCTCCCAAAAGCTTGTCGCATCCAAGGCGCAACGCCTATGGCGGGCGGCATGAGCGGACAAGAGCTTCCGGGCGAACCGCCCTCGCTGGCAGCGATCGAACACCATGCCCTTGGCGTGATCGACCGGCTGCCCCCTGCCTTTCGCGCGCATCTGGGCGACGTGGTGCTGCTGGTCGAGGAGGAGGCGGATGAGGAGACGCTCGCAAGCCTGGGGCTGGAGCATCCGCTGGAGCTGACCGGTGTGTACCATGGGCGGCCGGTCGGCGAGAAATCGGCGTTCGACAGCGGCGCGGCGCCCGATCGCATCCACCTCTACCGCCATGCGATCCTGGCGGAATGGTGCGAGACGGGCGTGCGGCTCGACGATCTGGTGGCGCATGTCACGATCCATGAGATCGGACATCATTTCGGCCTCAGCGACGATGACATGCACGCGCTCGAGGACGCGGTGAGCGATTGAGCGCGTCGCTGGCGCTGGAGGATGTCGCCTGTCGCCGCGGCGGGCGGCTGTTGTTCGCGGGCGTATCGCTGAGCCTTGCGGCAGGCGGCGCGGCGCTGGTGACGGGGGCTAATGGCTGTGGCAAATCCAGCCTGCTGCGGCTCGCCGCCGGCCTGCTCCCGCCCTTTGCCGGATCGGTTGCGGCTGGCGGTCGGCTGGCGCTGCTGGGCGAGGCGAGTGCGCTCGATCCCGAGCGCCGGCTGAGCGAGGCGCTGTTGCTGTGGGCGCGGCTCGATGCCTTGCCCGCGCCTGGCGAGCGGGTCGCGCAGGCGCTGGCGATGGTGGCACTTGATGACCTGGCGGACATTCCGGTGCGGATGCTGTCGACCGGCCAGCGACGGCGCGCGGCGCTGGCGCGAGTGATCGCCACGCAGGCACCGATCTGGCTGCTCGATGAGCCCGCTACCGGCCTCGACACAAGATCGATCGCGCTGCTCGAAACCGCGATGGCACTCCATCGCGCGGGCGGCGGGATCGTGGTGGTCGCGACTCACCAGCCGCTCGACCTTGCCCATGCCGCCATGCTCGACCTCGCCGCCCATTGCGAGATGGCGGCGTGATCGCGCTGGTGCTGCGCGAGGCGCGGCGGGGCTATGCCGGCGGGGGGGCGGCGATGACGGTGGGTTTCTTCCTGCTGGTCGCGATCCTTTTCCCCTTCGCCATCGGGCCGGACGCTGCATTGCTGTCGCGCATCGGCGGCGGGGTGATCTGGGCGGCGGCGCTGCTGGCGGCGCTGCTGCCGGTCGACCGCCTGATCGCGCCCGATCTGGAGGCCGGCATATTCGATCAGCTCGCGGTGCGCGGTCAGTCGCTGGCGGCGGCAGCGGCGGCGAAGATGCTGGGGCATTGGCTCGCCTTTGCGCCGACGGTGATGGTCGCCGCGCTGATCGTCGCCGGGCTGATGGGGGTGGACGGTGAGACGTTGTTGCTGGTGGAGGCGGGGCTGGTGATCGGCACGCCGGGGCTGGCCGCGCTGGCGGTGGCGACGGGTGCTCTGACGGCGGGGCTGCGCGGCGCGGGGGCGATCTCCGGGCTGGTGCTGCTGCCGCTCGCCATTCCGCTGCTGATCTTTGGCGCGGGGGCGATCGATGGCGGGGCGGGCGGGCTGAAGCTGCTCGGCGCGGTCAGCCTGCTGCTGGTTGCCGGTGCGCCCTTCGTGGCGGCCGCGGCGATCCGCATCGGCATGGAATAAGCGGGCTGCCGCTCAGCGCAGCGGCTTGCCGCTGTTCTTCCACCGGTCGAGGATCTGCGATTCGGGCGCGGGCGCCGGCGCCGCCTCAGGCTTCAGCGGCGTGCCGCTGTCGCGAAAGGCGGGCTGCACCTGCGTTGCCGGGATCGCCGCCGGTGTGAGCGGGGCCACCGCCACCGGATGGTTGAGCGCGATCACCGGCGTCGCGAGCCTGGGGGCAGGGCCCAGCGCCGGCTCGGACCCGGCATAACGCTGGTGAAAGGCCGCGGCGGTGCCCCAGAACCCCTTCCAGCGGTGAAAGAAATGCGCGCCGACCACGTCGGTCATCACCAGCGTCCGGTTCCACGCCGGGGTCACGGCATAGGTGTGGTAATGCGTCGCCAGGCCAACCGGCGCATAGACATAGCCGCCGAGCGCCGCCGCCGCGACCCGCGCCGCGCGCGCCCAGCCGGACCGCACCGGCACGCGCGTCGTTGCGCCGTCGCAGGCGAAGCTGAACTGGCAGCCGCCCTGGCCCCGCTCGACGCCCTGATAGACGACGCCGCACACGCTGGCCGGGAAGGCGGGGTGACGCACCCGGTTCAGCACCACCTGCGCGACGGCGCGCAGCCCGTCATCCGGCTCCGACACCGCCTCGTAATAAAGCGCGGCGGTGAGGCATTCGGTGGCGCGCGCGCGGTCAAGCGCGCTGGCGCTGCGCAGGCTGAACGGCGCGGCGGGGGTGACCCCGGTGGCAGCCGTGGAGGCGGGCATCAGGCGGCCGGCGGGTTCGGCGGGAAGCGGCGCCGTGCCGGTCGTCCCGCTGCCGGGGGAGGACTGTGCGGGGCTGCCAGCGGTGCGTGTCTGGGGCGGTGTGCCACCCCCCAGCGCGAACGCCCCCGACCAGGCGAGTGCCGCCGCCATCAGTGCTGCCAGGACCAGCGTGATCGGCACGGCGATCACCGCCGCCTCTCGCCACAGGCGCCATGGATCGGGTGCGCGCCGACGGCGCAGCGCCGCGCGCTCGCTCGGGTGCAGCGCGACGGTCATGATCAGTCTTGTCCGGTCCGACGGGGGAACGCCATGCGCGGGCTGTACCGGATCAGGTGGTCGTGCGCGCCTGCTGATTCAGTGCGCGATCGGAGTCAGTGTCCGATGATCGAACACTTATTGGTTAACGCGGCTGGGTGCGGCGTTCCCCGGCGGCTTGGCCATGCAGTGGCGCGGGGACCGGTAGCGCTGCGGTGCGCGGCGCAGTGACGGCCGGGCTGGAAGCATGCTGGCGCGCCGGGTCGATCATCTGGGCCAGAGCGGCGGTGGAAAGGGCGATCAGCGTGACACTGACGGTCGCGGCAAGACGCATGAACGATGATCTCGCGGGGGAGGGGGAGACAAAGGGCGGAAGCCCCAAACGACTGGGGCCCGGCAGGGTTGCTGCCGGGCCCCGTCCGTAATGCGCCGTGGGGCGATTAGCCGCGCGGCGGCACCGTGGGTTGGGTGGTCGACGGATCAGCGGTCGGGCTGGTCGTCGTGCCCGTCGGATCATTCGGATCCATCGTCGACTGCGTGGTCGATGGCGACGTCGGCGTTCGGGTCGACGGCGTCGTCGTGCTGTCTTCGGTCATTGTCGTGCCGGTGGTGTCACCCTGCGTGGTCGTGCTGCCCGGCGCCGACTGCGGCGCGGTGGGGGCGGTCTGCGCCACGGCGACCGTGGGGACGACAAGCGCAGCAGCGGCAACGAGGCCAAAATACTTCATGTCATACTCTCCTGCTGTTCTTAAGTGCTGAGAGTAGAATGCACGGGATCACGGAAAGTTCTTCGAGTCGTCGCAGGATTCGGCTCAATTCATCCCGGAGGCGCCGAATAACGGCGTTGGGCGACCATTGTCGGTGCTGAAAACTAAACTCAGATGTCGGCGCCTGTTTGTCCCCGATGCATCAGGAACTGGTCGGCGAGGACCAGTGTCACCATCGCCTCCACCACCGGTACGCCGCGAATGCCGACGCATGGATCATGGCGGCCGCGGGTGGCGATCTGCGCGGCTTCGCCGTCGCGGTTGATCGTATCCACGGGGGTGAGGATCGAACTGGTCGGCTTGAACGCGGCGCGTACCCGGATCGGCTGGCCAGTGGCGATCCCGCCGGCGATGCCGCCCGCATGATTGGCCAGGAACAAGGGCCCGCCCTCACCGGGACGCATCGGATCCGCGTTTTCCTCGCCCGACAGAGCGGCGGCCGCGAAGCCGTCACCGATTTCCACGCCCTTTACCGCGTTGATCGACATGATCGCGGCGGCAAGCTCGCTGTCGAGCTTGGCATAAAGTGGCGCGCCCCAGCCGGCGGGAACGCCCGTTGCCTCGCACGCCACCACCGCGCCCAGCGAGGAGCCAGCCTTGCGCGCGGCATCAACCTTCTGCTCCCAGCGCGCCGCGGCGGCGGCATCGGGACAGAAGAACGGATTGGCATCGATCTGCGCATCATCGAATGCGGCGGGGTCGATCGCATCGCCGCCGATCGCCTCGACCCAGGCGCGGATCCGAACGCCGGGGATCACCGCGCGCGCCACTGCGCCCGCCGCTACCCGCGCCGCCGTCTCGCGCGCCGAGGACCGACCGCCGCCGCGATAATCGCGAAAGCCGTATTTTGCGTCATAGGCGTAATCGGCGTGACCCGGACGATAGGCGAGCGCGACCTCCGAATAATCCTTCGACCGCTGGTCGACATTCTCGATCATCAGGCTGATCGGGGTGCCGGTGGTGCGGCCCTCGAACACGCCCGAGAGGATACGGACCTGATCGGGCTCGCGCCGCTGGGTGGTGAAGCGCGAGGTGCCGGGGCGCCGCTTGTCGAGCCACGGCTGGATATCGGCTTCGCTCAAGCCGATACCCGGCGGGCAGCCGTCGACCACCGCGCCCAGCGCCGGCCCGTGCGATTCGCCCCAGGTGGTGAAGCGGAACATCCGGCCAAAGGTGTTGAAGCTCATTGCGCCCCCAGTCGCGCAAAGGCGGGGGCATGGTGCGCCGCCTCGCGCACGCCGCACGGCGTCAGCCCGCCCTGCAGCGGCAGCGCCATGAAATTGTCCCCTGCGTAAGGGGAATCGAAATTGCGCGCGACCGCGGCGTCATAGCCGAATCGGTTGTAGAAGGCGGGATCGCCCAGCGCGAAGCTCAGCACCACGCCCGCGCTTTCCAGCTGTTCATGCGCTGCCTGGACCAGCGCCTCCGCCACGCCCTGCCGGCGGTAGGCGGGCGCAACGGCGAGCGGGGCGAGGGCAACGGCGGGCACCTGCTTGCCCGCGACCGTCACGTCCATCCGGCTGAATACGATCGCGCCGGCCAGCGCGTCGGCATCCTCGTCATGCGCGATCAGCGTCAGCACCATGTCGCCCGCGATGCACAGGTCACGCACCAGATCGGCCTCCTCCGGATAGGGGAAGCTGGTGCGCAGCAGTGCATCGATCGCGGCGACATCGCCGCCGGCGGCCGGGCGGATCGCGATGGTCACGGCGTTACGACAGCGCGATGTCGGGCGCGTCCTCGGCCTTCATGCCGATCACATTATAGCCGGCGTCGACATGGTGGATCTCGCCCGTCACGCCGCTCGCCAGATCGGACAGTAGGTAGAGGCCGGCGCCGCCGACGTCGTCGATTGTGACGTTGCGACGCATCGGGGAATTCAGCTCGTTCCACTTCAGGATGTAGCGGAAATCGCCGATCCCGCTGGCCGCCAGCGTCTTGATCGGGCCGGCGCTGATCGCGTTGACGCGGATGTTCTCCGGCCCGAGATCGGTGGCGAGATATTTCACGCTCGTTTCCAGCGCCGCCTTGGCCACGCCCATCACGTTATAATGGGGGACGACCTTTTCCGCGCCATAATAGCTCAGCGTCAGCAGGCTGCCGCCCTCGGGCATCATCGCGCGTGCACGCTTCGCCACCGCGACGAAGCTGTAGGCGGAGATGTTCATGGTCATCAGGAAGTTTTCGAGGCTGGTGTCGACATATTTGCCGCGCAGCTCGTTCTTGTCCGAAAAGCCGATCGCATGGACGACGAAATCGATCGTCGGCCAGTCCTGCGCCAGTTCATCGAACGCCGCGTCGAGCGCGGCCATGTCGGACACGTCGCAATCGATCAGCCGGCTGGAGCCGAGCTGCTCGGCGAGCGGGCGCACCCGCTTCGCCAGCGATTCACCCTGGTAGGAAAAGGCAAGGTCCGCGCCTGCCTGCGCCAGCTTCTGCGCAATCCCCCAGGCAAGCGACTTATCATTGGCCAGGCCCATGATGAGCCCACGCTTGCCCGCCATCAATCCATTCACGTCGTTGCCCTTGCTTCCGAAACCGGGGGGACTCCCTCTAGCCCGTTCTCCGGTGGTTCCGCCAGCGCCGCGTTGAGATGGGCGCCAAAGACGAGACCAAGACCGATCAGATAGAAGAACAGCAGCATGACTACCACCCCCGCCAGGCTGCCGTAGGTCAGGTCATAACCGCCAAGGTTGGACAAGACCAAGGGCAGGCCCGCCGTCATGCCCACCCACCAGGCGGTGGTGAACAGCGCGCCGGGCCACACGCGATTGCCCGAATACCGATATTTGGACGGCGTCACGAAGTAGAACAGCATCCACAAGGCGCCGAACATCACGACCCCCGGGATCGCGCGGCTGAGCCCGACCCAGCGGGCAATGTCCTGCGCGAAGGGCAGCAGATTGTAGATGAACTGTTCCGTCGCGGTCAGGATGCCCTGCACCAGGAAGGAGATCAGCGCGAGCAGGACGGATACGACGATGCCGAAGGTGAGGCCAAGGCGCGACCGCCACAGCGACTGCGAACTGCGCGTGCCATAGGCGCGGCGGAAGATCTCGCGGATCGCCTCGACGAAGCTGCCCACCGTCCACAGGCCGATCAGCGCGCCCAGCCACAGCAAGGCGCCGGTGCGCGCCGCCAGCACATCGGCTATCGGCTTGCGCAGGATGCTCGCGACGTCTGGCGGCAGGACATGGAGGAAGGATTCCACCGCCTGCCGCGTGCCCTGATCCTGCCCCAGCGCGCCGAGCACGGCGGCGGCGACGATGAAGAACGGGAACACCGTCATCAGCGCCAGATAGGCAAGGTTGCCAGCGTGGATGAACCCGTCATTGTAGACGCCCACGCAGGCGCGCTTCACCACTTCATAGGCGTAGCTGCCGGGCCGGACCTTGGCGAGCTGATGGTCGAGCTTGGTGCGGGCGGCGCCGTGATGCTTGCGATCTTCCGGCGTCAGTGATCCCGCTTCCTCGCTCAACCTATCGCCCCCGTTGCTGTACGACCCGATCCTGTAGGAAAGGTCAGACGCCCATGTCGGCGCGCGGGTTCCCGCCGCCGGACCAGCCCTCGACGAAGCTCGCGAGCGCGGCATCGTCGGCCGGAATCTGGATCATCAGCGTGACGAGCTGATCGCCGCGCGTGCCGTCCTTGCGGTGAAAGCCCTTGCCCTTCAGCCGCAGCGTGCGGCCCGAGGACGATCCCTTGGGCACGGTCAGCATCACCGGCTTCTGCACCGTCGGCACCTTGACCGGGCCGCCGTTCACCGCCTCCGCCAGGGTGATCGGCAGGTCGAGGCGAACGTCGTCGCCATCGCGGGTGAAGAAGCGGTGCGGCTGGATGTCGATCGTGACGATCGCATCGCCGGCGCCGCCCGGACCCTGCTCACCCTTGCCCGACAGGCGCATCTGCGTCCCCGTCTCGACGCCGGGCGGCAGTTTCAGGTCGATTGTCTTGCCATCGGCCAGCGTGATCCGCTGCGGCTCCAGCGCGGCGGCATCGACGAAGGGGACGCGCAGCCGATAGGCGACATTCTCGCCACGCGGCGCGGTGCGCTGCCGCCGGCCGAAGCCGCTGGAAAAGCCGCCGCCAGCCCCGCCGGCGCGGCCGCCGAACAGCCCTTCGAAGATGTCGGACATGTCGACGCCCTCGGCGCCGCCGAAATCCTCGCTGCGGAAACCGCCGCCGGCGGAGCGCCCGCCGGCAAAGCCGCCGCCGCCAAAGCCCGCCCCGAAGGGCGAGGTGGGATTGCCATCGGCATCGATCTCGCCGCGGTCGAACCGGGCGCGCTTGTCCTTGTCGCTCAGCAGGTCATAGGCATTGGTGACCTGGCTGAAGCGTTCCGCCGCCTTGGGATTGTCCTGATTACGGTCGGGATGCAGCTCCTTTGCGAGCTTGCGATATGCTTTCTTGATCTCGGCCTCGGAGGCGCCACGCGCTACGCCGAGCGTCGAATATGGATCAGCCATTGTTGCCCCGTTGGTGTGTTACCCGGCTATGTGGGGCAGCGCCCGAGCGAGTGCAATGCAGGTTATCCGTCATCCGCATCCGTGAGGGGAGGGCTTTGCTGTGCGGGCGATCGAGCAGCCTGGCCGGTGGAACGTTCCGCCCGGCGGTATTTACCGCCCGCGGGGTTCCCGCGCCGTGCCGACGCGGCTAGGGCGCGCGCCATGCAATCCGACCTGTGCTCCCCTGACCTATATGCCGATGCCGGCCGGCCGTTGATCGATGTCGTCCGCGAGGCGCTGCGCATGGCGGACATGCTGGGGCTGTCGACCACCAGCCTTCACCTGAATGCCGCGCTGGTGACGCTGGACGGCGAGGGCGTGCCGCCGATGGCGAAACAGGTCTGCGCACGCTGCTGATCGCGCTGCCGCCGGCCTGTCGATGGTCAGCGTGCGTTCAGCAAGCCGGGCGCAGCCTTGTCGCATGAAGATGTTTGCACCCGCCCTTCTCGCCGCGGCCGTGCTGGCCGCTCCCGCCACCGCAGCCCCGCGCGACACGCCGGAGGTGCAATTGCAAAAGGCGCTCGCCGGGCGCGTCGCTGGGGAGCCGGTGCGCTGCATCAGCACCACCGCGATCACGTCAACGCAGATCATCGACAAGAAAGCGATCATCTACCGCGTCGGCAGCACCCTGTATCTCAACGAGCCGCAGACCGGCGCTGACCAGCTCAACGATTTCGACGCGCTGCTGAACCGCTGGGCCGGCCCGCAATTGTGCCGGACCGATTCGCTCCAGCTGCTCGATCGCACGTCGCGCATCCCGCGCGGCTTCGTCGTGCTCGGCGATTTCGTGCCCTACAAGAAGGCGCCTGCCGCGGCGAAATGAGCCGGCGGTTGCCAGCTGCGCGGCACATGACGATAGCGCGCGGATGACCGACGCACCCGACGATCACGCCCGGCACAATGAACGGATGCGCCGCATGAAGGTGGCGCGCGACAAGATGCAGGCGCGCCGCACGCTGGAGCGCGGGCTGCTGATCGTCCACACCGGCAACGGCAAGGGGAAGTCCTCCGCCGCCTTCGGCATGGCGATCCGCTCGGTCGGCTGGGGGATGCGCGTGGCGATCCTGCAGTTCGTGAAGGGCACGTGGGAAACCGGCGAGCGCAACTTCTTCACCGACCACCCGTCCGACCTCGTCAGCTTCGAAAGCATGGGGGAGGGGTTCACCTGGGACACGCAGGATCGTGCGCGCGACATCGCCGCGGCGCGCCGCGGCTGGGAGCGGGCGAAGGAACTGATCCTCGATCCCGAGATCGACTTCGTGATCCTCGACGAACTCAACATCGTGCTTGCCGACGATACGCTGCCGTCGGCGGAGGTGCTGGCGTTCCTGAAGGAGCGGCCGCTGACCAAGCATATCTGCATCACCGGGCGCGGCGCGCGGGCAGAGCTGGTCGAAATCGCCGATCTGGTCACCGAATTCGGGGAGGTGAAGCACCCGTTCAACGCCGGCTTCAACGCGCAAAAGGGCGTCGAATATTGACGCGCCCCGGCCGCTGATCCTAGGGGCGCGGCCGCGAACGGTTCCCGGAGACGGGATGAAAAGGGAAGTCGGGAAGGGCCAACAGCCTGATCCCGCGCTGCCCCCGCAACTGTGATCGGCGAGTGTCGCCCATCCGCGCCACTGGAGGCTTGAGGCTTCCGGGAAGGCCGGGCGGCACGGTGAACCGAGAGCCAGGAGACCTGCCGGTCGCACGTCGATCCATCGCGCGGACGGGGTGTGCCGGGCGGACGAGGCCGAAACCCTCGAGCGAACGACAAGAGGGATCGGCTGACCGGCGGCGCTGTGCAAGGCGCCGGCCGCAGCCCTTTTGTTGGGGCAAGAACAATG
Source organism: Sphingomonas olei (assembly GCF_045369765.1). Lineage (NCBI taxonomy): Bacteria > Pseudomonadati > Pseudomonadota > Alphaproteobacteria > Sphingomonadales > Sphingomonadaceae > Sphingomonas > Sphingomonas olei. The sequence goes on from NZ_JBIQEU010000008.1 coordinate 65,155, forward strand.
AAGACCATGCATTGGCTGGCGGCATCCGCCACCCTGATCGCCGCACCTGCGTTGGCGCAGGAGGGGCCACAGGAAGCGCCGCCGCGCGGCGATATCGTGGTGACGGCCAGCGGCGTGCCGCAGGATGTCGACACCACCGGCCAGGCGGTGACGATCATCGACCGCGAGACGATCGAACAGCGGCAGACGGTGGTGCTGAGCGACCTGTTGCAGACGACGCCGGGCGTGACGATGACTCGCAACGGCGGGGTGGGCACGGTCAATTACGTGCGCATCCGCGGCGCGGAGGCCGACCAGACGCTGACGCTGATCGACGGCGTACGCGTCAACGACCCCTCCTCGCCCGGCGGTGCGTTCGATTTCGCCAATCTGCTCACCGCCTCGGTCGAGCGGGTCGAGGTGGTGCGCGGGCCCAATTCGGTGCCCTGGGGCAGCCAGGCGATCGGCGGTGTCGTCAACGTGATCACCCAGGCGCCGACGCAGCAGCTGCGCGCGCGCGGCAATGTCGAATATGGCGCGATGGATACGCTGTTCGCCAGCGGCGGCATTTCGGGCGGCAGCGGGATCGTCTCCGGTGCGCTCACCGGCGGGTACCTGCGCACTGACGGCATTTCCGCTTATGATCGCGGCATCGAGCGGGACGGCTATCGCCAATATGGCGCCAGTGGCCGGGTGGAAGTGGCGTTCGCGCCCAACATCCGGCTCGACCTGCGTGGGTATTGGGCGGACAGCCGTACCGACCTCGACGGCTTTCCCGCGCCCGCCTTCGCCTTTGCCGATACGCGCGAATATTCCACGGCGCAGGAATTGTACGGCTATGCCGGGCTGAACGCCGATTTCCTCGACGGCCGGTTCCGCAACGTGCTGGCGTTCCAGATCGCCGATATCGACCGCGACAATTACGACCCCGATGTCGGCGCCGCGCCATTGTTCCTGTCGCGCGGGCGCAGCGAACGCTACACCTACAAGGGCGATCTGCAGGCGACGGACCAGATCCGCGTCGTGCTGGGCGCGGAGCATGAGACGACCCGCCTTGCCGATGCCACCGACCGGTTCAGCCGCGGCACGACGAGCGTGTGGGGCGAAGTGATCCTGACGCCGGTCGCGGGACTCGCCATCACCGGGGGCGTGCGCCACGACGATGACGATGCCTTTGGCGGGCGCACCACCTTTGCCGCCAATGCCGCCTATACGCTGCCCACCGGCACGACGCTGCGCGCCAGCTATGCCGAGGGGTTCAAGGCGCCGACCTTGTACCAGCTGTATGCGCCCTTCTACGGCACGCCGACGCTCGACCCGGAAACCGCGAAGAGCTGGGACGCAGGGATCGAGCAGCGGCTGATCGACGACCGGCTGGTTGCCAGCGCGACCTATTTCAATCGCCACACGCGCAACCAGATCGATTTCGACGCGCTGACCTTCACCTACAGCAACATCGCGCGCACGCGCGCCAAGGGCGCCGAGTTCGCGCTGCTGATGCGCCCGGTCGATCGCTTCACCATCAACGCCGCCTATACCCATGTCGACAGCGAGAACCGCAGCGCCGGGCTGGTCGGCAACGATCTGGCGCGCCGGCCGGCGGACAGCGTCAGCGTGTCGGCCGATTATCGTTTCCCCTTCGGGCTGGCGCTGGGCGCGACCGTGCTGACCGTAGGCGACAGTTTCGACGATGCGGCCAATCGCGTTCGGCTCGACGGCTATACGCTGGCGAACCTGCGGGTCGAGCTGCCGCTGAATGACCGCCTGTCGATCTATGGCCGGGTCGAGAATGTGTTCGACGCCGATTACCGCGTGGTCGCCAATTACGGCACGATCGGGCGCGCGGCCTATGGCGGCCTGCGCGTGAAGCTGGACTGAGGCGTCACCGCGCCCGCTCCCGCCCCATCGCGCTCATTTTGATCGCGACGGGGCGGGGACGGGGGCGGTAGGCTGACGATCGATGCGGCTGATCCTGCTCCTTGCGCTGTTGCTCGCCGGCTGTTCCGGCGCGGCGCCGGCGCGCGTTGGCGAGCGGGGTGGCGGGATCGTCTCGCTCAACCCGTGCGCGGACCAGTTGCTGCTCGCGCTGGTGCCGCCGCAGCGGATCGCCGCGATCAGCCATTATTCGCAGGATCCCCGCGCCACCTCGCTCCCGCTCGACGTGGCGCGCCAGTTTCGCGCCACCGCAGGAACGGCGGAGGAGGTGATCGCGCTCGCGCCCGATCTGGTCATCGCGAGCAGCTTCACGCCGCCCGCGACCCGCGCGGCGTTTGAGCGCGCGGGGCTGCGGACCCTGTACCTCGATTCCCCCACGACGATCGCCGCCAGCCGCGCGCAGATCGCCGAGGTCGCCGCCGCTGTCGGCGCAACGCGGCGGGGCGGAGCGCTCGACGCGCGAATCGCCGGCGCGCTGGCAGCGACACGTGGCGACGGGCCCGGCCCGTCCGCCTTGCTGTTCATCGGCGGCGACCTTGCCAATGGTGACGGCACGCTGCTGCACGAGATGATGGGCCACGTCGGGCTGCGCGATGCCGCCGCCGATTACGGCCTGGCGATGACCGGGCGGTTGCCGGTGGAGACGATCGTTGCCGATCCACCCGCGGCGATCCTGTCCCCCGACGCTGGCGGGCGCACCGCGACGATGCGTCGCCGGTTGCTCGCGGCGAGCGGCGCAGCGACCCGCGAGGCGTCCTTCCCCCGCACGCTCGTCAATTGCGGCGGGCCGACGATCGCGCCTGCGCTGGAGCGGCTTGCCGCAATCCGCCGGAGCCTTGGCGCATGAGCCGCGTGCCGCTGAACGCCGCCCTGCTGCTGCTCGTCCTCTTGCTGTTCGCCGGCTCGCTGATGGCGGGCAAGGCGTGGGTGCCGCTGGACGCCTGGTGGTCGGGCGATCCGCGCTGGATGATCATCGCCGAACTGCGGCTGCCGCGCGCGTTGCTGGCGACGGTGCTTGGCGCGGTGCTTGGCCTGTCGGGCGCGGTGCTTCAGGGATGGCTGCGCAACCCGCTCGCCGACCCCGGCGTGCTGGGCGTGTCCTCCGCCGCGGCGCTGGGCGCGGTCGCCGCGCTGGTGCTGGGGGTGGCGAGCCAATGGGGCGTGTTCGCTGCGGCAATGGCGGCGGCGATCGGGGCGATGGCGTTGCTCGCCGCGCTCACCTGGCGCGCCGAGAGCCCGGCCGCCTTCGTGCTGGCGGGATCGGTGCTGGCCAGCCTCGCTGCGGCGCTTACCGCCTTTCTCATCTCGATCGCGCCCAATCCTTATGTCGTGGCCGAGGTGCTCGACTGGCTGATGGGCGCGCTGACCGATCGCAGCTTCGCCGATCTGGCCCATGCCGCACCCTTCATGCTGGCCGGCGCGGTGCTGCTGCTCCTGACCGGGCGCAGCCTCGACGCGCTCACGCTGGGCAGCGATGCCGCGCGATCGCTGGGGGTGGACCTCAGGCGCTTGCAGGCGCTGGTCATCGCGGGAACGGGGCTGGCGGTCGGCGCCGGTGTCGCAGTGACCGGCGTGATCGGCTTCGTCGGGCTGGTCGTGCCGCATCTGCTGCGCCCGCTGGTCGGGGCGCGGCCCTCTGCGCTGCTGGTGCCGAGCGCATTGGGGGGGGCGGCGCTGGTGCTCGGTGCGGATACGCTCTGCCGGCTGGTGCCCGGTGCGGGTGAGGTGCGGCTGGGCGTCGCCATGGCGCTGATCGGCGCGCCTTTCTTCCTCGCCCTACTGCTGGGTGAGCGGGGGCGGTCATGGGGCTGATCTCCCGCGATCTGGCCGTTACGCTCGGGCGGCGGCGAATCCTTCACGGCGTCGACGCTGCCTTCGCGTTCGGCCGGGTGACGGTGGTGCTGGGCGCCAATGGCGCGGGCAAGAGCACGCTGCTGCGCGCCGCCGCCGCGCTGGTGCAGGTGGAGGGTGGCGCGGTCAGCATCGACGGCGTCGATGTCGCCGCGCTGTCGCCGCGCGAGCGCGCCAAGGCGATCGGCTACCTGCCGCAGGATTCGGTGGTGCATTGGGACATGCGTGTGCGCGATCTGGTCGCGCTCGGCCGCCTGCCGCACGGCGACGGCGACGCGGCGGCCGTGGAGCGGGCGCTTGCGGCCACGCACACCATCGATCTGGCCGAGTGCGCGGTGCGCAGCCTGTCGGGTGGGGAACGCGCGCGTGTATTGCTCGCGCGGGTGCTGGCCGGCGAGCCGCGCTGGCTGCTCGCCGATGAGCCGCTCGCCAGCCTCGATCCGCTGCACCAACTCGAGACGCTGGCGCTGCTGCGGGATGCGGCGACGCGCGGGATGGGCGTCGTCGTCGTGCTGCACGACCTGACCCAGGCCGCCGCGATCGCCGACGAGGTGCTGCTGCTGAAGGACGGCCGCGTGCTCGCGCATGGCGCCACCGACAGGGTGATGACGCATGCGCACCTCGCCGCGGCTTATGGGGTTGGGGTGGAGGTGCTCGCACGCGCCGACGGCCGCCGCGTGATCGTGCCTGATGAAAGGCTCTGACCACCTGGCTTGAACATATAAAGATATCTTTATATGCTGCGCTTCATGCCCAGCCACGCCAGTCTTGCGCCCGAGGGCGCCCGCGAAGCCCTGCTCGATGCCGCGCGCGAGCGTATCCTCGTCACCGACGGGGCATTCGGCACCGAGATCCAGAACTGGAAGCTGTCGGAGGCGGATTATGCCGGCACGCTTGGCCTTGGCCATGACCAGAAGGGCAACAACGACATCCTCGCGCTGACCAAGCCGGAGGTGCCCGAATCGATCCACCGCGCCTATTTCGAGGCGGGGGCCGATATCGCGGAAACCAACACCTTCTCGGCCAATCGCATCAGCCAGGCCGATTATGGCGCCGAGAATCTGGTGCGCGAGATCAACGTCGAAAGCGCCGCCATGGCGCGCCGTATCGCTGACGAATATGCCGCGCGTGACGGCCGCCGCCGCTTCGTCGCCGGCGCGATCGGGCCGACCAACAAGACGCTGTCGCTGTCGCCCGACGTCAACGACCCCGGCTTTCGCGAGATCGACTTCGACTATCTGAAGCAGGTGTATCGCGAACAGGCCGATGCGCTGATCGAGGGCGGGGCGGACTTCATCCTGATCGAGACGGTGTTCGACACGCTGAACGCCAAGGCCGGCGTGATGGCCGCGCAGGAGGCGGGCGCCGCGATCGGGCGCGACGTGCCGATCATGCTGTCGATGACGCTGACCGATCTGTCGGGTCGCAATCTGTCGGGCCATACGGTGGAGGCGTTCTGGCACGCCGTGCGCCATGCGAAGCCAGTGACGATCGGGCTGAATTGCTCGTTCGGCGCGCAGCAGCTTCGCCCGCATGTGAAGACGCTGAGCGAGATCTGCGACACGCTGATCATGGTCTATCCCAACGCCGGCCTGCCCAACGAACTGGGTGCCTATGACGAGGCGCCGGAGACGACCGCCGGGCTGGTCCGGGAATGGGCCGACGCGGGGCAGGTCAACGTGCTGGGCGGCTGCTGCGGTTCGACGCCGGCGCATATCAAGGCGATTGCCGACGCCGTGCGCGGTCTGGCCCCGCGGGCGATCCCGGTGCCGCCGGTGCGCACGCGGCTCGCCGGGCTCGAACCGTTCACCATGGCCGCGTAGGCGCGGCTTCCCTGTTGCCGGCCGCCCCCGCGCGGCCGTGTCGCGGGCACGCCCGGCACGCACGGAAAATACTGGATATCATGGCCTCCCAACCCACCTCCTCCACCCAGTTCGTCAACATCGGTGAGCGGACCAACGTCACCGGATCGGCGGCGTTCAAGAAGCTGATCATGGCCGGCGACTATGACGCCGCCGTCACCGTCGCGCTCAACCAGGTCGAGAACGGCGCCCAGATCATCGACGTCAACATGGACGAAGGCCTGCTCGACGCGGTCGAGGCGATGACCACCTTCCTGAAGCGGATCGCGGCCGAACCGGACATCGCGCGCGTGCCGGTGATGATCGACAGCTCCAAATGGGAGGTGATCGAGGCTGGCCTAAAATGCGTGTCGGGCAAGCCGATCGTCAATTCGATCAGCATGAAGGAGGGCGAGGAGAAATTCCTCGCCGAGGCCAGGAAGTGCATGGCCTATGGCGCCGCCGTCGTCGTCATGGCGTTCGACGAGGTGGGGCAGGCCGATACCGAGGACCGCAAGGTCGAGATTTGCCAACGCGCCTACAAGCTGCTGACCGGCATCGGCTTCCCGCCGGAGGACATCATCTTCGACCCCAATGTGTTCGCGGTGGCGACCGGGATCGAGGAGCACAACAATTACGGCGTCGATTTCATCAATGCGGTGAAGCGGATCAAGGCGAGCTGCCCGCACGTCCATTTCTCGGGCGGGCTCTCCAACCTGTCGTTCAGTTTCCGCGGCAACGAGCCGGTGCGCCGCGCGATGCATTCGGTGTTCCTCTATCATGCGATACCCGCGGGCCTCGACATGGCGATCGTCAACGCCGGCCAGCTCGACGTCTATGACCAGATCGACCCCGAATTGCGCGAGGCGTGCGAGGATGTGATCCTTAACCGTCCGGCGCGCTCGGCGGACGAGACGCCGACCGAGCGGCTGATCGCGATCGCAGAGCGGTTCCGCGGGCAGAAGGGCGCCGTCGCCGACGATAGCGCCGCGCTGGAATGGCGCAGCTGGCCGGTCGCCAAGCGGCTGGAGCATGCGCTGGTGCGCGGCATCGACGCCTTCGTGGTCGAGGATACCGAGGAGGCGCGGCAGCAGGCGGCAAAGCCGATCGAGGTGATCGAAGGCCCGCTGATGGACGGCATGAACGTCGTCGGCGACCTGTTCGGATCGGGCAAGATGTTCCTGCCGCAGGTGGTGAAATCCGCCCGCGTGATGAAGAAGGCGGTGGCGCATCTGTTGCCGTATATCGAGGCGTCGAAGGAGCCGGGGGCCAAGGGCAAGGGCAAGATTGTGCTCGCGACCGTGAAGGGCGACGTCCACGATATCGGCAAGAACATCGTCGGCGTGGTGCTCCAGTGCAACGGCTTCGAGATCGTCGACCTTGGCGTGATGGTGCCGTGGACCCGGATCCTCGAGGCGGCGGTGGAGCATGATGCCGACATGATCGGGCTGTCCGGCCTCATCACCCCCTCGCTCGACGAGATGGTGACGGTGGCGGAGGAAATGCAGCGCGCCGGCATGACGATGCCGCTCCTGATCGGCGGCGCGACGACCAGCCGCGTCCATACCGCGCTGAAGATCGACCCCGCCTACAAGGGCGCGGTGGTCCATGTGCTCGACGCCAGCCGTGCGGTCGGCGTGTGCACGCAATTGGTCTCCGACACGCAATCGACCGAGTTCGTCGCCAAGACGAAGGCCGAATATGACGAGGTGCGCGTCAAGCGCGCCAACGCCAGCGGATCGAACCTGGTGTCGCTGGAGAAGGCGCGCGAGAATGCGTTCGTGGCGGACATGGCGCTGAAGCCTGCCGCACCGCTCCACCCCGGCGTGCACCGGTTCGACGACTGGGATCTCGCCGACCTGCGCGAGGTGATCGACTGGACGCCCTTCTTCCGCTCGTGGGAACTGGCGGGCAATTTCCCCGCTATCCTGGATGACGCCATCGTCGGCGAGAGCGCGCGCTCGCTCTACGCCGATGCGCAGGCGATGCTCGACACGATCATCGCGGAGAAGTGGCTCACCGCGCGCGGCGTCGTCGGCCTGTGGCCGTGCCACCGCCATGGTGACGACGTGTTCGTACAGCATCGCCATTCGGACGACCATCGCACCCCCGATGGCGGCAGCGTGCCCGAATATATCCGCGTGCCTGACCTCAATCGCAGCAACGAGGACAGCCGCCGGCTGTGCTTCCTTCGCCAGCAGGTCGCGAAGCGGGAAGGGCGCGCCAACATGTGCCTCGCCGATTTCATCGATACGCATGGCGACTGGATGGGCGGCTTCGCGGTCGCCATCCACGGCATCGATCCGCATCTGGCGCGGTTCAAGGCCGATACCGACGATTACAACGACATCCTGCTGAAGGCGCTGGCCGACCGTTTTGCCGAGGCCTTTGCTGAGCGGCTGCACCAGCATGTCCGCACCACCCTATGGGGTTATGCGCCCGACGAGCAGCTGACCAACGAGGCGCTGATCCGTGAGCAATATCGCGGCATCCGCCCGGCGCCGGGCTATCCCGCCTGCCCCGATCACACGCTGAAGCCGGAATTGTTCGCAATGCTGGCTGACGGGTCGGGCGATGTCGCGGGAATCACGCTGACCGAAAGCATGGCGATGCTGCCGACCGCGGCAGTCTCCGGCTTCTACTTCGGCCATCCCGACGCAGCTTACTTTGGCGTGGCGCAGATCGGGCAGGACCAGGTGGCCGATTATGCCGCGCGTCGTGGCCGGCCGAAGGATGAGGTCGAACGCTGGCTGCGGCCGAACCTCAGCTAGACGTTCTGTTCGGGCGGGCGGGTCAGCAGCAGCGCCCGCCGCCGCTGCCGTACCGCGCCTGCTGCCGGTCGCGGAAGAATTCCGCGTGGGTCATCGGTTTGCGCTCCGGGTGGCGATCGGCCATGTGCCGGCAATAGGTGTCATAGTCGGGTAGGCCGACCATCAGCCGTGCGGTCTCGGCTACGCGCCCGAGGAAGCTCATCGTGCGATCTCCAGCGCGGGCGGGATTTCGCTCACGCTTGGGGAGGCGATGCGCCGCGCCGCCGCGCAGGTGCGCACGGTGTAGAACAGGATCGCCGCCACCACGACGAGGAACAGCGCGCACAATGCCGCGTCGATCCGGTCGTTGAACACGATCCGCCCCATCTCCGCCATCGACGCCGCCGGCTTCAGCACCTCGCCGCGCGCGATCGCGTCCGAAAAGACCTGAGCGTGCGCGAGGAAGCCGATCTTGGGATCGGGGTGGAACAGCTTCATCAGCCCCGCCGTGCCGGTGCACAGCACCAGCCATCCGGCGGGAACGATCGTCACCCAGGCGAAGCGATCGCGCTTCATACGGAACAGCACCACCGTCGCCAGCATCAGCGCAACGGCCGCCAGCATCTGGTTGGAGATACCGAACAGCGGCCACAGCGTGTTCACCCCGCCCAGCGGGTCGGTGACCCCCTGATAGAGGAAGAAGCCCCAGGCACCGACGCACAGCAGGGTGGCGATAAGCCCGGGCAGGAAGCTGGAGGTTTCCTTGAAGCGCGGCGCGGCGAGGCCGAGCAGGTCCTGAAGCATGAAGCGGCCGGCGCGCGTCCCCGCATCGACCGCGGTCAGGATGAACAGCGCCTCGAACAGGATGGCGAAATGGTACCAGAAGGCCTTCATGCCCGGCCCGCCGAGGATCGCGCTGAAGATTTCCGCCATCGCGACCGCCAGCGTCGGCGCGCCGCCCGCGCGGCTGACGATCGTCGTCTCTCCGACTTCGCGTGCGGTGTTCGCCAGCGTCTCCGCCGACACGGGGAAGCCCATCGCCGTTACCGCGGCGGCTGCGGTGACGGGGTCGCCGCCAGTGATCGCGGTCGGCGCGTTCATCGCGAAATAGATGCCGGGATCAAGGATCGACGCGGCGATCAGCGCCATGATCGCGACCGCGCTTTCCATCAGCATCGCGCCATAGCCGATGAAGGGCGCGTCACGCTCATTGGCGATCAGCTTGGGCGTGGTGCCGCTGGAAATCAGCGCGTGGAAGCCGGAGACGGCCCCGCAGGCGATGGTGATGAACAGGAACGGGAACAGCGGCCCGGCCCAGACCGGGCCGGTCCCGGAGAAGGCGAACTCGGTCAGCGCCGGCATGCGCAGCGGCGGGGCGAGCACGACGATGCCGATCGCCAGCGCGGCGATCGCGCCGATTTTCAAAAAGGTCGACAGGTAGTCGCGCGGCGCGAGCAGCAGCCACACCGGCAGCAACGAGGCGATGGCGCCATAAGCGATGAGGCCGAAGCACAATTGCACCGGCGTCAGCGTGAAGATCGGGCCCCAGACGGCGCTTTCCGCGACCGACTGGCCGAGGATAATCGCCGCGATGAGGCCAAGGAGGCCGATCACCGATACCTCGCCGATCGCGCCGGGGCGGATCCAGCGGGTATAGGCGCCCATCAGCATCGCGAGCGGCACGGTGGCGACCACGGTGAACAGCCCCCAGGGACTTTCGGCCAGCGCGCGCACCACGATCAATGCCAGCACGGCAAGGATGATGACCATGATCATGAAGGCGCCGACCAGCGCGATCGTGCCCGGAATCGCGCCCATCTCCATCCGCACCAGTTCGCCGAGCGAGCGGCCGTCGCGCCGCATGGAGATGAACAGGATCATGAAATCCTGCACCGCCCCGGCAATCACCACGCCGGCGAGGATCCACAAGGTGCCGGGCAGATAGCCCATCTGCGCCGCCAGCACCGGGCCGACCAATGGCCCGGCGCCCGCGATGGCCGCGAAATGATGGCCGAACAGGACGCGCCGGTCGGTGGGGATGAAATCCAGCCCGTCCGCGCGCCGCTCCGCCGGGGTCGGGCGCGACGGGTCGATCCCGACCACTGCGCGCGCGATGAACAGCGCATAATAACGATAGGCGATGAGATAGACGGAAATCGCTGCCGCGACGATCCACAGCGCGTTGATCGGCTCGCCCCGGACGGTGGCGACCACGCCCAGGCTGACGGCACCGACGATGGCCAGCGCAATCCAGGGAAGATGCCGCGTCATGATCGATCCTCTCTTGCGCGCCTGGCCGTCAACGCCTGCCGGGCGGTTTCGATCGCGCCCTAGTCGATGCGCGTTGCCATCTCCAGTGCGACCGCGCGGGAACCGTGCCGCCGTCTCCGGCGATAAGGCAATTGGAAAGAAACCGCAGCGAGCCGGAGACTGGAATGGCCGAAGCAACCTGGGGCGAGGCGACACCCCCGCCGATCGACTGGAAGATGAGCGCCTCGCTGGAAAATGTGCCGCGCGGCGACGCGGCGGTGCCCGAAGTCACCAGCCTCGAGACGGCGGTGCGTGCCTGGCAGGATCTCGACCCAGCAATGCGCGCCGACGCGGTGCTGAAGCTGGAGCGTCCGGTGTGGCTGATCCCCGAAATGCCGCTGGACAGGTTCGAAGGGGATGGCATCGGCGATCTGGTGCGGGTGCTGCCGGCCTGACCGCGTGCCCGCAACGGACATGGACATCGACCCACGGAAGGATGGACTAGGATGGCGCAAGGCCAGATTGAAATCGACAACAACAGCATTCTCGACAACATCGATGCCGAACTGGTGGAATTCACCGCGGAGGTCGACGGCGACGATTACGAGTTCGCCGTGCAATATGACCTGCTCGAGGCGCTGAGCGGCGACCGGCCGGATGGCGACGGGGTGGAGATGCTCAATCGCTTCATCGACCAGGTGAGCGACGCTGCGCTGTCGGCGCTGTCGCGCAATTCCGACGCCAACCCGATCGTCGTCAGCGAAGCGGACCTCGAATAGCGCGGCGTTCCCGGCGGTGGCGCGGCTAGGCTGCGCCACCGCCTCGCTGTACGGTCGTGCGATGCCCCTCCGCCCCGAGCACCTGCCCGCGCACGATGCAATCCAGCCATGACCAATATTAGCGCGCCCGCGGGCGGCTTTGCGGGCCCGGTCAAGCGATCGATCACCATCGCCGGCCATGCCACGTCGATAAGCCTGGAACCGATGTTCTGGCAGGCGCTGGAGCGCGCCGCCGTCCGCCGCGCGTTGCCCCTGTCGGCACTCGTGGCGCAGGTCGATGCATTGCGCATCGCGGCCGACGATCCCCCCAACCTCGCCAGCGCGCTGCGTAGCTGGATCCTGTCGGAAGCAGACAATAAGTAATAATCACTCGCATTATCGTTGACAGTGCGAACGACTCTCAATAGCTGCCCGGACACAATTTGATACAGTTCAGGGGGCATGAGAGATGATGGAACGGGTGGGTTCGGCGGGGGCGCCGTCATTCCTCGCACTGGCAGCGGTCGGCTTCATTGCCAGCGCGCCGGCGCAGGCGGCAGCGGGCACGGCGGCACCGGGCGCAGGCACGCCCGCACCGCAGCAGGTGACGACCGAGGATCGCCGCCGCGACGACATCATCGTCACCGGGCAGCAGGTGACCTCCGAACAGGCCAGCGCCAAGGCGACGCGCCCGGTGCGCGACACGCCGCAGACCGTCACCATCCTCACCAACAAGACGATCGAGGAGCAGAACCTGCTCACCCTGCGCGACGTGCTGTCGACGGTGCCGGGGATCACCTTTGGCGCGGCGGAAGGCGGCGTGGCGCCGTCCGACCAGATCACGCTGCGCGGCTATTCGGCGTCGAGCGACATCACCGTCGATAACGTGCGCGACAGCGGGCAATATACGCGCGGCGACCCGTTCGTGATCGAACAGGTGGAGGTCGTGAACGGTGCCAATTCGGTCTATTCGGGTGCCGGTTCGGTCGGCGGCTCGATCAACCTCGTCACGAAGCTGCCGCAGGCGGAGACCGCGATCCGCGTCGATGGCGGGATCGGCACCGACGATTATTACCGCACCACGATCGACGCGAACGTGCGCGCCACCGACACGCTGGCGTTGCGGTTGAACGCCATGGCACATCGCAATGACGTGCCGGGCCGCGATGTCGAATACAACAAGCGCTGGGGCATCGCGCCGTCCGCCACGCTCGGCCTGGGCGGGCCGACGCGGCTGACGGTGCATTACTTCCACGAGGAAGACGACAATATCCCGCAATATGGCGTTCCTTATTACAAGAACGCCTTCAACAACGGGCCATTGCCCGGCGTCGATCGCAGCGACTATTTCGGCTATCGCAACGTCGATACGCAGGACATCACGATCGACCGTGCGACGCTGATCTTCGAACATGAATTCAGCGACCGGGTCTCGCTGCGCAACCTCGCGCGGTGGCAGAATGTGCAGCAGCTCTCGATCGTCGGCCCGCCGCAGGGCACCTATTGCCTGCCGGGCAACGTCCAGCCGACCGGCGCGGCCTGCCCGACGACGACACCCGTCGGCTATTATCTGATCGGCGGCCCGCGCGGCAATTACCGCGATGTCACCAACCTGTTGATGTATGACCAGCTCGATCTGCGCGCGACGGTCAGCACCGGCGCGATCGAACATACGCTGGTGCTCGGCGGATCGTACAGCTGGGAGGAGTTCACGCTGTCGACCGGCAACGTGTACCGCAATCCGAACGGCACCGCGGCCTATGCCTCCTTTCCGCTGATCAACTACACCAATCCCAATGTCGTGGTGCCCGGTCCCGCCGGCCGCGTATACGGCAGCAACGTCTATACCGGTCCGATCAATCGGCTGGAATCGGGCCGCCAGCGGGGTGAGCTCAGCAACTGGGCGGTCTACCTCTTCGACACGATGAAGCTCGGCAAGGTCGAGCTGAACGGCGGGCTGCGGCTGGAGGACAATCGCGGCAATTACCGGACCGACGCGCTGGCCGCGAACACCGGCGCAACGGCGACGACACCGCAAGGGCCGATCATCCCCGGCCCGCGCCTCACCAACAATGCGACCTTGTTCTCCTATCGCGTCGGGCTGGTGTACAAGCCGGTCGAGGCGGTCAGCCTTTACGCCGCTTATGGCAATGCGATGACGCCGTCGCAGAACGCCGTGAACGGCGCCTGCACCATCGCGACCTGCAACGTCGATCCCGAAACCGCCAAGAATTACGAGATCGGCGCCAAGGCGGAGCTGTTCGGCGGCCGGCTGCTGCTGACCGCGGCGGCGTTCCGCAACGAACGCGACAAATATCGTGTCGCCTCCAACGATCCGACCGTACCCGATCAGGCGCTGGACGGCCGCTCACGCGTCGATGGTATCGCGCTCGGTGCGACCGGCAAGATCACGCCCGCCTGGGATATCACCGCCAATTACACCTATCTGAAGCCCAAGCTGCTCCAGTCGGTGTCCGATTACTGCCTTGCCAATCCCGGCGCGGCATGTGGCAACACGCCCGCCAATCCCGACCCTGCGCGCGGTGCGCCGCTGCAGAACACGCCCGATCATTCGGGCAGCCTGTTCACCACCTATCGCCTGCCGTTCGGGCTGACGATCGGCTATGGCGTCACCTATCAGGGGACGTTCGCGTTCAACCTGCCGACCGCGACCGCGCCGACGATCTATCGCTCGGACGATTATTGGGTGCACAACGGCTATCTGGCCTATGACATCTCGCCCAGGCTGACCGCGCAGCTGAACGTGAAGAACATTGGTGACGAACTGTATTTCACGCGGATCCGCAACAATGGCTGGGCGACGCCGGGCGACGCGCGCTCGGCGGTGCTGACCGTCGCCTACCGCTATTGATCGCGCGGGCGGGGGGAGGGCGCGTCCTTCCTCCGCCCGCCGACCGCCAAGGATGAACGCCACGCCATGCTGATCGCGATCCCCGACCTGCTCGATGCCGCCGCGGTCGCGCGGCTGCGCGGCATCATCGACGCCGCGCAATGGGTCGATGGCAATGTGACGTCAGGCCATCAGTCGGCGCTGGCCAAGCGCAACGAGCAATTGCCGGAGGACAGCGCGGCGGCGCGCGAGGCCGGGCAGATGGTGCTCGACGCGCTCGGCCGCTCGCCCTTGTTCTTCGCTGCGACGCTGCCGCTGAAAGTATTTCCGCCGCTGTTCAACCGCTACGGCATCGGCCAGACGTTCGGCACGCATGTCGACAATGCGATTCGTATTCAGCGCGGCACCGATTTCCGCATCCGCGCCGACATTTCCTGCACCCTCTTCCTGGCGGATCCGGCCGACTATGACGGCGGCGAGCTGGTGATCGAGGATCTGTTCGGGGTGCAGCGGGTGAAGCTGCCCGCCGGCCATGCGGTGGTCTATCCCTCGTCCAGCCTCCATCACGTGACGCCGGTCACGCGCGGCACGCGGGTCGCGTCCTTCTTCTGGCTGCAATCCATGGTGCGCGACGATGGCGACCGGCGGATCCTGTTCGATCTCGACCGCGCGGTGCAGACGATCGGGGCCGACCGGGGGCAGGGGGACCCGGCGGTGATTCAGCTGACCGGCGTCTATCACAACCTGCTGCGCCGCTGGGCCGACGCCTGATCGCGCCATCTGGCCAGCCGTAGCGGGCGCGCGGACGCGCCCGGTCGATGCGTAAGTCATTCCCCTCCGCCGCGTTTCCCGCTAGCGATACAGGATAAGCTGTCGATCCGTTCAGGAACCCGACAGCGAACGAAGTTACGCACCGGCGGTGACGCGCCTGCCGGTGCGCGCGCACAGGAAGAAGGAAGCCGCGATGTCGCAGACCGATCCGTTGATTGAGGCGCCGCAGGCGTCCGGCGCTGCGGGGGTGCACCGCCGCGGTTTCTTCACTGCCGTGGCCGGCGCCGCCGCGGTCGGGGCGGGCGCGCTGGCGCTCGGCACCAAGGCGAGCGCCCAGTCGCTGGGAGAGGTCGATCCGGTCAACTTTGCGCTGAACCTCGAATATCTGCAGGCCAATTTCCTCTCCGTCGCCACCACCGGCAAGACGCTGGTGGCGGCCGATACCTCGGGCACCGGCACGGCGGGCGCCGCGAACGGCGGCCGGCAGAAGACCTTTGCCGATCCCGCGCTCGGCTCCATCGCGCAGGAAATGGCCGCCGATGCGCTGGCGCATGTGAAATTCCTGCGCGCGCAGGCCAGCACGGTCTATGCCGTCGCGCAGCCGGCGATCGACCTTGGCACCGGGGCGACCAGCGCGTTCAGCACGCTCGCGCGCGCGGCCGGCCTCGTCGGCGCCGGGGCAGGCTTCGATCCCTATGGCACCGACAATGATTTCCTGCTCGGCCTCTACATGCTGAAGGACGTCAGCGTCACCGCTTATGCCGGCGTGCTCGGCTTCCTCGGCACCCCGACCACGGCGGAGGCAGTGGCCGGCATCCTGCAGGTGGAGGCGGAACATGCCGCCACCGTGCGCCTCGCCCTTTATCGTCGCGGGCTGACGCTGCCGTCGCTGATCGACGCGACGGAGGCGATCTCCAATTATCGCGACACGCTGGACGGCACGACCAGCGATTTCGACCAGGGAGTCCGCCCGACCACCAACGCCTCCGGCGCGACGGTTGCCAATGTGGCGCCGCTCAACGGCAAGGGGCAGGTGTTTGTGCGCACCCCGTCGCAGGTGCTCAACATCCTGTATCTCAACGCCGCCACGTCGATCTCCACCGGCGGGTTCTTCCCGGCCGGGCTGAACGGCACGATCAAGACGACGGCCGCGCCGACCCCGACTCCGACCCCGACGCCCTCGGCCTCGCCGACCGCTGGCTGAGGCCGCGCGCGCCGCGCCCGTCTGTATTCGATTCCAGGATCCCATCGCCATGACCGATCAGGACACCATTCCCCCGCTGTTCGACGCTGCCGCCGCGCGCCGCGCCGAACGCCGCCGTTTCCTCCAGCTTGCCGGGGGCGCGTCGATCGCCGCAGGCGGGCTTGCGCTGCTGTCGGCCTGCGGCGGCGATGACGACGACGACAACGGCCCCGCGCCCAATCCGTCGCCCAGCCCGACGCCGACCCCGACCAGCAACGCCGATCGCGCCGCGCTAAACTTCGCGCTGCAGCTCGAATATCTCCAGGCGCAATATTTCTCCTATGCGACCACCGGGGCGGGCCTTGATGCGGCGCTGCTGACCGGCACCGGCACGCCGGGCGCCGTCACCGGCGGGTCGACCGTGCCCTTCACCGATGCCGTGATCGCCGCCTGCGCGCGCGAGATCGCCCAGGATGCCCGCGCCCGCGTCGTGGCGCTGCGCACCCTGATCGCGGCGGAGGGGGTTGCTCAGCCGGCGATCAACATTTCCGGCGCTGCCGACGGCGCCTTCACCACCGCGGCGCGCAATGCCACCACGGTCGGCGCAGGGGAGCTGTTCAACCCTTATGCCAATGAGGACAATTTCCTCCTCGGCGCCTTCTTCCTGCAGGACGTGATCGTCACCGCCTACAAGGGGCTGGTCGCGCTCGCCAACCTCAACGCCACGCGTGAGGCGTTCACGGGAATCGCCGGCGCGCAGGCCTATCATGCCGGCTTCATCCGCACCGCGATCTACGAACGGCCCGCGATCCGCGCACAGACCGTGACGCTCAGCAACTATCGCGACTCGCTCGATGGCGGGGCCGATCTCGACCAGGGCGTGGTCGGCGCGAACGGCGCGGCGAACATCACGCCGGCGGACGGCAACGGCATCACCTTCAGCCGCTCGGCGCCGCAGGTGCTGAACGTGCTCTACCTCAACAAGGCCGCGGTCTCGTCGGGCGGCTTCTTCCCCGCCGGGCTGAACGGCGACGTGAAGACCAGCGCGGCCAATTGACCTGCTCCCGGGCGCGGCACCGATCGCGCCCGGCTTTACCGCGCCGGCGCAGGCGCGTAGAACGGCCATATCCCCGGGGGACCGCTGACGGCGGTTGAGAGGGGGGCACGAGCCCCCGACCCGCTGAACCTGATCCGGTTGACACCGGCGGAGGGAGGGAGCGGCGCGCCACCACCGGCAATCCGTCTTTCGCTCTTCGGCTATTGGAGAGTGAGACATGGCCGACGTAGATTCCCCCATCGAAGCAGCACGCGGCGCCATCGGCGTCACCACCGGCCCGATCCGCGGCAGCCGCAAGATCCACGTTGCGGTCCCCGGAAACCCGAAGGTGCAGGTCGCGATGCGCGCGATCGATCTGGAGCCGGGCTGCGGGGAACCCCCGCTCAACGTCTATGACACGTCGGGCCCCTACACCGACCCGACCGTCCGCATCGACATCAACGCCGGCCTCGCGCCGCTGCGCCGCGAGTGGATCATGGCCCGCGGCGACGTCGAGGCCTATGAGGCGCGCGAGATCCGCCCGGAGGATAACGGCCAGCTCGGGCCCGACCGCTCGGGCGGGGTCCAGCCCTTCCCCAACGTCGTGAAGCGCCCGCTGCGCGCAAAGCCCGGCCAGAACGTCAGCCAGATGCACTACGCCCGCCGCGGCATCATCACGCCCGAGATGGAATATGTCGCCACCCGCGAGAATCTCGGCCGCGAGATGCTGCGTGAGTACCACCGCGACGGCGAGAGCTTCGGCGCCGCGATCCCCGATTACGTGACGCCCGAGTTCGTCCGTGACGAGGTCGCCCGCGGCCGCGCGATCATTCCCAACAACATCAACCATCCCGAATCCGAGCCGATGGCGATCGGCCGCAACTTCCTGGTCAAGATCAACGCCAACATCGGCAACAGCGCCGTCGCCAGCAACGTGGCGACCGAGGTCGACAAGCTCGTCTGGGCGATCCGCTGGGGCGCGGACACGGTGATGGACCTCAGCACTGGGCGCAACATCCACGACACGCGCGAATGGATCATCCGCAACTCGCCCGTGCCGATCGGCACCGTGCCGATCTACCAGGCGCTGGAGAAGGTCGGCGGCATCGCCGAGGATCTGACATGGGAGATCTTCCGCGACACGCTGATCGAGCAGGCCGAGCAGGGGGTCGACTATTTCACCATCCACGCCGGCGTCCGCCTGCCCTACGTGCCGCTCACCGCCAAGCGCGTCACCGGCATCGTCAGCCGCGGCGGCTCGATCATGGCGAAATGGTGCCTCGCGCACCACAAGGAGAGCTTCCTCTACGAGCGCTTCGACGAGATCACCGAGATCATGAAGGCCTATGACATCGCCTATTCGCTGGGCGATGGCCTGCGCCCCGGCTCGATCGCCGACGCCAATGACGAGGCGCAGTTCGCCGAACTCTACACGCTGGGCGAACTGACCAAGCGCGCCTGGGCGCAGGACGTTCAGGTGATGATCGAGGGGCCCGGCCACGTGCCGATGCACAAGATCAAGGAGAATATGGACAAGCAGCTGGAGGCGTGCGGTGAGGCACCCTTCTACACGCTCGGGCCGCTCACCACCGACATCGCGCCGGGCTACGACCATATCACCAGCGGCATCGGCGCGGCGATGATCGGTTGGTACGGCACGGCGATGCTCTGCTACGTCACGCCCAAGGAGCATCTCGGCCTGCCGGATCGCGACGACGTGAAGGTCGGCGTCGTCACCTACAAGCTCGCCGCCCACGCCGCCGATCTCGCCAAGGGGCATCCCGCGGCCAAGATGCGCGACGATGCCCTGTCGCGCGCGCGCTTCGAATTCCGCTGGCGCGATCAGTTCAACTTGAGCCTCGATCCCGACACCGCGGAAAAGTATCACGATCAGACGCTGCCGGCCGAAGGCGCCAAGACCGCGCATTTCTGCTCGATGTGCGGGCCCAAGTTCTGCTCGATGAAGATCACGCAGGAAGTGCGCGATTTCGCCCGGCTGCAGAACCAGGGCAGCGAAGGCTTCATCGCCACCGAAGAGGCGGAAGCCGGCATGGTCAAGATGAGCGGCGTCTACGAGGAAACCGGCCGCGAGCTCTACATGGGCGCCGGTGACCGCGAACACGACTGACGCCGCACGCGCGATTGTTTCTCCCGCACCCGCGGCCCACCAGCCGCGGGTACAATCGTTTTGGGGGTCACGCTTGCCGGTCGCTCCGCTAGCCTCAGTGTCAGGATCAGGTGGGACAGCGTGAGGTTTGATGGCTCCCGGAGTTGAGGCGCTGACGGAAAAGGAGAAGGAGACGCTTCGCCTGCTCCTCGTCGGGCACGACGCCAAGTCGATGGCGCGGCACTTCGATCTGTCGGTCCATACGATCAACGAGCGGTTGCGCGACGCACGCCGAAAGCTCGCCGTCTCCAGCAGCAAGGAAGCCGCACGGCTGCTCCGCGAGGCGGAAGGCACGACCCCCGAAATCCTCGGGGACACCGGATTACGGGGTGCGCAGCCCGGCCACGATCAACACCATGAGCCTCTATCCCCACCAACGCCGCGATCGTCGCGAGCGACTGGCTGGGCGATCGGAGGAGTTGCCATGATCACCATCGCCGCTGCCCTGCTGGCCTTGACCAGTCCCATCACCCAGCCCGCCGACCAATCCCCGTCAGCCGCCACCGTGCCCCTGACCGAAAGCGAGGGCGCGAAGGCCGCACGGGAATGGCTGGAGCTTGGTGACGCTGCCAACTGGCGGGACAGCTATGCCGCCACCGCCCAGTCCTTCCGCACCGCCAACACACTCGAAAACTGGCAATCCGCCGCGCAGAAGGTGCGCCTGCCGCTCGGCAAGGTCGTGTCCCGCACCTTGATCAGCGATATCGACACGCCCGCGCCGCCCAATGGCAATCGCACCGTCCAGTTCCGCACCGATTTCGCCAACAGGAAAGGCGCCATCGAAACGGTTGCGCTCAATCGCGAAGGCGGGACCTGGAAGGTCGCCGGCATCTACGTCGAATAAGACGCCAGCTGTCTGCCGATCGGAGGTGCAGAAGGGCCGCTGCCCGCGCCGCGGCCCCGCGCCATCCTCAATAATGATACCGGCACTGCGCGATCTCCAGCGTCTGCGCGTCGCCACTGCCGCTCACCCGGTACACCAGCCGATGTTCGCGATTGATCCGGCGGGACCACCAGCCGGTCAGGTTCCCGCCGAGCGGCTCGGGCTTCCCGGTGCCGCGAAACACGTCACGCTGGCATTCCTTGATCAGCACATTGACGCGTCCCAGCCCCCGCCGATCGTCGCCGTTTCAGCAGATACATCAAATCTCGCAGAATGGCTCGACCGTCGCAGGCGGGGTCACTTGCCTCACCGATAAACCTCCCGGCGATGCGCCACCCGCACGACGAGGATCGTCACCCGCTCATCCTCGATCTGCGCGATCACGCGATAGTCACCGACCCGCCACCGCCAATAGCCCGCGTGCTCCCCAACCAATGCGCTGCCGATCGTGCGGGGATCGTCGGCGGCCGCGATCCGCTCTTCCAGCGTTTTGACAATCCGCCGGGCGGCCTGCCGGTCGAGCGCCTTGAGTTCCTTTGCCGCGGCCGGAACGAACTCAATCGTCCAGGCCAAGCTCGGCCTTCAGCGCAGCGAGCGGAATCGCGTCGGCAGAACGGAAATCCTTCATCCGCTCCTCGGCGAGGTAGAAATCCTCGAGGTCATCCAGGTGCGCCTCGATCGCCTCGCGCGCATAGAAGGTCTTGGTTCGGCCAGTCCGCCGCGCCAGCGCTTCGAGCCGCCGTTCAGTTTCGTCGGGCAATCGTACTGCCAGCATCTGAGCCTCCTGCTATACCAATATAGCAACACGCCGCCCAAGGCTCAACGACCCGCCGCCGCCCGCCCCCCTAACAAGGGGACTGCGCACCCGCCTTTCCCTGCTACACCCCCCGGCATGGCTCCCGAATCCCCGCTCGCGCATCTTGCCGACACGCCCGCCACGCCGGATCAGACCGCGCCGCAGGGGATCACCCATCCACCCTATGCCTTTATCGCGCTTGCGGCGCTGGCGGGGGCGGTGCTGATCGTCGCGCTGCTCGGCGGGACGATCGCGCGCGGCACGCAGTTCGATTTCGACCATGCGATCATGCTCGCGCTGCGTACCGCGGGCGACCAGTCAATTCCGATCGGCCCGTCGTGGCTGCAGGGGTCGATGATCGACATCACGGCGCTGGGCGGCGGCACGGTGCTGACGTTGCTTGTAGCGCTCACCATCGGCTTGCTCCTCGCCTGCCGCCATTTCCTCACCGCCGCGCTCGTCCTGGGCGGCACCATCTCGGGCTCGCTCGCCATCTCGCTCGGTAAGGCAGTGGTCGGGCGCGACCGGCCGGCGCTGGTCGATCATCTGGTGGAGGTCGCCTCCGCCAGCTTCCCCAGCGGCCATGCCGGGAACAGCGCGATCGTCTATTTCACCATTGCGCTGATGGTGATGCAGATCGTCTCGCGCCCGGCCGCGCGCTGGTACATCTTTGGCGCCGCGATCCTGCTCGTCGGCCTGATCGGGTTCAGCCGCGTCTATCTGGGGGTGCACTGGCCCAGCGACGTGCTGGCCGGATGGGGCGCGGGCGCGCTGTGGGCGCTCGCCTGGTGGGCGCTGGGTTCCTGGCTGCGGCTGCGCCGCCACGCCTGACGCCGTTCCCGGCGTATCGCGTGCGCCGATCGTCTCCGCTGTCCTACAGGCGCCGCCCCGTGGCACGAGCTTGTGCGGAACACAAGGAGAACATTGCCGATGCGGATGCTGGAGGAGCGCGGGATCGCGCCGGACGGGCGGCTGTTGGCGCGGCGCCGCGGCGGGCGAAGCGTCACCGTCAATGTCGCCGAATCGCCGCTGTCCTGGCTCAGCGCGCGCGGCCTCGTCGATGCGCGGCAGGTGGAGGCGGGGGAGCGGTTGCGCACTGATTATGAGCGGGCTGCGATCGCGCCATCGGTCACCATGCGCTGGTCCGCGCGCGTCGATGGCGGGGCAGGGACGGGGCTCGATCCGACCAGCGCGCATCTCGCCGCGCGCGGGCGGTTCGATGCGGCGATGGCCGGCGTCGGACGCGGCCTCTCCGACGTGCTGTGGCGGGTGGTGTGCGCAGGCGAGGGGCTGCCGGTCGCCGAAAAGGCGCTCGGCTGGCCGGCGCGCTCGGGCCGGCTGGTGCTCACCATGGCGCTCGATCGCCTCGCCGATCATTATCGGCTGCCATAGTCGCAGCGCCCGGCACCTGCGGTGTGTCCCCCGCCGCTGCTTGCGTACCGGAAGCAGGCGGCCGATATGCCGCCGCCATGCGCTTCGACATCATCAAATGCCACGGCTCGGGTAACGATTTCGCGTTGATCGACGCGCGTGGCCTGGACCTCCCCGACACCGCCTGGGCGGATGTCGCCCGTGCGCTCGCCGATCGCGCGGGGCCGGTCGGCGGCGACGGTATCCTCCTGCTGACCGACGGCGCCGGCGCGGCTGCCTTCGGCATGCGGATCTTCAACGCTGACGGGTCGGAGCCCGAAACCTGCCTCAACGGCCTGCGCTGCGTCGCGCGTGCGGGGCTGGAAGCGCTTGGGCTGGATACGGCGACCGTCCGTCTGAAGACCAGCGAGGCCGAGGTCGCGCGCGACGCCGATCTGGCGCCCGGCGTCTATACCGTGCGCGAAACCGCCGGCCCCGCGACGCTCGCCGTGGCGGATTGGCCGCTTCATGGCGAGGGGGAACAGATCATCGACCGCCCCATCACGCGCCTGTCGCCGACGCTCGCCTTCACCGCCGTCGCCATCCCCAATCCGCACCTCATCGCCTTCGTCGACGAGGTGGACGAGGCGGAGCTGGTCCGTATCGGCGCGATCTGCGAGGCCGCGCCCGACTGGCTGCCCAACCGCGCCAACGTCTCGTTCGTTCACATGCGCAATGATCGGGAAGTTTACGTTCGCACCTTCGAACGCGGCGTCGGCCTCACCAACGCCTGCGGCAGCGCGATGGGCGCGTCGACCTTTGTCGCGGGGCTCACCGGTCGTCTGCCGTTCGACCAGCCGATCACCGTGCGCAACCGCGGCGGGCTGGTCCGCGCCTCCGCCTCGGCGGACGGCATGGTCACGCTCAGCGGCAATGCGACCTTCGAATGGTCGGGGTCGGTGACGGTAGAGGACGGCCGCGCACGCGACCTGATCGTCACGGAGCGCCGGGCGGACGAGATCGACGCCTGGGCGCGCATCTGATCCCGCCGCCGCCCCGCGGGCGGCAGCGGGAGCGATGATGGGTTAAGCGCCGGCGGCCTTCAGCGCCTGCTCGACCTGCGGCCAGGACGCGCCGTCGATCTTCTCGCCGTTCAGGAAGAAGGTCGGCGTGCCGGTGACCTGCTTGTCGCGCATCGCGACTTCGGAAACCTTGGCCAGATCCTCGATCCCCTTGGTGTCGGCCAGGCACTGGCGCGCCTGCGCCTCGGTCAGCCCGCGCTGCTTCACGAAATCGAGATAGCCGAGATGCTCGACCCAGGCCGCGGCCTGCTGCGCCGGCGTCATGCTCTGCAGGCGCTGCTGGAAGTCCTGCGGCACGCTTTCCAGCTTGGACAGGAACTGGTCCTGGTCGACGAACATCTGCTCCAGCATGCCGAAGAACGGTGCCGGGCCGGCGCACTGGCCGAGCAGCGCGACGCCAAGGTCCGGCGCATGGACCAGGAAGTCGCGGAACTCGTACGAAACCTTGCCGCTCTTGATGTAATTGTCTTCCAGCGGGCGAGTCGCGGTCCGGCCGAAATTGCCGCAGGTCGGGCAGGTACGCGAACCATATTCGACCAGCTTCAGCGGCGCGTTGGGATTGCCCATCACATAGCCGCCGTCCGCCGTCTTCGACACCGTCTGGGTCCAGTCCTGCCCGGCCGGCGCCGGCGCGGCGGCGATCGAATTGGGCGCTGCGGTGTTGGTGGTGTTGCCGTCGCCACAGGCAGCGAGCAGCGCCAGCATGGCGCCCATGATCGGCGCGGTGGCGGCAAGACGCAGGTTCATGCTTTTACTCCGTTGAACAGATGGTTCGGGTGTCGGGCGTCACTTGGCGCCCGCTTTGCGCAGCATCGGTTCGAGCGCCGCCCAATCGGCGTTCTCGATCAGCTTGCCGTTCAGTTCAAAGGTCGGCGTGCCCTTGATCTTGCCCTGCATCGCCTGCGCCACCTTCAGCGTGGCGTTGACGTTCGCCTCGTTGCTGAAACAGGCGTTGATCGCAGGATCGGTCATCCCGGCCGCCTTGGCGATGTCGATCAGCCCGGCGCCCTTGGCCAGGGTGCGCATCTTTTCGCCCTGCGTGTTGCCGGTCGGATTCTGCCCGCCGACCGGATCGAAGGAGACCGCCTTGTTCAGCCATTCCTCCTGCCGGTCGAACAGCATCTCGTGCATCTTGGGGAACAGCCGGGGGCCCGAACAGCGCGCCAGCGTCGCGGCGACCAGATCGTAGCGATCATGCACCGAACTGCGGATCTCCACGCTGGTGGAGCCGGATGCGATCATCTGCCCCTTCAGCACCTTGGCCGAACCGCGGGTGAAATGGCCGCAATGCGGGCAGGTGTAGCTGACATATTCGATCAGCTTCACCTTCGCGGCGGGATTGCCGATCACATAGCTTCCCTGCGGCGCCGGGGTGGCCACATTGGCCCAAGGGCGCTGGGTGGCGGCGGAAAGGGGCGCGGTGACGGCGATGGCGGCGAGCAGGGCAAGCTTCTTCATCTGATGCTGGGCAATCCACTAGTGGCGCCGATCCCGGCGGCAAGCGCCTCCAGTACGGCCTTCAATTCAGGATCTTCGATCGTCTTCAGGCTGTTGCCCAGTTCCGCCGGCACCGGCCGCGGTTCGGGCACCGCGCGCGGCTTCGGCCGGGCGGCCACGTCGCCCTGGCGGATCGCGACCTTGGCAACGGCGGGATAGCCGAAGAATAGGTTCACCCGCTCCATGATTTCGGGGGTCACGTGCTGGATCATCACCGCATGGGCGCTGCGCGCCACCAGCGTCAGTGTGCCGTCCTGCTTCTTGCCGACGGGGAATTTGATCGATTCGGGGGCGCTTGCCGCGGCCAGCTTCTCGCCGACGATTTCCGGCCACCGCGTGACGATCGACGACTGGACGAAGCCGAAGCGACGGAACGCCGCGCCGCCGACGGCGGGCAGCAGTTCGGAAACCTGGCGCGAACGGTTGGATCGTGCCGGTTCGGCTTCGGAGGCGCGGACCCGCTTGCTCATCCCGCGTCCCATGCCATAGCCGGTACGTGGACGCCAAGCGCTCGATCGCCGACAAGTTGCTCGATTGGTACGATCGTCATCGCCGCACGCTGCCGTGGCGCGCGGCGCCGGGCGAGCGGCCCGACCCTTATCGCGTGTGGCTGTCCGAAGTGATGCTGCAGCAGACGACGGTGGCAACGGTGCGCCCGCGATTCGAGGCGTGGGTGGCGCGCTGGCCGGATGCGGCGAGCCTCGCGGCGGCGGACGAGGCGGAGGTGATGGCCGCCTGGGCGGGGCTCGGCTATTATGCCCGCGCCCGCAACCTGGTGCGTGCGGCCCGCGCGATCGCGACCGATCATGGCGGCGCGCTGCCCGATACCGAGGAGGCGCTGCGCGCGCTGCCGGGGCTGGGCGATTATACCGCGGCGGCGGTGGCGGCGATCGCTTTTGGCCGCCGCGCGGTGGTGGTGGACGCCAATGTCGAACGGGTGGTGGCGCGGCTGTTCCGCACCGCCGGGAAGCCCGCCGTGCGCGCCGCGGCGGAGACGGTGACGCCAGACGCCCGGGCGGGTGATTTCGCGCAGGCCATGATGGACCTCGGCTCGGCGATCTGCACGCCCAGGCGCCCGAAATGCCTGCTCTGCCCGCTGGCGACGGATTGCGCCGCCCATGCCGCGGGCGAGGAAGAAGCGTTCCCGGTGAAGCCGGCGAAGAAGGCGCGACCGGCGCGGTTCGGCACGATCTTCTGGCTGGAGCGCGAGGGCGCAGGCGGCAGCCGCGAGGTGTTGCTGGTGCGCCGCCCGGCCAAGGGCCTGCTCGGCGGCATGCGGGCGCTGCCGACCGGGCCGTGGGAGGACAGCCAGCCCGGGCTCAACGGTGCGCCGGCGGCGACCGATTGGGTGATGCTGAACCAAAGTGTCGCCCATGGATTCACCCACTTCACGTTGGAACTCGCGCTTGCCGTCGCGCGGCTGGACGCGCATTCAGCGTCGGCCGATGGCGAATGGTGGCCGGTGGATGAACTCGCCGGCGCTGGATTGCCGACGGTGTTCGCCAAAGCGGCGGCGGCGATAGGGAGGGAATGATGAGGGGCAAGTGGCTGTTCGGAACAGTGGCGGCAGTGGCGCTGGCGGCGGGAGTCGGCTCCGCCCGGCAAGCCCAGCCTGCCCCGCAGCCCAGCCCGCAACCCGCACCCGCAACCGGCGCACAGCGCGGCAATCCGCTGCTGACCGAAACGCAGGCGCTGTTCGATGGCCTGGTCCAATCGAACAAGATGCCCGGCATCGTCGGCGCGTTCGGCATTGGTGATTTCCCCACGCAGTTCGTCTCAGCCGGGAAGATCGCGGACGGCGCCAATGCGCCCGCCGCCGGCCCGGACAGCCTGTGGCGCATCTATTCGATGACGAAGCCGATCACCGGCATCGCCGCGACGCTGCTGGTGGAGGACGGCAAGATCAGCCTAGACGATCCGGTCAGCAAATACATTCCCGGCTTTGCCAACATGCGGGTGCTGACCAGCCCCGACACGTCGCTGGACAGCGTGCCGGCAAAGAACCCGATCCTGATCCGCAACCTCCTCACCCACACGGCGGGCCTCGGCTACAATATCTCGGCCAAGGGCCCGCTGCTGAAGGAATATGAGCGGCTCGGCATCCTGCCGGCGCAGGTGAACACGCAGCTGGAGGCGAAGGCACGCACCACGCGCCCCGCCACGCTGGCGGAGTTCGCGAACCGCGTCGCCAGCGTGCCACTGATCGCGGAGCCGGGCACCAAATGGGTCTATTCGATCGGCCTCGACGTGATGGGCGCGGTGATCGAGAAAGCGAGCGGCATGCCGTTCGACCGCTTCGTCCAGACGCGGCTGCTCGATCCGCTCGGCATGACCTCCACCTATTGGAGCGTGCCGGCGAGCGAGATGGGGCGGTTGTCGACCAATTACGTGTTCGTTGGCGACAATCGCACCCCGATCGATCCGGGTGCGACCTCGGTCTACCTCCAGCCGCCGAGCTTTCCCTATGGCGGCGCGGGCCTGGTATCGAGCGCGCGCGATTATGACCGCTTCCTCCACATGCTCAGCAACGACGGCACGCTGGACGGCAAGCAGGTGATGAAGCAGGAGACGGCGGCGCTGGCGATGTCCAACCTGTTGCCGGCGGGCGTTGCCTTTGGTGGCATCGGCGGCGGCACCGGCGGCGCCATGTCGGCCAAGATGGGCTTTGGCGCTGGCGGATCGGTCTATCTGGAGGACGCGCCCAACGGTGGTCCGTCGAAGGGCACCTACGGCTGGGGCGGCGCGGCGGGCACGATCGCCTGGGTCGATCCGGCGCGAAAGATGCGCGGC
This sequence comes from Sphingomonas olei, assembly GCF_045369765.1. NCBI lineage: Bacteria > Pseudomonadati > Pseudomonadota > Alphaproteobacteria > Sphingomonadales > Sphingomonadaceae > Sphingomonas > Sphingomonas olei. The sequence goes on from NZ_JBIQEU010000008.1 coordinate 92,925, forward strand.
ACGGTGATGGTGCAATATTTTCCGGCCGAGAAATGGGGCCTGCGGCAGAGCATCCCTGCGGCGCTTGCCCGCGACACGATGCGGATGCGCGCGAAGTGAGCGGGGCACAGGCAATGCCGGGCTTTACCGGCGGCACGCTGAGCCGAGTCGCCGACCATCGCAACGACGCCGAGGCATTCGCCGCCGCGATGGGCGACTGGCGCGCGCGGCTGCTGAAGCTCGATGGTTACGACCCGGAGATCACCGAGGATGGCCGCCTCGGCTGGACGATGGTGACCGAGGCGCCCGACGACGCCCATATCGTGCTTCTCGGCTTCGACGAGGGCCGGCCGCGCTTTGCCGCCGCGCCCGAGGGCGTGCCGGCGCCGCCGCTCCGCTCCCCCGCGCTGTTCCGCGCGCTCGACCAACTGGAGGCGGGTGAGGCCGCGACCTATGCCATGGCGCGTTCGGTGCTCGACTGGAACGCGCGGCATCGCTTCTGCGCCAATTGCGGCACGCTGACCGAATCCTTCCGCGCCGGCTGGGGGCGCAAGTGCGGCAATTGCGCGACCGAGCATTTCCCGCGCGTCGACCCGGTGGTGATCATGATCGCGGAACATGACGGCCGCGCGCTGCTGGGGCGCCAGCCGAGCTGGCCGGCAGGGCGCTATTCGGCGCTGGCGGGCTTTCTCGAACCGGGCGAATCGATCGAGGAAGCGGTCGCGCGCGAGATTCAGGAGGAGGCCGGCGTCAGCGTCTCCGGCGTGCGCTATGTCGCCAGCCAGCCTTGGCCCTTCCCCTCACAGCTGATGATCGCCTGCATCGGGATCGCCGACGATGACGCGATCACGCTGGACGACAATGAGCTGGAAACGGCGGGATGGTTCACCCGTGACGAGGTGCGCGCCGCGCTTGCCGGCGACGGACCGTTCGTGGCGCCGCCGAACTACGCGATCGCCCATACGCTGCTGACCCGCTGGGCAGCGTAGGGATGATGCCCGGCCATCACCCCGGGGCTGGCCCGGGATGATGGCAGGAACGGCGCCGTTATTCCGCGGCGCCCAGCTGCTGCAGCACGAACGCGCCCCATTCGGCGTTCTGGCGATAGCGTTCGAAGCGGCCGGACTTGCCGCCGTGGCCCGCCTCCATGTTGACGCGGAACAGCAACGGATTGCTGTCGGTCTTCTTCTCGCGCAGGCGGGCGACCCATTTGGCCGGCTCGTAATATTGCACCTGGCTGTCCCACAGCCCGGTGCCGACGTACATCGACGGATAATTCTTCGCCGCCACCTGATCATAGGGCGAATAGCTCAGCATATAATCGTAATATTGCTTCTGCGCCGGATTGCCCCATTCGTCATATTCGAAGGTGGTGAGCGGGATCGAGGCGTCGAGCATCGTCGTCACCACGTCGACGAACGGCACCTGAGCGACGATCACCTTGTAATCCTCGGGCGCCATGTTCGCGACCGCGCCCATCAGCAGGCCGCCGGCCGAACCACCCATCGCCGCGACACGGTCCTTGGCGGCATATTTCTGCGCGACGAGATGGCGCGTCACGTCGATGAAGTCGGTGAAGCTGTTCTTTTTCTTCAGCAGATGGCCGTCGTCATACCATTGGCGGCCCTTTTCCTGCCCGCCGCGGATGTGCGCGATGGCATAGACGACACCGCGATCGAGCAGGCCGATGCGGCCCGGATCGACCGACGGATCGGTCGAGGATCCGTAGCTGCCATAGGCATATTGGAAGAGCGGGGCGGTGCCGTCGCGCTTCACGCCCTTCTTGTACACCAGGCTGACCGGGATCTTGGTGCCGTCCCGCGCCGTCGCCCAGACCCGCTCGGTGACATAATTGGCCGGATCATAGCCGGGAACGGGCGCTACCTTCAGCACGCGGCGCTCGCCCGTCTTCGCATTCACCTCATAGGTGGTCGTCGGTGTGACGAGCGATCCGTAGGTGTAGCGCACCCACGGCGTGTCCGGCTCCTCATTGACGTCCAGCGTCATGCGATAGGCGGGTTCGTCCGCCTTGACCGGGATTGAGGTGCCCGCGGCATCGAGCAGGCGGATCATTCGGTTGCCGCCCTCGCGCTGGTTGATCGCGATGAAGCCGGCGAACGGCTTGAAATCCTCGATGAAGACGGTGTCGCTGGCCGGCGTCAGCGCCTTCCACGCCGCCGTTCCGCCGGCGACCGCATCGTCGGCCACCGTCATCAGCGTATAATTCTTGTGGTTGAGGTTGGTGCGGATGATCCAGCGGCCGTCCATGTGATCGGCCGAATAGCGCAGATCGCGCTTGCGCGGCGCGATCGTCTGGAAACTGGCCGGCGCGGTCGCAGCGGGCGCGCAACGCTGCTCGTTGCTGACGGTCGACTGGACGAAGACGCAGATGAAGCGATCGTCCGTGGTGCGGCCGATGCCCATCTGGAACGTGTCGTCCTTCTCCTCGTAGAGCAGCCTGTCCTGCGCCACCGGCGTGCCCAGGACGTGCGCCATCACCTTGTAGCCGCGCAGCGTGGTCGGAACCTTGGCGACATACAGGATCGTGCGATTGTCACCGGCCCAGACGATGTTGGGCTCCGCGTTGGTGATCGTGTCGCTGAGCAATTGCCCGGTGGCGAGGTCCTTCACCTTCAGCGTGTACTGACGGCGGCCGACGGTATCTTCGGCATAGGCGACCAGGCGATTGTCCGGGCTGACCTGCCAGTCGCTCAGCGCGAAGAAGCTGCGGTCCTTCGCCATCGCCGGCTGGTCGAACAGGATCTCGGCCGGCGCCGTCTTCTCGCCCTTGCGGCGCTCGATGATCGGGTAATTGGCACCGGTCTCGAACCGCGTCTGATACCAATAGCCGTTCTTGCGATAGGGGACGCTGCTGTCGTCCTGTTTGATGTGGCTGACCGTCTCCTGGTACAACCGGTCCTGCAGCGGCTTCAGCGACGCGAGCGCGGCATCGGTGTAGCCGTTCTCGGCGTTCAGATAGGCGAGCATTTCCGGGTTCTTCCGGGTGTCGTCGCGCAGCCAGTAATATTCGTCGGTCCGCGTGCCATTGGGCGAGGTGACCTGATGCGGCTTCTTCGCCGGCCGCGGCGGGGCCGGCATCTGCGCAGCGGCGCTGGCCGCCACAGTGAAGGCCACGCCAGCAAGCAACATCTTCCGCATCATCAACCCCCACGCCATGTCGTTGCTTGTGATACGACAGGCGCGGCAGGACGCAAGCCGCCCGGCTCAGCCGCGCTTGCGCGCCTGCCGATAGGTGCCCAGCACGCGCACCCATTTGGTGTGGAAGCCCAGTTCCTCCATCGCGCGGTCGAAGTTCAGGTCACCGGGCTTCCCTTCCACATCGGCGTAGAAATCCGACGCGGCAAAGGTCCCGCCGCGCTGGTAGCTTTCCAGCTTGGTCATGTTGACGCCGTTGGTGGCAAAGCCGCCCAGCGCCTTGTAGAGCGCGGCAGGCACGTTCTTCACCTCGAAGATGAACGTCGTCATCCACGGCCCGTCGCCGACCGGCGGCTTGCCGCCACGCGCCAGCACCACGAAACGGGTCATGTTGTGATCCGCGTCGGCAATGTCGGTGGCGAGGAGGTTCAGCCCGTAGATGTCGGCGGCCGCGGGCGGGGCGAGCGCGGCGATCGACGGCACGTTGCGCTCCGCCACCTCGGCGGCGGCGCCCGCCGTATCCGGATAGGCCACGGGGCGGATATCATGCGCCTTCAGCCAGTGGCGGCATTGCCCCAGCGCCTGCGGATGGCTCATCGCCTCGCGCACATCGGCCCGCTCGCCCACCCCCATCAGCGCGTGGCGAATCGGCAGGAAATGCTCGCCCGTGATGACCAGCCCGGATTCGGGCAGCAGGAAGTGGATGTCCGCGACGCGCCCGTGCAGCGAATTCTCGATCGGGATCATCGCGCGATCGGCGATCCCGCGCTTCACCGCGTCGATCGCATCCTCGAACGAAAAGCACGGCAGCGGCAGCGCGTCGGGAAAGGCTTCGCGCACCGCGACATGGCTGTTTGCGCCCGGAGCTCCCTGAAAAGCCACCGTTCGTTCGGGCGCGTTTTCGGCGGCCGCGATCATGCTGGCGACGATCGGACGGGCTGGCGCTGCGAAGTTTTCCATCGTTCTGACCGCTAAGCGACGATCTTGTTCGTCTCAAGCGCTTGCCGTTCGCCAAGGGCTTTTCTATGGACGCACGACTTTGGAGGGGTGACCTTAGACAATGGATGATCGCACCAACACGATTGCAGGCTGGGTTCTTGCTGCCTGTGGCGCCGCGCTGGGGCTGTCGATCGCCGGTGGCATGATCTTCCATTCGGGCGAAGTGGAGAAGCAGGGCTACCCGATCGAAGCAGCCGAGGAGGCTGGCGGCGGCGGCGCGGCCGAGGTTCCGATCGCGACCCTGCTGGCGAGCGCGGATGCCGCCAAGGGCGCCGACGTTTTCAAGAAGTGCGCTGCCTGCCACACCATCAACCAGGGTGGCGCCAACGGCATCGGGCCGAACCTGTACGCCATCATGGGCGATCCGGTCGCGCATGGCCGCGGCGGCTTTGCCTTCACCGATGCGCTGAAGAAGGTCGGCGGCAACTGGGACTTCGACAAGATGAACGCGTGGCTCACCAGCCCGCGTAAGTTCGCGCCGGGCACCAAGATGACCTTTGCCGGCCTGTCGAACCCGCAGGATCGCGCCAATCTGATCCTGTACATGAACCAGCAGGGCTCGAACCTGCCGCTGCCGGCAGCACCGGCGGCGGGCGAGGCACCGGCCACCGACGGCGGCAATGCGGTCGAGGGCGCTGGCGGCGCTGCGCCGGAAGCGGCCAATGCGGTCGACGCGGTCGCCACCGACGTGCGCGGCGAAACCGGTGACATCGCCAATGCCGCGACGCCGGCAAGCGGCGCGCCGTCGGTCGATCCGGCTGCGCAGAAGCAGACCGGCCGATAAGGGAAGGGCCGGCGTGCAGGTCGCGCCGGACACCCCCGCCGGGCGGCATAGCGAAATGCCCGCCCGCCCGGCCCCCATGTGGCGCGCCTTGACGCCGGCGCGCCGGAACGTGCCCAATCTTGGGACCGTCCGTGGCGACGGGCCATGGCGGTCCGGGTCGCCCCTCTCTAGGCTGGCGCGATGAACCATCGCCTGTGCCCCTCCATCCTGCGGGAATATGACATCCGGGGCACGGTCGGCCGCAATCTCGGCGCCGACGATGCAGCCGCGATCGGCCGGGCGTTCGGAACGATCGTCGCCCAGCGCGGCGGCACCCGCATCGCGGTCGGGCGCGACGGCCGATTGTCCTCCCCCATGCTCGAGGAGGCCCTGGTCCGTGGCCTGACGCAAAGCGGCATCCATGTGCTGCGCATCGGCATCGGCCCGTCACCGATGCTCTATCATGCAGAGCGCCACGCCGCGGTCGACGGCGGCATTCAGGTGACGGGCAGCCACAATCCCGGCGACGACAATGGTTTCAAGATGGTCCTCGGCCATCGCCCCTTTTTCGGCCGCGATATCGAGGCGCTGGCGCTTCTGTCGGCGGAGGGTGACTTGGCGAGCGGCAGCGGCACGGTCGATGAGGCCGACGTGCTGGACGATTATGTCGCGATCCTGCTGGCCCGCGGCCGCGACCTGCCGTCGTTCCGCATCGGCTGGGACGCGGGCAATGGCGCGGCCGGGCCGGCGATCGAGCGGCTGACGGCGGCACTGCCGGGCGAGCATCATCTGCTGTTCACCGCCGTCGATGGCCGCTTCCCCCATCATCATCCCGACCCGACGGAGGAGGAAAACCTCGCCGCCCTGCGCGCGCTGGTGGCGGACAAGGGCCTCGACGTCGGCCTCGCCTTTGATGGCGACGGTGATCGCATCGGCGTGGTGGACGGGCACGGGCGGGTGATCGCGGGCGACCAATTGCTGTCGATCCTGGCGGAATCGGTACTGCGCACCGCGCCCGGCGCGCCGATCGTCGCCGATGTAAAGGCCAGTGCGACGGTGTTCGACCGGATTGCCGAACTCGGTGGCCGGCCGGTGATGTGGAAAAGCGGCCACAGCAACATCAAGACCATGATGCATGAGGTCGGCGCCCCGCTCGCCGGGGAGATGAGCGGGCATATCTTCTTCGCCGAACTGGGCGGGCATGACGATGCGCTCTACGCGGCAGTCGCGCTGATCGGCGCCGTCGCCGAAAGCGGCGTGTCGCTCAGCGCGATGCGCGATGCCTTGCCCGATCTTGTCTCCACCCCGGAACTGCGCTTCCCGGTGGCGGAGGATCGCCGCGAGGCGGTCGTCGAGGAGGTACTTGCCCGGCTCGCCGCCGCAGGCGCGCAGGTCGACCGCACCGATGGCGCACGCGTGACGACGCCGGACGGATGGTGGCTGCTGCGTGCCTCCAATACCCAGGCGATGCTGACCGCGCGGGCCGAGGCACGCGACGAGGAGGCGCTCGGCCGACTGATCGCGGCGATCGACGCGCAACTGGCGCAAAGCGGCGTGTCGCGCGCCTGAGTTCAGCCCCGCACCGCCTCACAGCGTGACGCCGCAGGGCGCGCCGCCCGGCCCGGCGTCGGCGCGGCTGACACGCAGGTGATGACAGGAACCCTCGCAATCTCCACATGGGGTCCATGCGTCAGCAACCCAGCATCATTCGCGTCATCGACCTGGAGACCACCGGCAACGCCCCACCCACCCATGGCGTGTGCGAGATCGGCTGGCAGGATGTCGCGCTGGGCGCCGACGGCCGCTGGGAATTGTACGGGGAGGGCGGCAGCCGGCTGGTCAATCCGGGCCGCTCGATGCCCCCGATCACCCAGGCGATCCACCATATCCGTGACGAGGATGTCGCCGACGCGCCCTGGTGGCACGATGTCGCGCGCGCGGTGCTTGATCCCTATCCCCGGCGCGTCGCGCTGGCGGCGCACCGGGCGGATTTCGAACAGCAATTCTGCACCCCGGCGATGACTCACGGCGCACAATGGATCTGCACCTGGAAATGCGCGCTGCGTCTGTGGCCCGACAGCCCCAGTTTCTCCAACCAGGTGCTGCGCTATTGGCGCAAGCCCGACGGGCTGGAGCATGAACGCGGGCTGCCGGCGCACCGTGCCTTTCCCGACGCCTATGTCACCGCCCATCATCTGCGCGATCAGCTGAACGAGACGAGCGTTGCCCAGCTGATCGAATGGTCGAGCATCCCCGCGCTCCTGCCGCGCGTTCGCTTCGGTGCCGATCGCGGCAAGCCGTGGAACGAGATCGAGGAGGAAAGCCTCGTGAAGTTCCTCACCGATCGCGATCCCGATGTCCGCTTCACCGCGGAAACCGAACTGGCGCGGCGCCGGGGCGGCGGGATGGTCGGTCGGATGAGCGCGCAGGACCTCCTTCTTTGATCCATCATAGGGCAGCGGCTCTGGTGTTCCTGGCGGCACGTCCCTAGACGCATCAACGATGGTAGCGGAAAAGGGGCAAGGCTTCGCCGTCGGCGAAGGGCGGATCGGACGCGTGCTCATCGCCTTCATGGCGGTGGGCTTCGTTGCGCTGATCGCCGCGGGCATTGCCGCCGCCTGGATGACGCGCGAATTCTCCCGGCACAGCGCGGCCGTGTCGCACACCTATGAGGTGGAACTGGCGATCGCTGACATGCGGCGGCTGATCGAGCAGGGGGAAACCACCCGTCGCGGCTATATCCTGGCGCCCGAGACCCCCGGCTTCCTGCAGGCCTATCGCGAGGCTGCCAATGCGCTGCCGAGGTCCGCGAAGCGGCTGCGCCAGCTGACCTATGACAATCCCAAGCAGCAGGCGAACATCACGCGCCTGGAAGGCGAGTTGTCGCAGCTGCTCGATCTGCGCGCACGCTCGGTCGATCTGGTCGCCAATGGCGAGGTCGCGCAGGCGAACGCGGAATTCCGCGAGGAGATGAGCGCGGCACGGCTGCGCGAAATACGCGACATCTTCGACACCATGTCGAAGGAGGAACGCGTCCTCCTGATTGAGCGTGATCGCCAGCAGGAACGCGGCATCAACCTGTTCTACTCGGTGCTCACCGTCGCCGGGTTGCTGTTGCTGGCCGTTGCGATCGCCTCGCTGCTGGTCGTCGTCCGCTATACCAGTGATCTGACGCAGTCGCGCGAACAGCTTCAGCAGCTGAACGAAAGCCTGGAGGCGATCGTGGTCGATCGCACGGCGGACCTTTCGCGCGCGAACGACGAGATTCAGCGGTTCGCCTATATCGTCAGCCACGACCTGCGCTCGCCGTTGGTCAACGTCATGGGCTTCACCTCGGAGCTGGAGGCGGCCACCACTGCGCTGGGCGCGCTGGTCGACAGCGTGGAGGCCGAGGCGCCCGAGCTTCTGACCGAGGACGCAAGGCTCGCCGCGCGCGAGGATCTGCCGGAATCGATCAACTTCATCCGCACCTCGACGCAGAAGATGGATCGCCTGATCAATGCGATCCTGGCGCTGTCTCGTCAGGGGCGCCGCGTCCTCGCGCCCGAGCCGCTCGATCTGACGCGGCTGGTGGACAGCATCCGCGATTCGATGGCGCACAAGTTGGATGAAACCGGTGCGACGCTGACGATCCGCGGCACCTTGCCCAGCATCGTCTGCGACCGGGTGGCGGTGGAGCAGATCCTGTCCAACCTGATCGAAAACGCCGTGAAGTACCGCAGCCCCGATCGACCCGTTGAGGTCGACGTCAGCGGCGGGACGGTTGGCGACCGGATCTGGATCGAGGTCGCGGACAATGGCCGCGGCATCGACCCGCGCGACCATGAACGCGTGTTCGATCTCTTCCGGCGCTCCGGCATCCAGGATCAGCCCGGCGAGGGCATTGGTCTGGCACATGTCCGCGCCCTGGCCTATCGCCTGGGCGGCACGATCACCTTGCGGTCCGCGCTTGGCGAAGGGGCCACCTTCCGCGTATCGCTTCCAAAGACGCTGACCCTGCAGGAAAAACCATGAACGCACATCAATCCGTCAGCATCGTGATGATCGAGGACGATGAGGGTCACGCCCGGCTGATCGAAAAGAACATCCGTCGTGCCGGCATCCTCAATGACATCAAGCATTTCCTCGATGGCACGTCGGCGCTCGACTATCTGTTCAACTCGCCCGAGGGGCCGATGCTGAACGGCCCGGCGCTGGTGCTGCTCGATCTCAACCTGCCCGACATGAGCGGGACCGACATCCTGGCGAAGATCAAGGGCTCCGACGGCCCGGTGAAGCGCACGCCGGTGGTGGTGCTGACCACCACGGACGACAGCCGCGAGATCCAGCGCTGCTACGATCTGGGCGCCAACGTCTATATCACTAAGCCGGTGAACTATGAGAGCTTCGCCCAGGCGATCCGTCAGCTCGGCCTGTTCCTGTCGGTGATCCAGGTTCCCGACGTCGCCGACTGATGAACCGGATTCTCTACATCGACGATGACGAGGGCATTCGGCGGCTGGCGTCGCGTGCCCTTGCGCGTCGTGGATGGGACGTGACGACCGCCGATGGCGGTGAGCTCGGCGTGCGCCTCGCTGCCGAGCAGAAGTTCAATCTGGTCGCGGTCGATCACTACATGCCCGGCATCGACGGGCTGGAAACTCTCGCCCGTCTGCGCGAGCTGCCCGACCCGCCCAGCGTCGTCTATGTGACCGGCTCGGAGGAACAGCGCGTTGCCGTCGCCGCGCTGCGCGCCGGCGCGTCGGAATATGTCGTGAAGTCGGTCGGCGACGATTTCTTCGATCTGCTCGACGCGTCGTTCAAGGCGGTGGTCGCCCGCGCGCAGCTCGAACGGCAGAAGGCGGCGGCCGAAGAGGAGCTGCGCCTGTCCAATCGCCGGCTCGAGGCGTTGCTGGCCGAGGTCAATCACCGCGTGGCCAATTCTCTCCAGCTGGTCTCCGCCATGGTCCGGTTGCAGGCCGGCGCGCTCTCCGATCCGGCCGCCCGCGCGGCCCTCGAAGACACGCAGCGGCGAATCAGCGCGATCGCCCAGGTCCACCGACGCCTCTATACCGGCGGCGATGTCGAGCATGTCGACATGCGCGAATATCTCGGCGCGCTGGTCGACGAACTGGGCCAGACCTGGTCAACCGCGGAACAGCCGCGCGCGCTGCGCCTCGTCGCTGATCCGATCCAGCTGCCCACCGATCGCGCGGTATCGCTCGGTGTGATCGTGACCGAATTGGTCAGCAACGCCTGCAAATATGCCTATCCCAGCGGCAGCGGCGAGGTGCGCGTGGCGCTCCATCGTGACGGCGACGACGTATTTCTGCTGGCGGTGGAGGATGACGGCGTCGGCATGTCGGGCGGAATTTCGCCGGGCGGCACGGGCGTTGGCACCAAGCTGATCCGCGCGATGGCGCAGAGCCTGCAGACGACGGTGGAATATGACGTCGCCCATCGCGGCACCCGCGCCGTCCTTCGCGCGGCGCTCGCCTGATCGTACATTGGATTGCGGCTGTCGCGGGGTGACGGGGGCTAGGGCTTTTCTCTAAAGGGCGGCGCATCAGCAAAGGAGCGCTCCATGAAGACCCGTGCCGCCGTCGCGTTCGAGGCGAAGAAACCGCTGGAGATCGTCGAGCTCGATCTCGAAGGGCCCAAGGCCGGCGAAGTCCTGGTCGAGATCATGGCGACCGGCATCTGCCATACCGACGCCTATACACTGGACGGCCTGGACGGTGAGGGCATCTTCCCCTCGATCCTCGGCCACGAGGGCTGCGGCATCGTGCGCGAGGTCGGCCCCGGCGTCACCAGCGTCGCGCCCGACGATCACGTCATCCCGCTGTACACGCCGGAATGCCGCCAGTGTAAGTCGTGCCTCAGCCAGAAGACCAACCTGTGCACCGCGATCCGCGCAACGCAGGGCAAGGGGCTGATGCCCGACGGTACCAGCCGCTTCAGCTACAAGGGCCAGCAGATCTTCCATTACATGGGGTGCTCGACCTTCTCGAACTTCACCGTCCTGCCGGAAATTGCGGTCGCCAAGATCCGTCCCGACGCGCCGTTCGACACCAGCTGCTACATCGGTTGCGGCGTCACTACCGGCGTTGGCGCGGTGGTGAACACCGCGAAGGTGGAGCCGGGCGCGACGGTGATCGTATTCGGCCTGGGCGGCATCGGCCTCAACGTGATCCAGGGTGCGAAATTCGCTGGCGCCGCGCGTATCGTCGGCGTCGACATCAACCCCGATCGTGAGGAATGGGGCCGCAAGTTCGGCATGACCGACTTCGTGAACCCGAAGGACGTCGGCGATATCGTCCAGCACCTGATCGCCATGACCGATGGTGGCGGCGACTATACGTTCGACTGCACCGGCAACACGGTGGTGATGCGCCAGGCGCTGGAGGCGGCGCACCGCGGCTGGGGCGAATCGATCATCATCGGCGTCGCCGAGGCCGGTAAGGAGATCGCGACGCGGCCGTTCCAGCTTGTTACTGGACGCGTCTGGAAGGGCACGGCATTCGGCGGCGCACGCGGCCGTACCGACGTGCCGAAGATCGTCGACTGGTATATGAATGGCCTGATCGAGATCGATCCGATGATCACGCACCGCCTGACGCTGGACGAGATCAACAAGGGCTTCGACCTGATGCATGCGGGCGAGAGCATCCGCAGCGTCGTGGTTTACTGAGCCGGGATGACGCTGGCGCCGGCGCGGACTATGGGGTTCGTGCCGGCGCATGACCGGCGTTCTAGGGGAGAGGGTGAATGTACAGCCACATGATGGTGGGATCGAACGACATTGATCGGTCGAAAAAATTCTATGACGCGCTGTTCGGCGCGGTCGGCGGCAAGCCGGCGATGCAGGACGACAAGGGCCGCCTGATCTACATGCACAATGGCGGCCTGTTCCTGGTCACCAAGCCGATCGATGGGCAGCCCGCGACGCACGCCAATGGCGGCACGATCGGGTTCGCGATGGAATCGCCGGAGCAGGCGAACGCATGGCACCAGGCGGGTGTCGAAAATGGTGGCACCGCGATCGAGGACGCACCCGGCGTTCGCGAGGGTGGCTTTGCCAACCTCTACCTTGCCTATCTGCGCGATCCGGACGGCAACAAGCTGTGTGCGATGCACCGCATGGCGGGATAATCGCTACTTCCCTCTCCCCGCGCCGCGGGGAGAGGGAGGGCAGCTGATCAGGGCCGCATCGTACGGGCGTTCAGCGTGGTGGTGCGGACCAGCGTGCGATCGGTCGCGTCGCGTGCGATCGCCACGCGATAGGTGCCGGCAGCGATGCGCCAGCCCGGCAACTTGGTGTCATAATCGGCCACCACGCGCGGCTCCGCCGTCAGGGTGACTCGACGCATCTCACCAGGCTTCAGCTCGACCCGCTGGAACGCGGCGAGGCGCATCGGCCCCGCACCTTCGCGCGCGACGTACAGTTGCGGCACGTCGGCGCCGGCGCGCTTGCCGGTGTTCACGACGTCGACGGTCACGCGCAACGTGTCACCACCGCTGACCACCGGGTTGCGATAGGCAAAGCTGGTGTAGCTGAGCCCGTGTCCGAACGGGAAGAGCGGCTTCAATCCCTTCTTCTCGTACCAGCGGTAGCCGACGTCTGCGCCTTCCTGATAATCGACCGGGAAGCTCTTTGGCGCCGGCACCGGCGTCGCTGCTGAATTGGCCGCGGCGGCAAGCTCCGCCGCATTGAACATGTCGAGGCCCACCGGCGCGGGCCGCGGCGGCTGGCCGATCGAGGCCGGGAAGGTGATGGGCAGGCGCCCGGACGGGTTAACGGCTCCCGTCAGGATGGCAGCAATCGCCTCGCCGCCGCGCTGGCCCGGGTACCAGGCCTCGACGACGGCGGGCACCTTGTCGATCCACGGCATCAGCACCGGGCCGCCTGTTTCGAGCACCACCACCGTGTTCGGGTTCGCGTCGGCAACGGTGGCGATCAGCGCGTCCTGATTGTCGGGCAGCTTGATGTTGGGCACGTCCTCCGCCTCGGTTGTCCATTGGGTGGCGAACACGATGGCGAGGTCGGCCTGCTTTGCCGCAGCAATGTTGGCATTGTGGTTACGGCCGTCGAGGAACGAGATCTGCGCCCCCGGCAGCGCCTTGCGCAGTGCCGCCAGCGGTGAGGACGCATGGTAGGTGATGCGGACGAACGACGAAGCAGGTCCTTCGGATAGCGGGATTTCGATCGGTGCACCGCCGACGGAGCGCACCTGACTGGACCCCCCGCCCGACAGGACGCCGAGATCAGCCGCCCCGCCGATGACGACGATTTTCTTCGCAGTCCGGGCAATCGGCAGGACGTCGCGGTCGTTCTTCAGCAGGACGATCCCCGCCTCGGCAGTGCGCTGCGCCACGTCCGCGTTGCGGCTGTACGGCGGCGTCTGTGCGGTCGCAGGCATCGATGCATCATAGGTGCCGGTTTCGATCAGGCCGGTCAGGTACCGGACGACCATGTCGTCGACGCGCGCCTGCGACACGGCGTTCTCCTGCACCGCTTCCTTCAGCGGCTCCCCGAAGAAGATCGCCTTGTCGAGTTCCTGGCCCGATTGCTGGTCGAGGCCGGCGTTGGCCGCCTTCACGGTCGAGTGTACGCCGCCCCAGTCGCTCATCACCCAGCCACGATAGCCCCAGTCCTGCTTCAGCACCTTGTTGAGCAGGAAGTCGTTCTCGCACGCCCAGTCGCCATTGACCTTGTTATAGGCGCACATGACGGAGCCCGGCTTGCCCTGTTCGATGGCGATCTGGAAGGCGAGGAGGTCGCTCATGCGCAGCGGGGCCTCCGCGATCCGCGCGTCGAGGATCATGCGCCCGGTTTCCTGCGAGTTGAGCGCGAAATGCTTCACCGTCGACACGATCTTGTTCGACTGGACGCCAGCAATATGCGCGCCGCCCAGCAGGCCCGACACGAGGGGGTCCTCACCGAGATATTCGAAGTTCCGGCCGTTCCACGGGTCGCGCGTCAAATTGACGCCACCGGCGAGAAGGACGTTGAACCGCTTCGCCCGCGCCTCGGCGCCGATCATCGCGCCGCCCGCCCGCGCAATATCGGTTGAAAAGCTGGCGGCGGTGGCGAGTGCGGAGGGAAGGGCGGTGGCGACATCGCCCTTGCGCTGTTCGACCTGATTGGCGACGCCGAGCGACGCATCGCTTTCACGAACCAGCGGCACGCCGAGGCGCGGAATGCCATCGATATGGCCGGCTGACGGGATCAGTTCGTTGGTGGTCTTGCCCGCGGCCATCGGCGGGAACAGGCTGTGCAGCAGCTGGATCTTCTCATCGAGCGTCATGCGATCAACGATCGACTGCGCTCGCTGCCGCGCATCGGCAGTGCTCGTGGATCGCGCACTGCCCGCCTTGGGCGTTCCGCTCTGCGCGGCAAGCGGCTGAAGAGCCAGCATCGCGATAGCGGAGGCGCCGAGCCAAGTACGCTTGTTCCTGAACATGTCGATATCCCCCTGATGCTGTCCGGAAAGGCCCCTTGTGGCACGCCAACAACACAATTTGGGAACGTTCACAAGTTTCGGCCGCGACTTCTTGACACCGCATGGAGCGCGGTAGAAGTGAACGTTCACAGTCCGCATTTTGCGGACCGTTCGACGTACGCAGGGTACAGGGGAGGACTTTCTGATGGGGAGCTTTGCGGCTCGCTCGCTTTCGCGCCTGGTGATTGGCGCATCGGTTGCGGCACTGGCGACCGCCCCGGGCATGGCCTGGGCGCAGGACGCGGCAGCAACGGTCGGCAGCACCGGCCCTGCCGAAACGCCCGCCACGGCTTCCGAGCCGACGCAGGGCGAGGACGATATCGTCGTCACCGGCATCCGTGCCTCGCTGCGCCAGGCGATCGACATCAAGCGCGACGCACAGGGCGTCGTTGATGCGATCTCGGCCGAGGACATCGGCAAGTTCCCGGACACCAACCTCGCCGAGTCGCTTCAGCGCATCACCGGCGTGTCGATCGATCGGTCGAACGGTGAAGGTTCGTTCGTCACCGTCCGTGGCTTCGGCCCGGAATATAATCTCGTCACGCTGAACGGCCGTCAGATGCCGACGTCGACGCTGGGCGATGGTGCCAGCGCGCCGGCCTCGCGTTCGTTCGACTTTGCGAACCTCGCCTCCGAGGGCATCGCTGGCGTCGAGGTGTACAAGACCGGCCGCGCGGCTGTTCCGTCGGGCGGCATCGGTTCGTCGATCAACATCCGCACCCCGCGCCCACTCGACAAGCCGGGCATGCGTGGCAGCATTGCCGCGCGCGGCGTTCTAGACTCCTCGCAGAACGGCAAGAACCAGATCCTGCCGGAAGTTTCCGGCATCTTCTCCACCACCTTCGCTGACGATCGCATCGGCATCATGGTCAACGGCGTGTACCAGCGCCGCAAGGCGAGCGCGAACGAGGCGTTCGTCGGCTTCCGCGACGGCTTCCTCGGCTCGCAGGACGACTGGGGCTCGCTGCCGCGTAATCCGGCGCAGGTGAACCGCCCCTCCGGCAATGACGTCTACGAGATTCCCCAGGAAGCATCGTACAACGTCCGCGACATCGACCGTGAGCGTATCAACGGCCAGGCCGTCTTGCAGATCAAGCCGACCGACACGCTGACCGCGACGGCCGACTTCACCTATTCGCGCAACAAGGTTGAAGTGCGCTCCAACAGCGTTGGCGTGTGGTTCAACTTCGGCGACGTGTCGAGCGAGTGGACCGACGGCCCGGTCGCCGGTCCGGTGTTCTACAGCGAGGCTTTCGGCCCGGGTAAGGACCTGTCGTACAGCGGCGCGCTGAGCGCCAATGTCAGCGAGAACAAGTCGCTCGGCTTCAACCTGAACTGGGAAGCGCCGGGTGGCGTCACCGTGTCGTTCGACGCGCATCACTCGACCGCGGAATCGCGCCCGACGAACGGTTATGGCACCAGCACCAACATTGGCAGCGCCGTGTTCGGTGTGGCGCGCCAGACGATCGATTTCCGCAACGCGCTGCCGATCATTTCCTATTCGATGCAGCCCGGCATCGACCCGCTGAACGCATCTTTGGTCACGCCGACCGGCAATTCGTTCCGCAACGCGTATTTCCGTGACGAGATCAACCAGTTCCAGCTGAAGGGCCGGTACGAGCATGAGGGCGCGTTCCTCGACTCGGTCGACTTCGGCTTCTCGTACATCGATAACGAAGTGCGGTCGGCCTATGGCTTCATCCAGAACGACACCTGGGGCGGCATCGACCCGCGCGGCGCCAGCTTCGGTGCGGCAGCGACGCCGGACGATCTGTTCAGCCTGATCAGCCTGCCGGACAAGTTCCGCGGCGTGCCGGGCGCCGGCGACGCGGCGCTGCCGCAGCAAATCCTGGGCTTCAACTTCGAACGCATGGCAGAGCTGCTGCGTGGCCAGTACAACATCTGCGGTGCGCCGCAGGTTGGTACGGCCCAGCCGGGTACCTGCCTTGCCGACTTCACCACGGACCGTCGCCTGCGCGAAAAGACGATCTCGCCATACGTCCAGGTGAACTCGAGCTTCGACCTGCTGGCCGGCTCGGCGCACATCATCGCTGGTGTACGCTACGACCAGACCACCGTTACCTCCAACGCGCTGGTGCAGGTGCCGACGGGAACCCGCTGGACGGCAGCGAACGAATTCGCGCTGGTCTATGCGCCGGAGCGCTCGTTCATCACGTCCAAGGGCAGCTACCAGAACTGGTTGCCAGCGATCGACTTCGACATGGAGCCAATCCGCAACGTGAAGCTGCGTGCGTCGTACAGCCACACCATCACGCGTCCCGACTATGGCGTGCTGCAGGGCGGGCTTGAGCTGGCGTCGAACCCGCGCATCGGCGGCGGCACCGGCACCAACGGCAACCCGAACCTGATCCCGTTCAAGTCGAAGAATATCGATGTGTCGGCCGAGTGGTATTACAACCGCGAAAGCTACATCTCGGTCGGCTTCTTCAACAAGGACGTGCAGAACTTCATCGGCACCACGCAGATCGACCAGTCGGCGTTCGGCCTGCGCAACCCTGCTGACGGCCCGCGGTATCGCGCCGCACAGGCGGCTCTGGGCGGCACGACGGATGCGATCCAGATCCGCGACTACATTCTGCGCAACTTCCCGGGATCCTCGCAGGTCACCGGCCAGGTTGAAGCAGGCGGGGTGACCTATCTGAACGGCAACATCTTCGGCCTGCCCGAGGACAATCTGTTCAACTTCCAGATCAACCAGCCGTTCAACAGCGACCAGACCGCCAATATCAACGGCTGGGAATTCGCGATACAGCACCGGTTCTGGGACACTGGCTTCGGCACGATCCTGAACTACACGATCGTGAACGGCGACGCGAAGTTCAACAACGCGCTGAACCCGAACACCAGCCAGTTCGCGCTCGTGGGTCTGAGCGACAGTGCGAACGCCGTGCTGTTCTTTGACAAATTCGGGCTGCAGGCACGTGCTGCGTACAATTGGCGCGCGTCGTTCCTGAACAGCAGCAACGGCTTCGATCCGACCTATGTCGAATCCTACGGCCAGCTGGACGCGAGCGTCGCCTATGAGTTCATCCCTGGACTCACCGTGTTCGGGGAGGCGATCAACCTGACCGGCGAAGCGCGCCGTGGGCATCGTCGATCGGACCGGATGGTCACCTTCTCGCAGCCGGGCTTTGCCCGCTACAGCGCAGGCGTCCGCTTCAACTTCTGATCGGACGCCCGGAGAGCCGCCCTTCCGCGATGGACGGGCGGCTCTTATGGGTGAAACGGCGCGTTGGTGCGCCGACAGAGGTGAGCGTGGGCGTGAAACGGCAGGTCGCCAACATCGTGATCGTCGGCGGGGGCACCGCCGGATGGCTCGCGGCCGCCACGATCGCGGCGTGCGCCGATCCTACTGCGCAACCTCCCGTGCAGGTCACGCTGATCGAATCCCCTGACGTGCCGACGATCGGTGTCGGGGAGGGGACCTGGCCGACAATCCGCCGTACGCTCGCCCGCATCGGGATCAGCGAGGCGGAATTTCTGCTCGCCTGCGACGCTTCGTTCAAGCAAGGCTCGCGCTTTGACAGCTGGCGCAATGGGGCGCCGGATGATTCCTACCTTCACCCCTTTTCAGCCCCGGTCGAGGCCGATCCGCGCGCGCTCGTTGCCGCGTGGCAGGCTGGCGGAGAGCCAGGCTTTGCGGCGGCCGTCACGCCGCAGGCGCGGGCCTGCGCACTGGATCTCGCACCAAGGCAGCGGGCAATGCCGGACTATGCCGGTGCGCTGAACTACGCCTATCATCTCGACGCGGTGAAGCTGGCTGCGCTGCTTCGTCGCCATGCGACCCAGCGGCTTGGCGTGCGCCATGTCCGCGATCATGTACTGTCGGTCGACCGCCGCCACGACGGGGACATCGCCGCCGTTCGCTGCCGCGATCATGGCGCGATGGAGGGCGATCTGTTTATCGATTGCACCGGTCATGCTGCGCTGTTGATTGGCGGCGCGCTCGGCGTGCCCTTCATCGACCGTGGCCACGAACTATTCAACGACCGCGCCTTGGCCGTGCAGGTGCCGGTGGCGGCGGGAAGTGCCATTGCGTCAACCACCAATGCCACCGCGCATGAGGCAGGCTGGATCTGGGACATCGGCCTGCCGACGCGGCGTGGCGTCGGATGCGTCTATTCGTCGGCGCACCTCACCGATGACGCGGCAGAGGGAATCTTGCGCGCGTATCTCGGGCGGACCACGCCCGCTGCCAATCTGGACGCACTTGCCCCGCGAAAGCTGACGTTCCGTTCGGGACATCGCACGCGCTTCTGGGAGCGCAATTGCCTCGCCATCGGCCTGTCGAGCGGCTTTCTGGAACCGCTGGAGGCGTCGGCGATCGTGACGATCGAACTGGCGCTGGATGCGCTTGTGGCGAACTTTCCCGCAACCCGCGCGAGCATGGATGCGCATGCCGACCGGTTCAACGCACTGTTCCGCTATCGCTGGGACCGCATCGTCGACTTCCTGAAACTTCACTACGTGCTCAGCGACCGCGGCCAGCCCTATTGGCGTGACAATCGCGATTGCGCGTCGATCCCGCATAGCCTTGCCGGGCTGCTGGCGATCTGGCGTGAGCAACCACCCAGCGGGCACGACCTTGGCATGGTGGACGAGGTGTTTCCCGCGGCCAGCTATCAATATGTGCTGTACGGGATGGGCATGGCGCCGCCCCCGCCCGGTCCCATGCGGATCGAGGGCGTGCCCGCCGCGAGCGCCGCACTCCGGCAGGCGGCGCAGCGCGCGCGCGCGCTTGCGGCCAGCCTTCCCACCAATCGTGCCTATCTCGACGCCCTGCGCGCAGATCGGCAGAACGAGATCATCGCATGAACCCCCATCACGCCATTCTGACCCCCGAGGCCCATCGCGACCTGCGCGTCCGTATCGATCGCGGCGTAGCACTGGGTGATGGCGTGATGACGAGCGTCGTCATGCCGGCGGAGTTCCGCGATGCGCAGCAGCATTACCCAATTCTCTTCCGGCTGAATGCGGAGCGTGACGATTTCACCGCGCACGCAATCTTCGGCTTCGAGACCGGAGAGAATCTGTTCCTGGAGGGCACGCGCTGGGACGCCGATTACGTGCCGCTCGCGCTGGATGTGCAGCCATTCCTGATCGGTGGCCCCGACGCGTCCGGCGCGCGACAGGTCCATATCGACTTCGGCAGCCCGCGCATTGCTGGCGAAGAGGGCGTGCGCGTGTTCGAGCCGGAAGGTACGCCAACGCCATTTCTCGAAGCGATCGCCGACCGGCTCGGCGCGCTGCATGCCGGTTTTGAGGAGTCGACGGCATTTTTCGCGGCGCTTCGCCGGCATGATCTTCTCGAGCCGCTGACCCTTGAAGTGACGCTGAACGATGGTTCGACGCATCGCCTGGTCGGCTTTCACGTGATCGACGAGGGCCGATTGCGCGCGCTAGACGGCGTGGCGCTGGGCGAGCTTCATGGAGAGGGCCATCTGATGCCAATCTTCATGGCACTCGCCTCGCTCGGCAACCTGCGGGCGCTCGTCGCGCGCAAGAACAAGCGCGACGGTCATGGCTGATCCGCCCGCATCGCCCGGCATCTTCGCGCAAATGGCGGCGGTGCCCGAACGCTCGGTTGCTGATCCGACCGCGCTAGACGCGGCATTGTGCGATGCCACCGCCCCCTTCGTCGTGCGCGGCCTGGTGCGTTGCTGGCCGCTGGTGCAGGCGGGGCAGCAATCCGCACAGGCCGCGCGCGACTATATCGCGGCACGCGCCAAGGACGTCGCGTTCACCGTCTCCGTGGGCCAGCCGGGCAGCGGAGGGCGGCTGTTCTACGACGACACGATGGCGATGAACTTTCGCGTCGGGCGGGGCAAGCTGCACGACATCTTCCGCCACATCGCCAGCGTCGAGGACCAGCCGGACGCCCCGCCGATCTACCTTGCGTCGATCGACATGGAGGCTTTCTTCTCTGGCCTGACCAGCGACAATCCGCTCGCGCTCGGTGATCGCGATCTGCTGAAGAGCATCTGGATCGGCACCAGAACGCGCATCGCCGCGCACAACGATTTTCCGCACAATTTGGCCTGCGTGGCAGTGGGACGGCGGCGCTTCACGCTGTTTTCGCGTGAGCAGTTCCGCAATTTGTATCTGGGACCGATCGACAACACGCCGGCCGGCCGCGCGGTCAGCATGGTCGATTTCCACAATCCCGACCTCGCCGCGCATCCGCGTTTCGCGCAGGCGGCGGAAGCGGCGCAGACCGTGGTGCTGGAGCCGGGCGACGCGCTCTACATACCGTCGCTCTGGTGGCATCACGTGGAGGGCCTCGACCCCTTCAATGTGCTGGTAAATTATTGGTGGCGGGAAACGCCGCGCTGGTTGGGGCAACCGCAGGACGCGCTGAACCACGCGATCATGTCCATTCGCGAGTTGCCGGCGGACGAACGGGCGTATTGGCGCGACATGTTCGATTATTACGTGTTCGGTGACCCCGATCTTCCGCGTGCGCACATCCCGACGCAGGCACAAAGCGTGCTCGGCCCGCTTGATCCTGAAACGGCCGGGCGGATCCGCGGCTTCCTGTTGCGGCAGCTCAGCAAGTGACGCCGCGCCGGATCGTCATTGCGGGCGGAGGCACCGCCGGCTGGATGGCCGCGGCGGCGATTGCGCGCACCATGGGCCGCGCGGCACAAGTGACGCTGGTCGAATCTGAGGCGATCGGAACGATCGGCGTCGGCGAAAGCACGATCCCGCCGATCGTCGGCTTCAATCGCTTGCTCGGCATCAACGAAGCCGAGTTCATGGCGGCGACCGATGCCACCTTCAAACTTGGTATCGTGTTCGATGGCTGGCGCAATGGCACCGATCGCTACGTTCACGCCTTTGGCCTGACCGGCAAGGATCATTGGGCAGCGGGATTTCAGCATTTCTGGCTCGCTGGGCGCGCCAAGGGGCATCAGGCGCCATTTGGCGATTATTCGGTTGAGCTCCAGGCGGCGCTTGCGGGGAAGTTCGCGCATCTGCCTGACGATCGCCTGAACTATGCCTACCAGCTCGATTCTGGCCTCTATGCGAAGTTCCTGCGGGGGATGGCGGAGCGCGACGGGGCGGCGCGGATCGAGGGCAAGATCGGCACGGTACAGCTGAATGGCGACAGCGGAGACATCGCGGCGCTGGTGCTGGAAGATGGCACCGCGATCGCCGGCGACCTGTTCCTCGACTGCACAGGATTCCGCGCCCTGCTGATCGAGGGCGCGCTGCACGCCGGCTTCGATGACTGGACCCATTGGCTGCCGTGCGATTCCGCGATCGCGGTGCAAACGGCGAGCGTGGGGCCGGCGGTGCCCTACACCCGCGCCATGGCCCATGATGCCGGATGGCAGTGGCGCATCCCCCTGCAGCACCGGGTCGGAAACGGCATCGTGTGGTGCAGTCGCTATCTGTCACGCGAAGACGCGCTGGAACGGCTGCTCGGCAACGTCGAGGGTGAGGTGCTGACGCAGCCCAATCACCTGCGCTTCACCACAGGGGTGCGGCGTCGCCAATGGCATCGCAATTGCGTTGCCGTCGGCCTGTCGGGCGGGTTCATGGAGCCACTGGAGTCCACCAGCATCCACCTGATCCAGCGCGCCGTCCTGCGGTTGATCCGGATGATGCCGGCAGCCGGACCGATCAGCCCGCGCGACATTGCCGAGTTCAATGATCAGCAGCACGCCGACATGGTGCAGGTCCGCGACTTCCTGATCCTGCATTACAAGGCCACCGACCGGCGCGACAGCGCGTTCTGGCGGCAATGCGCCGCAATGCCGATCCCCGACAGTCTCGAACAGAAGATCGAGCTGTTCCGCGACACGGCGCGTGTGTTCCGCCGCAACGAGGAATTGTTCGCGGAGCATAGCTGGCTGCAGGTGCTGCTGGGGCAGGGGATCGAGCCGCATGCCTGGCATCCGATCACCGACAAGCTGACCGACGAGGAACTGGCGCGGCTGCTTCAGACGCTGCGTGCCCAGGTGACGCGCACGGTCAATGGGTTGCCGGCCCATGCCGATTATGTCGCCCGCTATTGCGCCGGCGCGCGCCAGACCGCTGCCTGAGGATCGTCATGGGGCGTCGCCGGCAGTCGGTCACCATCAAGCATGTCGCCGCCCATGCGGGGGTGTCGTTGCAGACGGTCAGCCGTGTCATCAACAAGGAGCCCAATGTCCGGCCCGAGATGATGCAACGCGTGCAGGAATCGATCGCGGCGCTTGGTTATGTGCCGTCAATCGCGGCGCAGCGGATGGGCGGTTCGCGATCCTATCTTCTGCTGGCGCTGAACGATCGCGATCGCACGATTGCGGACTGGCGCAAGCGCGAGGGGTCGGACTGGATCGACCAGATGCTGCTCGGCGGAATGCTGACCTGCGCGCAGCATGGCTATCGCATGATCTTTGAGCTGGTCGACACGCACAGCGACCATATCGAGCGGGAGTTGTCGGCCGCGCTCGCCGCGCTGCAACCCGATGGCGTGATCCTGACACCGCCCCATTCGCACAACCCGATGATCACCGACCTGCTGGAAAAGGCGGGGATCGCCTTTGCGCGTATCGGGTCGCTGCGTGACGGGGGCGGGTTCCGGCTGACGATGGGTGACGAGGTGGCGGCGCGCGATGCGACGATGCACCTCGTCGGGCTGGGGCATCGGCGTATCGGCTTCATCGCGGGACCCACCGACTATGAGCTAAGCCATTGGCGGGTCGAGGGCTGGCGCTGGACGATGGAGACGGCGGGGCTTTCCGCCGATGGCCTGCTGGCGAACGGCGATTTCAGCTATGCCTCGGGCATTGCGGCGGCGAAGCAACTGATTGAGGCCGGTGCCACGGCCATCGTCGCGAGTAACGATCAGATGGCGCTCGCCGCGATTGCCGAGGCGCGTGATTGCGGCATGGACGTACCGCGCGACCTGTCCGTGGTCAGCTTCGACGACACGCCCGTCGTCCGCTTCCATCATCCGCCGCTCACCGCCATCGCGCAGCCGATCGCCGAGGTGACGGCGCGTGCCGCCGAATTGCTGATCACCACCGCCGCGGACGCCCGCGACCGTGCGCCGGTGGAGGTGCCGGCGCGGCTTGTGGTGCGCGAGTCCACCGCAGCGGTGCCGTCCAACCGCTGATCG
Source organism: Sphingomonas olei (assembly GCF_045369765.1). Classification (NCBI taxonomy): domain Bacteria; kingdom Pseudomonadati; phylum Pseudomonadota; class Alphaproteobacteria; order Sphingomonadales; family Sphingomonadaceae; genus Sphingomonas; species Sphingomonas olei. Next base: position 116,434 of record NZ_JBIQEU010000008.1, read on the forward strand.
CGCGTCAGGCCTTGACCATAACCGAAAGCAGGTCGTCGACGTTGCCGATGGCGAAGGCGCTATATTCGTCACCGATCGCGTAGGGCAGCAGGATGCGCCGCTTGTGGAGCAGCGCGCCGCAGCTATAGGTGATGTTGGGCACATAGCCACCGCGCTGCTCCGCGCTCGGGAACAGCAGCGGCGATGCCGTGCGCAGCAGCACCCGCGATGGATCCGCCTTGTCCAGCAGGCACGCGCCGATGCTGTAGCCGCGCACCAGCCCGACGCCATGGGTGAATACCAGCCAGCCCTCGTCAATCTCGATCGGGGAGCCGCAATTCCCCATCTGAACGAACTCCCACGGGTATTTCGGTCCCATGATCTGCTGCCCCTCGTCCCAATGGTCGAGCCGGTCAGAGCGCAGCAACCAGATATTCTCATTGTCCTGGCGACCCAGCATGACGAACTTGCCATCGATCCGCCGCGGGAACAGCGCCATTCCCTTGTATGGGGCCAAGCGGCCGGTCAGCGCGCGCATCTCCACCGTGCGCAGGTCAACCCCGCGCAGCAACTCGGCGCGGGCGTGCATGCCGTCATAAGCGGTATAGGTGCCGATGACGCTTCGGGCACCATCATCATCGGTGAAGTTCACCATTCGGAGATCCTCGATCCCGGAACGCTGGCTCGGCAGCACCGGGAACAGCACGGTCTCGGACACGTCGTCGCTGTCGCTGCACAACAGACGCGTCCAGCCATCATGCTCATGATCGATGCGGGGCGGGATGCCGTGTTGGCTGGCCGGATTGACCTCGATGCGGTCGCTGCCGTCCCAGGTGCCGGTTCGGAACGTCACGGAGGAGATATGACCTTCGCCGATCCCGCGCAGCGACAGGAGGAAGGGCATCGCCTCATCATCGGGGCTGGCGTCGGGGACTCGGATGATGCTGGGATTGAACAATGCGGCGGATTCGAAGGCATATTCCTGGCTGAAATATGCTCCGATCAGAAGTCGGTCCGTGCTGTCGATGGTACCGTTGAGGTCAAGGGAGGCGGCAACCTCGTCATAGCGGCGCAGGAAGGTTTCGTCGGCGTTGCGATGGCGTTCGTGCATCGGCACGGCCAGCAGCATGCGCATCCGGGCGCGCAGTGCTGGCGGCAGCGACAGCAGCCGCTGCGCAACCTGTTTCATGCGCGCGGGGCGCCCGTCCGCCATGTCGTCGGGATAGTCGAAGCTGAACGGGCGGATCACGGTGCGGGAGGGATCGGGTTTCAGCTCGATATCCAGCGTGGTGAAGACGTCCGCTGCTTTCATCATGTCACCCCATTCCGAGTAGAAGATGATGAAGAACGGTCGAGATCGCCTGATGGTGCCTCGCCGGCATCATCGCTGGCCTCTGCGCGATCATCATTGGCGAAAAACAGCCGCCGCGCGGGTACCGCCAGCCGGATGGAGGCATCGTTCAGCCCCTCATAGATCGACAGCAAAAGGTCCTGCCGGATGACGGTGCTTTCGCCAAAGTCGCTGACCGCGATATAGGCGAAGATCTCCACCTCCAGCGCGTTCTCGCCGAAATTGGTGAACCTGGCGCGCGGGCCGTCCTGCAGCACCTTGTCGTGGCCTTTCAGCGCCCCCTCGATCAGGTCGACGGCTGCGCGAATCTTGTCGGGCGGGGTGTCGTAATCGAGCCGGATCACCGGATTGAACAGGAAGCGGTCGCGCTTGGCAAAGTTCTCGATCTGGCGGGACGAGAAATCGCCGTTGGGGATGGTGACGATCGTGCGATCGTTGGTGCGGATGCGGGTGGAACGGATCCCCACGTCTTCAACGGTCCCGACGACATCGCCGACGCGGCAGAAATCACCGACCTGCACCGGACGATCCGCAATGACCGTGACGCTGCCCACAAGATTTTCGACCGTCTTCTGCGCGCCGAGCGCAAGCGCGATACCGCCGATACCCAAAGCAGCAATGCCGGTGGTCACATCGATCCCGAACGTGTCGAGCACCGCGACGATGCTGAACACCAGCAGCAGGATCTTGGCCGCGCGACGCAGCAGGGTGACGACCGACACCGCCTGGCGTCGTGCGCGCCGTGTCATGCGCGCGATCGTGACGTCGGCGATTGCGTCGACCAGTCGCAGCCCGAACCATACCAAGGCAATCGCCGCGACACCGCCGGCGTAACGAAGCAGCGTCTGCCGGGCGACGATCGCCACCTCCAGCCGCTCCGCCCAGCCGTAAAAGGCGATGACCGCGATGAACAGGCTCAAGGGCGGCAGCGCGGCGTGGAAGAAACGGTACACGCCGCTGGAATCAGGATCGGTGATGCCGCGCCGCATCAGCGTCAGCGCCAGCGTGGCGAGCAACCGAAGAACAACAAAGCTGAGCGCCGCGATGCCAACGAGCAGCCCCCAATCCTCCGCCGGCGCACCCGCCACGGTGACGCTTGGCACGGCGGTCGGCTGAAGCGGCACGACCTGCGCGGCTGGGACCGTCATCAACCGGCGGATCGTGTCGTGTGAAATTTGCCAGACGCGCCGCCCGTCGGCCTCGCGCTGGACCAGGAAGATCGGCGCCTCGCCCTCACCGATCCGCAGGTCGCCGACCAGTTCACGGTCGACCGGCAGATTGTCGTCGATCCTGCCGCCGGGTTCGTTGGACAGGCCGGCAAAGGGCGTCAGCGACCCGCCGCTATCGAGCAGCCGCTGCAGACGACGCGCAAGCTCCGACGCGCCGTCCAGAACGCGCGGATCCTGCTGCACCGGCAGGTCGAAATAATTGGCCGCCCGCGCGTAATCGCGTTTGGCCAGCGCCTCGATCAGGCCAGTGACCGCGGCGCGCGGTGTTTCACGACCGAAAGGATCGGCCGGTACTGCAGGCGCGGTGCTGTTCGATGGGGCGGTTTCCTGCGCGGGTGCGACGGCCGGGGCCCCCGCGACAATCAGCAGCAGCAGAAGAATTTGCCGGAAGGTACGAACCACGAAAACCTGCTTGATCGAGGGAGCTGCCCAAAGAACGCGTCTATCGCGCTTACGGTCGCACGGGTCATGGCAACTGGGGAACAACTGACCGTGGCGAGCAAACCATGTTGGGTCATGTTGCCGCGTGGCGGGTTGATAGCGGACAGAATGTCCGCTTATAGCGCCGCGGCATCGGCAGCATGAAAAGGCCTCATGAGCGACCAACCACATCAGACCGCCGGCGACACGTCGTTCATCGAGACGCCGGAGGCACCGGGCGAGAAAAAGCCGCGCCGTCGCCTGAGCGGACGCGCCCGCCTGATTCTTCTTCTAATGCTGTTGGCAGCGATACTCGGCGGCGTGCTGTGGCTGGTGCGTTATCAGACCAGCGGCAAATTCATGCAGGAGACCAACGACGCCTACATCCGGGCCGATCTGGTCACCATCGCGCCCAAGGTGAGCGGCTATGTCGCCGAGGTGCTCGTTGCCGACAACCAGGACGTGACTGCGGGGCAGCCGCTCGTCCGGATCGATCCGCGATCCTACCGCGCGCAGGCGGCGCAAGCCGAAGCGCAGATCGCGCAGGCGGAGGCGAGTGCCAACGCCAGCCGTGCCCAGATTGCGCAGCAGCGCGCGGCGATTGAGCAGGCGCAGGCCCAGTTCGCCGCGGCGCAGGCCAAGGCACGTTACGATGCGGACGAGGTGCGCCGCTATACGCCGCTCGCCGAGTCCGGCGCCGAGAGCCGGCAGCAACTCGCCCAGCTGCGCGCTGCGGCCGATCAGTCGGCGGCGAATGCACGCGCGCAGGCCGCGGCGCTTGCCGCGCAGCAGCGCCAGGTCGCGACACTGGAGGCGCAGATCGGCCAGTCCCGCGCCCAGCGGCAGGGTGCCGCGGCACAATTGGCGGCGGCGAACGTGGACGTGTCGTCGACGGTAATCCGGTCGCCCGTGGCAGGTCGCATCGGCGACAGGACCGCGACGGTCGGCCAGTTCGCCACGGCCGGGACGCGATTGATGTCGGTGGTGCCGCTGCGCCAGATTTATGTGACCGCCAATTTCAAGGAAACGCAGCTCGCCCTGATGCGTCCGGGCCAGCCGGCGACGATCAAGGTTGACGCCCTTGACGGTACTGAGCTGCCCGGACGCGTCGCCAGCCTGTCGCCAGGAACGGGCGCGCAATTCTCCTTGCTGCCGCCGCAAAATGCGACCGGCAATTTCACCAAGATCGTGCAGCGGGTGCCGGTGCGGATCGCGCTTGAGGCGAGCCCCGCCGCGCGTCGCCTGCTGGTGCCGGGCCTGTCGGTGACGGTGACGGTCGACACGCGCAGCGCCAAGGGACAGTTGGATCAGATCCGGTCGGAGCAGAAGCGGCTGTCGGAACGGAGCCGCTGAGCATGGCGAGCGCGGCGATCTCGCCAGCGGCGGCGCCACCTGAACGCGCCGATATGTCGGCGTGGGTGGCGGTGGCGGCCGGCACGTTGGGCGCGCTGATGGCGACGCTCGATATCTCCATCGTCAATTCCGCGCTGCCCGTCATCCAGGGCGAGATCGGCGCCAGCGGCACCGAAGGGACATGGGTCGCGACCGCCTATCTGGTGGCGGAGATCGTCGTCATCCCGATGGCGGCATGGCTGCAGCGGCTGCTGGGGCTTCGCACGTTCCTGTTGACCGCGGCGGGGCTGTTCACGCTGTTTTCAGTCGTATGCGGGACTGCGACGACGCTGACGATGATGATCATCGGGCGGGTGGGGCAGGGCTTCACTGGCGGCGCGATGATCCCGACGGCGCAGACGATCATCGCGCAACGCCTGCCGCCGCGCCAGCAACCGATCGGCATCGCCTTGTTCGGGGTGACCGCGATCCTCGGCCCGGTGGTGGGCCCGCTGGTCGGCGGGTGGCTGACCGAGAATATCAGCTGGCATTATGCCTTCTTCATCAACGTGCCGATCTGCGCCGTGCTGGTGACCATGCTGCTCGTCGGGCTGAAGCATGAAAAGGCAGACATGACCGAGCTGGGCAATGCCGACTGGCTGGGCATTGCGGGCCTCACCCTCGGGCTGGGCGGCCTCACCGTCTTCCTGGAAGACGGGCAGCGCGAACAATGGTTCGATTCCGGCCTGATCCGGCTGATGGCTTTGATATCATTGGTCGGCTTCGTGCTGCTGTTCATCGGGCAGCGCACGGCAACCCGGCCGATCATCAAGCTCAGCCTGCTGCTCGACCGTCAGTTCGGCTCGGTCGCGTTGATGGGACTGGTGCTCGGCATGGTGCTGTACGGCACATCCTACGTCATCCCGCAGTTCCTCGCTGCACTGGCAGATTACAATGCCCTGCAATCGGGGAAGGTCGTGCTGCTGTCGGGCCTGCCCAGCCTGGTCATGATGGCGATCGTGCCGTTCCTGCTGCGCAGCGTCGATATCCGGCTGGCGGTGGGCGCGGGACTGCTGATCATGGCGGGATCTGCCTTTCTCGACTCCGGCCTCACCACCGAGACGAGCGGCGGCGACTTCACCGTGTCGCAGCTGATGCGCGGCGTGGGGCAGATACTGGGCATGTTGTTCCTGAGCCAGGCAGTGGTGCGATCCGTGCCCGCGGCCGACGCCGGCGATGCATCGGGATTGTTCAACGCGGTGCGCAACCTGGGCGGCAGTTTCGCGCTGGCCGGCATCTCGATCCTGCAGGAGCAGCGGCTGTGGCTGCACTCGCGCCGGATGGAAGAAACGCTGAACGCCAATTCGCCGATGGTGCAGGATTATGTCGGCGGGCTCAGCCAGTCGCTCGGCAGCACCCCCGCAGCACTCGGCATGATCGCGCAGCAGGTTCAGGCGCAGGCGCTGGTCATCGCCTATAACGATATCTTCTGGATCATGGCGGTGGGTACGTTGATCGTGCTGCCGCTGGTCCTGTTCCTTCGTCCACTGCCCAAGGACGCCGCGCCAGCGGCGATGCACTGATGCGTACATCTGCTTTGCTCTGCCTCCTGCTGCTCGGCGCCTGCACGGTCGGGCCGGATTATAAGGGGCCGCCGGCGGTCGGCACCGATGCCGCGGCGCGGGGGCAGTTCGTCCGTGGAAACGAGGCGGCGGTGCCGGCGCCGGGGGTCGCGCGGTGGTGGGAGACGCTAGGCGATGCGACGCTCGACCGGCTGGTCGATGACGCGCTGGCGAACAGCCCGAGCATCGCTGCGGCAGAGGCGCGGATCCGGCAGGCGCAGGCGCAGGCGCGGCAGCAACGCGCCAATCAGGCGCCGAGCATCAGCGCCAATGGCACCTATCTGCGCGCCCAATTGCCCGGCATCGATCTGGCCGACGACAGCGGGGGATCGGGCGGTGGCGGGTCAGGATCGGAGTCAAATGGCCTCGATTTCTACAACCTTGGCCTGAATGCCTCGTGGGAGCCCGATCTGGTCGGCGGGGTGCGCCGGGGGATCGAACAATCGCGCGCCGCGGTCGGGCAGCGTTACGCCGATCTGGCGGATGCACAGGTGAGCCTGACCGCGCAGGTGGCGCAGGCGTACGTCAATTATCGCGATGCGCAGGAGCGTATCGCGCTGAACGCCCGCTCGTCCGAACTCCAGCGCCAGTCGCTGGCGCTGATGGAGCAAAGGCTGGCGGCGGGCACGGTGTCGGCGCTGCAGGTCGAACGGCTGAAGACCGACCTGGAAAGCACGGAGGCGCAGGCGATCCCGCTCACCGCGCAGGCGGACGAATATCGCGACGTGCTGGCGTTGCTGACCGGCCGTACGCCCGGCGCGCTGGATGCAACGCTCGCCGCGCCGGTGCCGGTGCCGCTGCCCCCGGCCAAGGTGGCGGTGGGCGATCCCGCCGCGCTGATCGCCAGCCGGCCCGACATCCGTGCCGCCGAACGAGCACTTGCCGCCAGCACCGCCGCGATCGGGGTGAACGAGGCGAAACGGTATCCCGCGATCCGGTTCATGGGGATCCTGGGCATGGGTGGTACGTCGCCCGGCGATGTGCTGGACCCGGGCAATCTGACGACGCTGCTGGCGCCGCAGATCAGCTGGTCGTTCCTCGATCTCGGGCGCACCGCCGCCGCCGTCCGCCAGTCCGAAGCACAGCGCGACGAGGCAGAGGCCAATTACCGCCAGACCGTTCTGGCCGCCTTGCAGGATGCGGAGACGAGCCTGTCGCGTTTCGCCGCCACCCGGCGGCAGCTCGCCCGGCTGGCGAGCGCCGAGCAATCGGCATCGCGCGCCGCCGCGCTGAACCGGCAGCGGGTGGAGGCGGGCACCAGCACGCTGATCGACCAGCTCGATGTCTAGCGGCAGCGACTGTCCGCAGCGATGGCGGTGGCGCAGGCCAAGGCACAGCTGACCAACAGCTTCGTCGCGGTGAACAAGGCGCTGGGGCTGGGATGGGCGCCGGTGGCAGGCGGGGAGCAGCCCGGCGGGTAGCTGATCCCCCGCTAGCGCGGGGCGAGCCCGCGCAGCAGGAGATCGAGCGCCTCGGCAATTTCCGCCTCCACCGCGTCATTCACCTGCTTGTCGACGATGAAGCCCGACATCATCCGCATCGCGGTGACGAGGTGGCGCGCGGTGACGTCGGGCCTGAGCTCCCCCGCCGCGATGGCGCGCTCCACCGCCGTGGCGAACAGCCGTTCCAGCCGGTCGCCGAGCGCCGCGAAGGCGGCGAGATTGTCGCGCGACAGCTGCATGTCGAGCCGGAGGCGGGTGAACAGCTGCCAGGAGAACAGCCCGTCGCGCACCAGCAGCGGCAACAGCTGCGCGATCGGCATGGTGGGATCGAACCGTTCCTCGAACGCGGACACCTGCCGTTCGAAGATGGCGAAGGCGAGGTCGAGCCGATCCTTGAAATTGCGATACAGGGTGCCGCGCCCGACGCCGGCGCGCGCAGCGATATCCTCCAGCGGGACACCGAAGCCGTCGGCGTCGAAACACGCCGCGGCGGCCTCCAGCAGCGCTTCGCGCCGGGCGCGTGCATCACGGCGCATGGCGGCATGGTCCGGTGTCGCGCGCGATCATGGCCACTGATTAGGCGGGCGTTCGCGCGGAAGGCAACCCGCAGGCGGCACAGGAGCAGCGCAGGAGCGGCGCAGGAGGAGGGTGCCTGGAGTCATAACTCGGCGGCATGAACGCCCGAAGCCTAAGCAGCGCTGCGGATGCGCATATCCGCTATTACGGCGGGGACGCTTATCGGGCAGGTGGCGCCGCCATACGCTGCGCGGCGTTCCGGCGCAGCGGACGGAAGGCTGAGGGCATGAGTAACGTCCTGATCGAAATCCGCGTCGACGATGCGTCAGGGCTGGCCGCGGCCATCGCCGGCGGCGCCGACCGCATCGCGCTATGTTCGTCGCTGGCGCTGGGCGGGCTGACGCCGACGCCCGGCCTGCTGCGGCAAGCCGCACAATCGCCGGTCCCGGTGCGCGCGATGATCCGGCCGCGCGAGGGCAATTTTTCCTATGATGCGGCGGAGCGTGCCGCGATGCTGCACGATATCGATGTCGCGCGTGCCGAGGGCCTGAGCGGCGTGGTAATCGGCGCGCTGACCCCCGACGGCGAGCTGGACGTGGCGTTGCTGGAGGAGATGGTCGCCCGGGCGGTCGGCATGGACGTGACGCTGCATCGCGCGGTCGACCTGCTGCCCGACCCGGTGGCTGCGGTGGAGATCGCCGCCGAGCTTGGCATCGCCACCATCCTGACGTCCGGTGGCGCCCGCACCGCGGCGGCAGGGGCGGCCACCATTGGCCGGATGCGCGCGCAGGCGGGCGACCGGGTGGAGATCATGGCGGGCGGTACGATCCGGGCGACAGACGTCGCCGCGCTGGTCGAGGAGACCGGCGTTCGCGCGGTTCATGCCGCCGCATCCCGCCCGCGTGTTGCCTGGGCACCGGCGCTGCGGCTGGGGTTTGAAAGCGAGCTTGCCCGCACCACCGACTGGGAGGAAGTGGCGCGGCTGCGCGCCGCGCTGCGCCGACCTGCCACCATGCGCCCGGTGCCGATCGCCGCCCCGCCGGCCAAGCCCGATCCGGCGGGCACGTTGATGCACAACGAGGCGGGTGAGGCGCCCGAAGCCGCCGCCCGCTTCCTGGCGCGCAACAGCGCAACGATCGCGCGGCTGGCGGCGCGATTGCAGCGCGACCCGCCGCCGTTCATCGTCACCTGCGCGCGCGGATCATCCGACCATGCGGCGACGTACGGCAAATATCTGTTCGAGACCAAGACGGGGATCACCGTCGCCTCCGCCGCCCCGTCGATCGCGTCGCTGTATCGCGCGCCGCTGGAGGCCAAGGGCGCCTTGTGCCTGGCGATTTCGCAATCGGGCCGCAGCCCCGACCTGCTGGCGACGGCGGCGGCCTACAAGGCCGGTGGCGCCCTGGTCGTCGCGATGGTCAATGACGAGGAATCGCCGCTGGCGGCGTGCGCCGACGAGGTGCTGCCGCTGTGCGTCGGGCCGGAGCGATCGGTCGCGGCGACCAAATCCTATATCACGACGCTGGTCGCGCAGGCCGCGCTGGCAGCAGCATGGGCAGGCGACGCAGCGTTGCAGGAGCGGCTGACGGCGCTGCCCGATGCGCTGTCGCGCGCCTTTGCGCTGCGCTGGGGCGCGGCGATCCCGCCGCTGGTCGGCGCGCGCGACCTGTTCGTGCTGGGGCGCGGCTATGGCTATGCCGTGGCGCTGGAGGCGGCGCTCAAGTTCAAGGAAACCTGCGGGCTGCATGCCGAGGCGTTTTCCGCAGCCGAGGTGCGGCACGGGCCGATGGCAATCGTCGGGCGCGGCTTCCCGGTACTGGGCTTTGCCAGTTCGGATGCGAGCGGCGACGACGTGCGCGACGCGGCGGCCTTGTTCGCCGAGCGCGGCGCGGTCACATTGCTGGCGGATGCCGGGGGGAAGGGCGTGTTGCCGGCCCTTGCCTGCGACCCGGTGCTGGAGCCGATCCTGCAGATCCAGAGCTTTTACCGGATGGTGAATGCGCTGGCGATCGCGCGCGGGAACGATCCCGACGCGCCGCCGCATTTGAGGAAAGTGACCGAGACGCGATGAGCAAGATCCTGTTCGAGAACGGCACGGTCGTGCTCGGCGAGGGCCGTGTCGCCGACCAGCTGCTGATCGAGGGCGGCCGCGTCGCGGATGCCGGCACCGATGCCGCAGGCGCGGAGCGGGTCGACCTGGGGGGCGGGTGGCTGCTGCCCGGGTTCATCGACACGCAGGTGAATGGCGGCGGCGGCGTCCTGTTCAACGACGATCCCAGCGTGGCGACGATCGCCACCATCGGCGCGGCGCATGCGCGGTTCGGTACGACCGGTTTCCTGCCGACGCTGATTTCCGACACGATCGACAAGATCGACCGCGCGATGCGCGCGACGGAGCAGGCGATCGCGGCGGGCGTGCCCGGCGTGCTGGGCATCCATATCGAGGGGCCGTTCCTGAACCCGCGCCGGCGCGGCACGCATGATGCGGCGCATTTCACCCGGCTGGACGCGGAGAAGATCGCGCTTCTGTCCAGCCTGACGCATGGGCGCTCGCTGGTGACGCTGGCACCGGAAATGACCACGACGGCGCATATTCGCGAACTGGTGGCGGCGGGGGTGATCGTCGCGGCGGGGCATAGCGACGCCGATTATGCGACGATGCGCGGCGCGTTCGATGCCGGGGTGACGGCCGTCACGCATCTGTTCAACGCCATGTCGCCGCTGCACCATCGCAAGCCCGGCGTGGTGGGTGCCGCGATCGAGAACCAGACGGCCTATGCCGGGCTGATCGTCGACGGGCGGCATGTCGCGCCGGCCGCGCTTCGCATCGCGCTTGCCGCACGGCCGCATGACCGGTTCATGCTGGTCACCGATGCCATGCCGCCGGTCGGCACCGATGCCGATCATTTCGTGCTGCAGGGCAAGACGATCCGCATCGAGCAGGGCGTGTGCGTCGAGGAGGATGGCACGCTGGCGGGATCGGCGCTCGACATGGCGACGGCGGTCGGCAATGCGGTGCGGCTGCTGGGGCTGGATGTGGCGGATGCGTCAATGATGGCGTCGGGCGCGCCGGCCGCCTTCCTGGGGCTGGGCGATCGCGGCGCGTTGCGGCCGGGGATGCGCGCCGACCTTGCGTGGCTGGGCGCGGACTTCCGGCCGCGCGGCACCTGGATCGGTGGGGAGCGGGTGGCGGCAGGGGGCAGTGCCGCTGCATCGCGGACCGCCACGATGGCTTGACGCTGGGACACTTGCTGTTCGATCAGGGTCGCATGTTCAAGCACTTCGCTGCCTCGCTCACGCTCGCCGCGCTCGCCGCCGGCGCGTCCGCCCAGACCATCGGCCAGCAGACCGCCGGCGCTCAGCCAGTCGCCCAGCGGCAGGTGGGCAGCGCCACGCTGTCGGGTGTGCCGGAAATCCCGGCCGATGTGCGCGAGGCGGTGCAGCGCTATCAGAACAGCCGCGCGGCGCAGTTCGAGGATTGGCTGCCGGATGGCTCGATGCTGATCGCCACCCGCTTTGGCGCGACGCAGCAGCTGCATCATGTGGCGAAGCCGGGCGCGACGCGCACCCAGGTCACCTTTGGCGCGGAGCCGATCGCCAGCGCCACCGTCGTCCCGGGCACCGACCGCTTCGTGATGACGCGTGATACCGGCGGCGACGAATGGTTCCAGCTGTACACCCGCGGCCTGACCGGCACGGCGCAGCAGCTGACGCAGGCGGGCACGCGCAACGGATCGCCGGTGTTCAGCAAGGACGGCAGCCTGCTCGCCTGGGCGCGCGCCACCAAGGGTAGCGCGGCCTATACGATCCTGGGCGTCGACCCCAAGGCGGGCGGCACGCCGCGCACGCTGTATCAGGCGGATGGCGCAGTGGCCCCGGCGGATATTGCACCGGACAAGTCGCGGCTGATCTTCGTGCGCAGCCTGTCCAACCGCGAGGACCAGCTGTTCGAGCTCGATCTCGCCACCGGCAAGGCGCGGCGTATCGCGCCCAAGGCGGAAGCGGCGGTGTATGAATCGCCGCGCTATCTGCCGGGCGGCAAGAAGATCATCGCCGTCTCCGACCGCGGCAACGACACGCGCCAGCTGGTCGAGATCGACCTCGCCACCGGCGCGCAGGTGGTGCTGACGCCGGGGCTGACGTGGGACGTCGAAAGCTATGACCTGACCGACGATGGCCGCGTGCTGGCCTATGCGGTGAACGAGGACGGTTTCTCGCGCGTCGTCGTGCAGGATCGGATCACGCGGCGCGCGCTGCCGCAGCCGACGCTGCCCAAGGGCGTGCTGACGGCGCTGAAATTCTCGCCCGATGGCAAGCAGCTGGCGATCGGCCTGACCTCCGCCACCTCGGCCGGGGACGTGTGGAGCTGGGACGTCGATGGCGGGGAGCTGACGCGCTGGACGACGTCGGAACTGGGCGATCTCGATCCCGCGCAGCTCGCCGAGCCGGAGCTGATCCGCTTCAAGTCGTTCGACGGCCTGTCGGTGCCGGCGTTCGTCTATCGTCCGAAGGGCGTGCCGGCGGGGACGCGCACCCCGGTGATCATCGATATCCACGGTGGGCCGGAGGCGCAGACGCGGCCAATCTGGAATTATGGCGCGCAATATTTCGCCGACGTGCTGAGGGCGACGGTGATCCTCCCCAACGTCCGCGGCAGCGACGGCTATGGCAAGCGCTACCTCAATCTCGACAACGCCGAGAAGCGCGAGGATTCGGTGAAGGACATCGGCGCGCTGCTGGACTGGATCGGGCAGCAGCCGAACCTCGATGCCAATCGCGTCGCCGTTTATGGCCAGTCCTATGGCGGCTACATGAGCCTTGCCGTGATGACGCATTATTCCGACCGGCTGGTCGGCGGCGTCGAGCGCTATGGCATCAGCAACTGGATCACCTTCCTCGAGAATACCGAGGCCTATCGCCGCGACAATCGCCGCGCCGAATATGGCGACGAGCGTGATCCCAAGATGCGCGCCGTGCTGCAGCGCGTGTCGCCGATCACCAACGTCGATCGCATCAAGAAGCCGATGCTGGTGATGCAGGGCGCCAACGACCCGCGCGTGCCGCAGCTTGAGTCCGACCAGGTGGTCGAGAAGCTGCGCGCGAACGGCAACGAGACCTGGTACGTGCTGTTCGCCGACGAAGGCCATGGTTTCCTGAAGAAGCCGAACAACGATCTTCGCCGCGAGGTGGAAACGGTGTTCCTGCGCCGCCTGTTCGAGCAGCAGCCCGCGCGCTGATGCCGGCGCTGCGCCGGGCGGCGGTGGTTGCCCGGTGTGCCGGTACGTAGATTATCGCATCGGCAAGCCGGCCCGTCGGGTCGATGCTCCCGGCCATTACGCTGGGAGAGTAAGATGCGTCTGATCGTCGCCGGAGCCCTGATCGCGACCACCGTCCTTGCGCTGCCATCCCAGGCGCAGGGGCCCCCAGGACCCCCGCCCGGACGCCCGGGCGGACCGGGCATCCGTCCGCCGCAGGGCGGCCCGCCACCAGGACCGCCGCCGGGCAATCCGTGGCGACCAGATGGCGGGCCCGGCGCCCGTCCGCCGGGAATGCAGCCGCCGGGTGCCCGTCCGCCAGGAATGCAGCCGCCCGGTGCCCGTCCGCGCCCGCCCGCGCCGTTGCCGCCCGGTTGGGGGCGCAACCGGAACCAGTGGCGGCGCTATGACTTCAATCGCCCGCCGCCCGGACAGCCATGGTATTATGCCGACCATTTCTATCGCGACGGCCGCTATTACCGGCCCCGCCGGCTGGGGCCGTATGACCGCATCTATCGCGGATACAACGGCCGCTATTATTGCCGCCGCAGCGACGGCACGACGGGGCTGATCATCGGCGGCATCAGCGGCGGGATCCTGGGCGGGTTGCTCAGCAATGGCGATTCCAGCCCGCTCGGCGCGCTGATCGGCGCCGGGGCTGGTGCGGCGCTGGGCACGGCGATCGACCAGGACCAGGTGATCTGCCGCTGACCGGATGAGGAAGGATGTACGACCGCTGGTCCCCGCCGGGGCTGGCGGTCGAGCCGTGCGCACGGGGCGTCGCCCAGCCGCGGTTCATCAACGGGAATGATATGGCGGCCGGTGCGTTGGTGTGCATCAACATGCCCGTGCATCATCTGCAGCCGAAGGAGTTCCCGTTGCCTGCCGTCCCGATCATCCCGCACGCCCGCCGCGATGTTGCCCGCCCGGCCCCCGTATCAAGGCGCCCCGCGACCGGCGGCCGGCGCCAGCGGGCGTGGCTGTTGCTGCCGGCGATGGCGATCGGCCTGTCAGCCGGCAGCGCGGCATCGGCGCAGGAATATGCGACGCGCGATGTCGGCGACTGGACGGTGGCACCGAGCAGCGACCGCAGCGGGTGCTTCCTGACGCGCACCTATCGCGGACCGCGGCAGACGACCTTGCTGTTCGGGCTCGACACCGACGGGAGCAACCGGCTGACGCTGCTGAACCCGAACTGGTCGTCGATCCGCGAGAAGGAGGAACTGCGGCTGACCTATCGCTTTTCGGGCGCCGCCTTTCCGAACCGCGCGGCGATCGGGATTGCCGCCAGCGGCCGCAAGGGGTTCGTGACCAGTTTCGGCGACGCCTTTCCACGCACGCTGGCCACCTCCGCCTTTCTTCATGTGCGGCGCGGCGACGTGCCGGTGGAGGAGCTGACGCTGGACGGCAGCGGTGCGGCGATCGCGGAACTGCGCAAGTGCGTCGACGTGTATCGCGCGACGCCGGCCAAGGCGACGAAGGCGGCCAAGGACGACGGGCGGATCCCCTTGGATCCGTTTGCCGCGAAGCAGCGGCGCGATTCGAAAAGGTAGTATTGCGCCCCTAGATGGTTCAGCCTTGGTTCAGGCGTGCAGTTAACCTAAGCAATAATACTAACGATGACTAAGTTAACGAGGAGTGGTAGGATCGGGAAGAGATCATTTCATCGTGTGATCGCCCCAATTCGCCGCCTGCTCTATTGCAGGAATGTGTCAGCTTGGGCTCCGTCACTTGGCTAATAATGATGGAAGAAGAGCAATGCTCCCAGCGATGACCAAAGTAGCCCCCGCAATTGCGATTATGGCGGCAGCCACCGTGCTCGGCGGATGTGCGACCAAATCCTATGTGCGCGAACAGGTGGCCCCAGTGGCGCAGCGCGTCGACGCGATCGAGACCCAGCTCCAGGCGACCGACAGCACCGCCAAGCAGGCGCTGGCCGAAGCGCAGGCCGCATCGGGCATGGCGCAGCAGAACGGGCAGCGGCTCGACCAGCTGAACGGCCGGGTCGACGGTGTCGAGCAGCGGATGATGCAGCAGGAAAGTCGGGGCAAGCGTCCGCGCCACTGAGGCCGTGGGCGTCAGCCGCCGCATCTTGCGCAATGACTGACATGGTGGCTGCCCGATGGCGGGCGGCCACCCTTCACCTGGGAACGGATGATCAAGACGTTTTTGATGGGTGCCGCTGCGGCGCTGACGATTACTGGCACAATGATCGGGACGACGACGGGGGCGCACGCCGCACCGAAGAAGGCGTCCGCCGGCAAGGCCAAGAAGGCGCGCGCCGCGGCGAAGCCGGCGGCTGCCTCTGCCGCGCCGGTCGAGATCAATCCGTCCGCCGAGGCGCGGCTGGTCGCGTCCTGGGTTCTCGCCTCCGGCGACAATCGCAAGCTCCCCTATGTCGTCCTCGACAAGAAGGCGGCATCGCTCATCCTGTATGATGCCAAGGGTAAGCCGCTTGCCCAGGAGCCGACGCTGATCGGTATCGCGCTCGGTGACGAGGCCAGCCCGGGCGTCGGCAGCAAGAAGCTGGGCGATCTGGGCCCGGCGGAAAAGACCACGCCGGCAGGGCGTTTTCTCGCCAAGTTCGGCTATGCCTTTGGCAAGCAGCAGGTGTTGTGGGTGGATTACACCAACAGCGTCGCCATTCACCCGATCCCGGCCGACGCGGCGAAGAAGGAGAAGCGGCGCGAGCGCATGCTGTCCGAGACGCCGGATGACAACCGCATCACCTTTGGCTGCATCAACGTGCCGCGTGCCTTTTACGGCAGCAAGCTGCGCCCGTTGTTCCAGAAGGGTGGCGGCTATGTCTATGTGCTGCCCGACAGCAAGCCGCTGGAAGAGGTATTCCCGCGGCTGCGCGTCCATGCGCTGACCCACGGCGTTACCGGGGACGCCGCCACGCCATAACGCTGGCGGCGCGGCGCCCGGCACGTCTTCTTGATCAGCCGCTGATGCCGCTCAGCAGCCCGACTCCCACCACGGCGGCGATCGTTCCGGCAGAACGCATCGCATGGCCGCCACGCGCGACGACCGTGTTGGTCAGCGCAGCGCCCGCACCAAGGCCGATCGCAAGCAGCGTCGCCGTCCCGAGCAGGAAGCCGCCGGCATAGGGCAGCGCGCCGGCACTGGCCGGCATCTCCGCGCCATGCGCGAACCCGTGGAAGATGGCGAACAGCCCGACGATCCCCGCGGCGACCGCGACCGGCGCCTTGATGTTGAACGCCACGGCAATGCCGAGCAGGATGACGGACAGGGCGATCGCGACCTCCACCAGGGTAGTCGCCGGAGCGGCAAAACCGAGGATGCCGCCCGCCGCCATCGCCGCCAGGAAGGCGAGCGGCAGCATCCACAGCGCCCGGCCGCCGAGCCGATAGGCGAACAGGCCCACGAGGATCATTGCCAGCGCGTGGTCGAGCCCGGTGAACGGATGCATGAGGCCCTGGACGCCGCCCCCGCCGGCCGCCTCATGCCCTGGATGGGCGAAAGCCGCGCCGGGCAGCACGAGCAGGCCGGAGCCGACAAGACGGATCGCATTGTTCAGCGCCCGGGAGGAATTACGAGTCATCCTATCGCTCCATCGATATGCAGATTCCGCGCAAAGATATGACGCACCGCCTCGGCGAACGGGATCAGGGAAAACCGATGCTGTGGGGGAGCGCGCGCGCCGCTAATCTGCCCCGCACGCCGCCGGGCCGCAGCCAGCCGTCACGCTGATGCGTAGCCGGACGCGCTGCGCGGCGCGCCGTCGTGGACGGGGGAGTGCGTCAACGACACGGGACAGGGAGCCGTCGCTGATGGTCATCGCAGTTTCCACGGCAGACGCCTTATGGTGCTGAGCGATATCGCGCTGGTCGCGCTGGGCGGTGGCACCGGTTCGTTGCTGCGCTGGCTGGTCGGCAAATTGCTCACGAGCCCGGCCAGGGGCGGCATTCCGTGGTCGACCGTAGCGGTCAACCTGATCGGAGCGTTCGTGATCGGCTATCTGTCGGTGCTGTTCTCGATCGAATGGCACGACCGGTACGGCAGCTTCCTGAAGGCTGCGATCCTGACCGGCGTGCTGGGTGGGTTCACGACGTTCAGCACGATGGAGCTCGATACCGCGAAGATGGCCGGGGCCACCGGGGCTGGTGCGGGTGCCGGCACGGCAACCGGCTATATCCTGGGCCAGACGGTGCTGGGGATTGCGGTCGCCGGGCTTGGCGCGGGGCTGGCACATGCGGCGGGCTGAGGCGGGAGCGACTCGCTCGGGCGCGCGCCGGACGGGAGGACGCTGACATGGCGCAGGCGATCATATTGGTCTTCGTCGGCGGCGCGGCCGGGGCGGTGATCCGCGAATTGCTGATGCTGGGCGTGCCGACGGCGCGGGACGGCTTCGTCTGGTCGATCTTCGTCGCCAACGTGGTCGCCTCGTTAATCCTCGGGCTGATAACCGGCCTGCACGCGCGCCAGGCGCTGGGCGCGAAGGCGAACCTGCTGCTAGGCACCGGGCTGTGCGGCGGCATGTCGACCTTTTCCAGCCTGGTCTATGCCACCTACGTCCTGCTCGCCGGATCGGCGCTGAGTGCAGGGGTGGGCCTTGCCTATGTCGGGGCCAATCTGGTGGTCGGATTCGTGCTGGTGCTCGCTGGCCTGAGGGTGGGCGACGTGATTGGCGCGCGGAAGGCGTAGCGCTGACTCGCAGCCGGTTTTCTGCCGCCGCTCACGGACTTGTGACAGGGGGTACGTAGTAAACACAGACGGCGTTGGCGGGGGCATACAGTATTGGAGCAGGGAACATCAGCTGTTCCGAAGGTTGCTCCATTCGTCGCCAAACAAAGCGACGAAGAGGCGCGCCCAGGCTCTTGAGGTTGGACATGCATCTGACGCCACGAGAAAACGACAAGCTGCTCATCTACATGATGTCGATGGTAGCGCAGCGCCGCAAGGACGCCGGGCTCAAGCTCAATCATCCCGAGGCGGTCTCGCTGATCGCCGCAGCTGCGCTCGACAATGCACGCGCGGGCAAGACGGTGGAGGAGGTGATGGAGCTTGCCCGCAAGACCATCACCACCAGCGACGTGATGGAGGGGGTCGTCGACATGATCCCCTATGTCCAGGTCGAGGCGGTGTTCACCGATGGCAGCCGGCTCGTGACCGTCCACAATCCGATCCAATAGGCCCCCTCCAGCACGAAGGACATGCGCGATGGCGGCGAAGACAGACCCCAAGACGCAGACCGCGCCCGTCGGCGGGCTTATCCTCGCCGCGGGCGAAATCGAGATCAACGCCGGCTGCCCGACCACCACGATCAAGGTGCGCAACACCGGTGACCGGCCGATCCAGGTGGGATCGCATTTCCACTTCTTCGAGGTGAACGCGGCGCTGGAGTTTCCGCGCGAGCAGGCGTTCGGGCAGCGGATGAACATCCCGGCGACCACCGCCGTCCGGTTCGAACCGGGCGACGAGAAGGAAGTGGTGCTGATCCCGTTGCAGGGCCGTCAGCGCGCGGTGGGGTTCAACGGCCTCGTCAACGGCTGGGTCGGGAACGAGAGCTACGATGCCTTCCGCCCGCGGCTTGCCGACGCGAAGGAGCGGGTCGCGCGCTATGGGTTCAAGGACAAGGCGTGAGCATCGCCGATCCTTTCGCCCCCTCCAGAACAGGCAGCTGAACCATGGCGAACATCTCCCGGCGGCAATATGCCGACCTGTATGGCCCCACCACCGGCGACAAGATCCGGCTGGGCGATACGAACCTGTATATCGAGATCGAGCAGGACCTGCGGGTTTATGGCGAAGAGGTCATCTATGGCGGCGGCAAGACGCTGCGCGACGGCATGGGGTTCGACAATGAACTGACCAGCGTCGGCGGTGCGCCCGACCTTGTCATCACGAACGTCACCATCGTCGATGCGATCCAGGGGATCATCAAGGCCGATGTCGGGATCAAGAACGGCCTGATCTGCGGCATCGGCAAGGCCGGCAATCCGTCGATCATGCCGAATGTGACGCCCTCGCTGGCACTGGGGCCGGGGACGGACGCGATCTCGGGCGAGCATCTGATCCTGACCGCGGGCGGCATCGACGCGCACGTCCACTTCATCTCGCCGCAGCAGGCGCAGGCGGCGCTCAGCAACGGCATTACCACGTTGTTCGGCGGCGGCATCGGCCCGACCGATGGTACCAACGGCACGACGATCACGCCGGGCACCTGGAACATCGAGGCGATGCTGCGATCGTTCGATGGCTGGCCGGTCAATGCCGGCGTGCTGGGCAAGGGCAATTGTTCGACCGCAGGACCGATCGAGGAGCAACTGATCGCGGGCGCGATGGGGCTGAAGATCCACGAGGATTGGGGATCCACCCCCGCGGCGATCCGCTCCGCACTGGGGGTTGCCGACCGGTTCGACGTGCAGGTCTGCATCCACACCGACACGCTCAACGAGGCGGGCTTCGTCGAGAATACGATCGCCGCTTTCGAAGGGCGCACCATCCACACCTATCACACCGAGGGTGCCGGCGGCGGGCACGCGCCCGACATCATCCGCGTGGCGGGACAGCCCAATGTGCTGCCGAGTTCGACCAACCCGACGCTGCCTTATGGCGTCAATTCGCAGGCCGAACTCTTCGACATGACGATGATCTGCCACAATCTGAGCCCCAAGATCCCGACCGACGTGTCCTTCGCCGAAAGCCGCGTGCGGCCGGAGACGATCGCGGCGGAGAACGTGCTGCATGATCTGGGCGCGATCTCGATCATCTCCAGCGACAGCCAGGCGATGGGGCGGGTCGGAGAATCCTGGCTGCGCGCCGTCCAGATGGCGCATCTGATGAAAGCGCGGCGCGGGGCCTATGCGGGCGACACGTCGAACAACGACAATCAACGCGTGCTCCGTTTCGTTGCCAAGGTGACGATCAACCCCGCGATCGCGCAGGGGGTGAGCCAGGTCATCGGATCGGTCGAGGTCGGCAAGATGGCGGATCTGGTGCTGTGGTCGCCCGCCTTCTTCGGCGCCAAGCCCAAGATGGTGATCAAGGGCGGGTTCATTTCTTGGGCGTTGATGGGCGATCCGAACGCATCGCTGCCGACGCCCCAGCCGGTGACCTATCGCCCAATGTTCGGCCAGATGGGGTCGGCGCTGGCGCAGACGCGCGTCACCTTCACCTCGCGCGCGGCGTTCGAGGACGGGATCGTCGACCGGTACGACCTGCAGTCACAGGTGATGCCGGTGTACGCGACCCGCACGATCGGCAAGTCGAGCATGGTACGCAACAATGCGCTTCCCGTGATCGAGGTGAACCCGGAGACGTTCGCCGTGACGGTGGATGGCACCCACGCGACGATCGAGCCGGCGCAATCGCTGCCTTTGACGCAACTGCACTTCTTCAGCTGACCGCGAGAACAGAGATCGACGCCAATCGGAGAGAATGATGATCCTGGTGGAAAAGACGCTCGGCAATGTCAGGGATCAGGGGTGGGAGGGTGCGAGTGTCGAGGATCTCGTTCTCGAACAATGGGAAGCGCCGAAGAGCCGGCTGCGCAAGAATACGCCGAGCGGGATCGAGCTCGCCATCTCGCTGCCGCGGTCCGAGCATCTGCATGACGGCGACGTCCTCTACCATGATCCCGACAATCGCCGGATCGTGGTTGCCCGCATCCCGCTGAAGGAAGTGATGGTCATCGACCTCGACCTGCCGGCGCTGATGCCGCAGGCGGAGATGCTGCGGCTGGTGTTCGAGCTGGGCCACGCGCTCGGCAACCAGCATTGGCCCGCCGTCATCAAGGGGCAGACGATCTACGTGCCGCTGTCGGTCGACCGGAAGGTCATGCTGTCGGTGATGAAGACCCATGCGTTCCAGCATGCGTCGATCCGCTTCGAGCCGGGCGAGACGGTGGCGCAGCGCCTGGAGCCGAGCGAGATCCGGCTGCTGTTCGGCGGCGCGGACGCCACCCCGCACCATCATCATGGCAACGGCCAGGTGCAGGCGCAGGGGCAGGGGCAGGGCAGGGCCCTATGAAGCTCGCGGCGCAGGCGATCGGCCCCGATGTGGGTCGCCTCGCGCGCTTGTTGCAATTTGCCGATTCCACGCTGCCGGTCGGTGCCTTCTCCTTTTCCCAGGGGCTGGAATCCGCGGTCCAGCTGCACATCGTCACCGACGCCGACAGCCTGCGGGATTACCTGACGCTCATCCTCCGGCAGGCGGCCCATATGGATGGCGTCGCGCTGCTCCATGCCTGCCGCGCGGCGGCGCGCGGCGACTACGCGGCGCTGCTGGCCGCCGACAGCGCGCTGTGGATCCGCCGTGTCGGCGAGGAGCAGCAGATGATGCTGGCGCGCATGGGCAAGAAGTTCGCCGAGCTCGCGTCCGCCATCGCGCCGTCGCCGCTGCTGACGCGCTGGCTGGACGATATACGCAGCAATGCGACGCCCGGATGCCTGCCGGTCGCGCAGGGGATCGTGCTTACGGGCCTTGGCGCGCATGAGGCGGAGGCGTTCGCCGTCCACCAATATGGGCTGGCGTCGATGATCCTGAACGCCGCGCTTCGGCTGATGCGGATCGATCATGTCGCGACGCAGCGGCTGTTGTTCGAGGCGCAAGCCGCCACCCACGACCAGTACCGCGGCGCGCGGGCGCTGGAGCTTGAGGAAATGGCGAGCTTCGCCCCCGTGTTCGAAGTCGTCGTTGCCCATCACACCAGGACGCACCTGCGCCTGTTCATGAACTGACCTGTCCAATCAGGAGCATTCGATGAAGAAGATCACGCGCATTGGCATCGGGGGACCGGTCGGTTCCGGCAAGACCGCGGTGATCGAGACGATCACCCCGCGGCTCATCGCGCGCGGTGTCCGGCCGCTGATCATCACCAATGACGTGGTGACCACGGAGGACGCCAAGCAGGTCCGGCGCACGCTGAACGGCATCCTGGTCGAGGAAAAGATCGTCGGCGTCGAAACCGGCGCCTGCCCGCACACCGCAGTGCGCGAGGATCCGTCGATGAACATCGCCGCGGTCGAGGAACTGGAAGGGCGCTATCCCGACAGCGACGTCGTGCTGATCGAATCCGGCGGCGACAATCTGACGCTGACGTTCAGCCCCGCGCTCGCCGATTTCTACATCTACGTCATTGATGTCGCGGCGGGCGACAAGATCCCGCGCAAGAACGGCGCCGGCGTCTGCCAGTCCGACATCCTGGTGATCAACAAGATCGACCTGGCGCCCTACGTCGACGCCAGCCTTGAGGTGATGGACCGCGATTCACGCCTGATGCGCGGCACCAAGCCGTTCGTGTTCACCAACTGCAAGACCGGTGAGGGCGTCGAGACGCTGATGGACATGATCATGGACATGGCGCTGTTCGACGTGAGCCCGCCGGCGACGACCCCAATGATGGCGCTGGCGATGGCGGGGGCGCAAGGGTAGGCGATGGCGCTCCACGAGCAACTGGCGCGGATCGACCGCTACCGGGAACTCGCCGGGTTCCAGACCGAGCCGGCGCAGATGCGCGCGGCCGGGCCGGGAAAGATTGGCGAATTGCGGCTGGGCTTCTCGCTACGCGACGGCCGTTCCGTGCTGCACGACTTGTACCGGGTGGCGCCGCTGCTCGTGCAGCAGGCGCTCTATTGGGACGAGGCGATGCCGGAGTTGCCGATCGTCTCGGTAATCTCGGTCGGCGGCGGCATCCTGCAGGGCGACCGCTACCATATCGCGATCGACGTGGCGGAGGGGGCATCAGCGCATGTCACCTCGCAGGGCGCGAACCGTATCCATCAGATGGATGCCAATTACGCCTCGCAGCATCAGGAGATACGCGCGGCGGCGGGATCCTATCTGGAGTTTCTGCCCAACTTCACCATTCCCTATCGTACCTCGCGCTTCGTCAGCGAGACCGAGATCACCGCCGATGAGACCGCGACCGTGCTTTATGCCGAGATGGCGATGACCGGGCGCAAGCATCACCATGCGCTGGAGCGGTTCGGCTTTGACCTTCTGTCGATGCGGGTGCGCGCACGGCGGCCCGATGGGCGATTGCTGTTCGCCGAGAAGCTGCTGATCGAACAGGGCAATGACACGCTCGACCTGCCGGCGGTGGCGCGGGGCTATGACGCCTTTGCCAATG
The DNA here is from genome assembly GCF_045369765.1 of Sphingomonas olei. NCBI lineage: Bacteria > Pseudomonadati > Pseudomonadota > Alphaproteobacteria > Sphingomonadales > Sphingomonadaceae > Sphingomonas > Sphingomonas olei. The sequence goes on from NZ_JBIQEU010000008.1 coordinate 139,676, forward strand.
TCCTGTGCCTGACGCCGCCCGAGACGGCGGCGCGGATCGACGAACGGATGACGATCAACGCCGCGCCGGGCCATCCGCGCGCCATGTCGGGCGTGTCGCGACTGCCCAATGGTGCAGGGCTGATGTTCCGGGCGGTCGGCGTCGAAAGCTATGACGTGCGAGCGGAGGTGAAGCGCTTCTGGACCGTGGTGCGCGAAGAGGCGCGGGGGCGAACGCTGCCCGACGATTTCCTGTGGCAATGACATTCTGAGGGAATGATCATGCGTGGCGAGAACGGCAATTTCATCACGGTCTGCCTGAAGGGGGCCTCACAGGTCTTCTTCATGGAGAATGTGATCACGGGCGCGCTGTTCCTGGTCGCGATCTTCTATGCCTCGTTCGTCAGCCAGTCGTGGGCGACGTCGATCGGCGCGATCGTCGGCGTGATCGTGGCCACCGCGGTTGCCTATATGCTCGATTTCGCTGCCAGTTCGCGCGCATCGGGCCTGTTCGGGTTCAACGGCATCCTGATCGGCGTCGCGCTGCCGACCTTCGTCGCGCCATCGCCCGAGCTGTGGCTATACATCATCGTCGGTGCGGCGCTCACCACGATCGTCACCGCCGCCTTTGCCGCGACGCTGACCAAAAGCTGGGGCGTGCCGGGATCAACCGGCCCGTTCGTGCTGATCGCCTGGTTGATGCTCGCGGGCGCTTACTCCTTCGGATCGCTGCGCGTGCTGAGCGAGACGCAGAAGCTGGCAACCGATTACCAGCTGGGTGCGGCGTCGCTGCCGGGGTTGGTGGAGGCGGTCGAGATTTTCTTCCGCAACATCGGGCAGGTCTATTTGCTGGGCAGCTGGATCTCCGGGGCGATCATCCTGCTTGGCATCTTCATCGCGTCGCGTGCGGCCGGGTTGGCGGCGGTGGGCGGATCGCTGCTGGCGATGGGGACGGCGTTCGTAATGCGCGCCGATCCGAGCCTGGTGTCGCAGGGGCTGTACGGGTTCAGCCCAGTGCTGGCCGCGATGGCGCTGAGCGTCGTGTTCGTTCAGCCGTCGCCGGTCGTGATCGGCTATGCCGCGCTGGGCGTGATCGTGACGGTGTTCCTGCAGGCCGCGTTCGACCTGATCCTCGCGCCAATCGGGCTGCCATCCTTCACCGCGGCCTATGTGCTGACGATGTACCTGTTCATCGCGCCGCGCAAATTCGCACCGCCGCATCCGCACAAGCCGGTCGTCGATCATGCGCTGAACCCGGCCGCTCACGCGCCTGCCGATCCCACTCCCGAGACGAGAGCCACTGCCGCAACCAATCCATCCTGAGAGCCAAATCCTGAAAGGAAGCGCTGATGAGAGGAATTGAACCGGGCGATACCGCCTTTCTGCTCGCCTGTACGGCGCTCGTCCTCATGATGACGCCGGCGCTGGCGCTGTTCTACGGGGGGCTGGTTCGGGAACGGAACGTTCTGTCGGTGATGATCCAGAACTTCGTCTGTATCGGCGTGGTCGGCATCATCTGGGTGTTCGGCGGCTTCAGCCTGGCGTTTGGCCCATCGATCGGCGGTTTTATCGGTGACGTCCGTACTCATTTCGGGATGCATGGCATCGGTGTTGCGGCCGATCCCACCTATGCCGCCAACGTGCCGTTCATCCTGGTGTTCGGTTATCAGATGATGTTCGCGATCATCACGCCGGCGCTGATGACCGGCGCCTTCGTCGGGCGCATGCGGTTCGGCCCGTTCCTCTGGTTCGTCGCGCTGTGGACGATCTTCGTCTATCTGCCGGTGGCCCACTGGATCTGGGGTGGCGGGTTCCTCTCGCAGCTGGGCGTCGTCGATTTTGCTGGTGGGATCGTGATCCATGCCTCAGCCGGCGCATCGGCGCTGGTGACCGCCATCTATCTTGGGCGGCGGCCAACGGGAGATAGCGGGCCGATTCCGGCGAGCCTGCCGTTGGTTGCTCTTGGTGCCGGCCTGTTATGGTTCGGATGGTTCGGCTTCAACGCAGGCGGCGCTTATGCTGCCGATGGCCTTGCGGCTTATGCCTTCACCAACACCATGCTCGCCGGATCGATGGCGATGCTGGTGTGGATGTTCTGGGAATGGCGCGATGCGGGGCATCCGACATTCTCGGGTGTGCTGGTCGGATCAGTGACGGGTCTGGCCACGATCACCCCCGCATCGGGATATGTGGAACCGATGGCGGCCCTGCTGATCGGCGCGATCGGTGCGACCTGCTGCTATTTCGCCAAGTACATCCAGTCGTGGCTGAAGGCGGAGGATACGCTGGAGGTGTTCCGCGCCCACGGCATCGGCGGAATCACCGGTTCGCTGTTGATCGGTGTCTTGGCAAGCCCCACGATCAACGCCGTGGCGGCAGGGGGCCGGCAGTTGTCGGTCCAGGCGATCGCGGTGGCGATCGTCGTCATCTACGCCGTCATCATCACCACCATCATCCTGTTCCTGCTCGACAAGCTGAGCAAGCTGCGCGTGCCGGTGGAGGTGCAGCGCGAGGGGCTGGACGAGCCATTCTACGGGGAGAGCGCCTTCGCCTTGTGGGGCATGAAATCCGGCAAGCCTGACTGATCGCGGTTCGTCATCTGGCGGCCGGGCGCCGGTTGCACGCGCCGCCCCATGATCCGCCTGCCGCCTGAGGTGCAATCGGTGATGCCATGGACCTGACGCTCGTCATCTTCTTCCTCGTGTATCTGGTGATGGGGCTGGGTGCGCTGCCGTTCTTCCGGGTGGGGCGCACCGGCGCGGCGCTGATCGGCGGCATGGCGATGATGACGGTCGGCAGCATCACGCCTCGGCAGGCGTGGAGCGCGATCGATTATTCGACGATGGGCATGTTGTTCGGGCTGATGGTGGTGTCCTCGGCCTTTGTCGTGTCGGGTTTCTACGGTTGGCTCGCGCGCAAGGCCGCGGGCTCGAAGATGTCGGAACGTGGCCTGCTCGCGCTGCTGATCGTGGTCGGCGGCGTGATGGCGGCATTCCTGACCAACGATGTCGTCGCGGTATCGATGTGCCCGCTGCTGCTGTCGATCACCATGGCGCGCGGGTTGAACCCGGTGCCGTTCCTCCTCGGCTTCTGCTTTGCCGTCAACACCGGCGCGGCGGGCACGATCATCGGCAGCCCGCAGAACATCATCGCCGCGCAGAAGCTGCATTTGTCCTTCGCCGGCCTGTCCGAGATCACCGTCGGGCCCGCCCTGCTGTCGCTGCCGGTGATCTGGGGCGTCATTTCGATGCTCTACCGCAATCGCTGGGCCCTGCCGGCGGCAAATCAGGAGGCGGGCGCAGGTCGGGGCGCCGGGGCGGAAGCAGCGTCGGCCAAGACGGTGGAGACGTCCGAGCCGCCGCCCTTCTCGCTTGGCGAGACGCTGAAGGCGGCGGTCACGGCGGTCGCGGTTATTCTGGCCTTCATCTTCAGTGACTGGCCGCGCGAGACCATCGCGCTGACCGCGGCGGGCTTCCTGCTGCTCAGCCGCAAGGTGTCGTCCCGGTCGCTGCTGCATGAGGTGGACGGCGATCTCCTGCTGCTGGTGATGGGACTGTTCGTGGTCAACGCCGGGCTTTCCGCCACCGGACTGCCGCAGAAACTGGTGACCGACCTTGCGTCGCAGGGCATCAACCTTGCCGACCCGCCGGTCCTGTTCCTGATCAGCAGCGTCATCAGCGACCTGGTCGGCAACAATCCCGCGGTGATGATGCTGGTGCCGTATCTTCATGCCGATGCCGATCCCAATGCTCTGGGCGCGGCGCTGTCGCTGGGGACGCATTTCTCCAGCAACCTGGTCGTGTTCGGCAGCCTTGCGGGGATCATCATCGTCGAGCAGGCGAAGGATCGCGGGGTGCGGATATCGGGCGGCGAGTTTTCCAAGGCGGGCGGCCTGGTGACGCTGGCGACGATGGTGATCGCCGGCCTCTGGCTGTGGATCTGAGCGCGGGGCACCGTGCAGGGGGCACCGAGAAGGGGGCGGCGCTCAGGGAGCGGCGTGGCGCTCGGTCTCGATCTTATCGAGGGTTCGCGTCAGGATGGCGAGCGACGATGCGGTCATGTCATCCGGTCCCGACATGTTGGCCGCCGCACCGGTGGGTGCTGACGTCCCGCGCGCTTCGGCACTCGCAGGGGCACCGGCCGCCGCCTTCAGGCGCTCCCCCAGCGCGCGCATTGCCTGGATCTCGTCCGGGGTTGGTGGATGATGGCGGATGCTGCGTTCCAGCCGACGCGCGGTGTAGGTCATGAGTTGCGCCTGCCTCAGCACGTCGCGGCCGGAAGTGAGCATCGTGCCGAACGACCATGCGGTGCGTAGCGGCGCGAAGGCGGTCAGCACGCCCTCCAGTGCGTGATCGAGCGCGGTTGCCTTCAGCGCCAGCGGGTGACCCTCGCTCCCTTCCGGCGTCTCGGCAGCGGAGAGCAGCAGGTCGCCAAGCGCGGAGAGAAGCGCATTCATCGCCGTGGTTGCCTGCTGCTGGATGCTGATCGGCAGCAGCAGCAGCGCGGCGAGCATTCCCGACGCAACGCCGACCGCGGTTTCCTCCAGCCGCAGGACCAGCAGTTCCGGGGTGAAGATGCCGATCAGGCCGTAGATTAGTGACAGCGCGATGGTGAGGAACAGGCTCATCGCGACATAGGAGACGCGCGCGATGAAGAAGGTGGCGAAGATCGAGATCGCCAGCGCGGCGCTGAGCCAGAACAGGTGATTGTGGGTCAGTGTCGCGAGCGCGATGCCGATGACGATGCCGATCGCGGTACCCCAGGCGCGGTCCAGCCCTTTGATCGCCACCGCCGTGCCCGATTTTGTGTTGTTGAAGATCATGAACGCGGCGATCACGGCCCAGAACCAGCGCTGGCTGGAAACCGCCTCCCCAACCACCGCGGCGAGCGCGCAGGCGAGCGTCACTTGCAGCGATTGCCGCAGCGTCTGGTCGCGCAGCCATTCTCCGCGTCGCGGCAGGATGCCGGTGGGGGCGGGCGGCGCCTTGGCGCCACTGGCGGCGGGAAATGTAGGCGGCAGCGTGGTGACGGCAGCGTTCAGCTCGTCCTCCGCATCCTGCACGTCCTGCAGCGCCTTTGCGATGCTGCCCTCGTGGTAGTGCGCGGCCTGTCGTTCTTGTCGGGTGATCCGCTCGACCAGCGTTTCGGCCCCGAAATGCAGGTCAAGCAGCCGCAGGGTGATCGCGGTCACGGCGGAATGCTGGTCGGGGACCTCCAGCGGGAGCGACGCCTGGCACGCCCTGATGTCCGCACCGAGCGTGCGCGTGACGAGGTGAAGGTCCGCCATCTGCCTCTTGCCGGCGCGTGGGCTCGCCGCCTTGGGCGGCATGGCGCTGCCGGCGACCCGGCGCAGCTGCTTCGATACGGACAGGACCGCTGCGACAAGGTGCCTGAACTCGCGCGCCGGATCATCCGGCATGATGAAATGGCGCAGGAGATGAACCACCGCGGCGGAGATCACCAAGGCCGCTGCCGCCGACCACAGGTCCCGCTCATCCTCTTGCAGGAAGGCCGCGACCGTCGCGCACATGAAGGCGAACACGCCGACCGCGCGCCAGCGCGTGCCGAAGCGTGCAGCATAGCTGGCGGCAAAGACGATGATCACCAGCAGGATGTTGATGATCCGCAGCGAATCGTGCGCCGCCGCGATCGCTGCGATGGCCACGAACGAGGCGATGACGGCATAGATGCGGGTCGTCGCGCGCGCAGATTCGGTCCGGTCGTTGACCTGCAGCGTCCCCTGCATGGTCGCGATCAACGCCAGCACACAGGCGGGGCGGGGCAGGGGATAGGCCTTGCCGATCAGCGTCATGACGCCGGCAACGACGATCATCGACACGACGATGCACCCCGACATGCGCAGGGCAAGGAACGAGGGATCGACTTCCAGGATCCGCAGTCGGAGCCGTTGAATGCGTGTCATCACGGGCGACTTCATGTTGGGCGCTGGGGCGCCGATCGGGCCAGGTGGACGGCAACAAGAGGGTGCTGCGGGCGAGTGTAACCCGCAGGACATGGAGCGAGCGTTACGTGTTTGTCCCACAATGTGCCGCGGCGTCCCCGCCGGCGCGGGCCCGCGCGAGACACCCGGTGGCGTGACCGTCGGCGCCTAGAATTTCTTCCTGACACCCAGCCGGGTCGAGCGGCCGAGCGGATCGATATAGGCGGGTTGGAAGCGGTTGGGGGTGGCGCCGGTTCGGTCGGTGACGTTGATCCGGTCGTTGAGCAGGTTCTCGATCGTGAACATCAGCGACACGTTCCTGGCCCAGGGCTCGCTGACGACCTTGCTTGCGTCGAGCGATCCATAGGCGACAAGCCACGTCCGGCCCGAGAAGAGCAGGTCCGCGGAGGCAAGGTCGCTGCGGATGCGCGTCGCGCCCCTGAGGCGGCCGTAGAGGCCAAGGCTCAGCGGCCCGGCCGTTCCCCGCAGGTCGATCTCGGTCTCCCATCTGGGGCGCCCACCGGTGCCGTCCCGGGTCGCGCCGTCGAGCAGATCGAGCGGGGTGGCGCCGGGCCGCAGGACCAGCCGGTTCTCCAGCCGCAGCGTCGTCGTCACGAAGGCGCTGATCGTCGGCCGCGGCTTGGGGGGCGGCGGTGGCGGCGACCCGGCAGGAGCATCGTTGGCCGCAGGCGGCGGTGGCGGCGCCTTGCCGATCGGGGTCGACAGGTTGAACGCGAGCCGCAGCTGACGGTCCCGCTCACTGGCGAGGTTCACCGGGCGCAGGTCGACGCTGACCAGGCGGCCGGCGGGATCGCGGATGAACGCGTCCGGGAAGGCGGCCTGGAACGCCGGTGTCGCACTGCCGAGGCTGGCGGTCTGGTTGGAGAAGCTCGTGTCGATATAATCGAGGCTGAGCCGCAGTTCCTTGTTCCTGATCGGCGACAGCGCGATGCCGAACTGTGACCTGCGCCGCCGTTCTGGCAACAGCTCGGCGCGCCCACCGGTCAGCGTGGTCACGAACGTGCTGCTGCCATTGGTGAAATCGAAGAAGGGGGTATTCGGGCTGGTCACCAGCGGGTTGGTCAACAGCGCGATCGCCGGGGGTGTCAGCGCATCGCTGATCGTCGCGCTAAGCTGGACCCGCCGCTCCGGCGACCAGGTCGCGCCGTAGCTGTAATTTACCAGCTGTCCGAATTGCGAGACGTCCGTGATGCCGATCATGCCGCTGAGCGCAAACCGCCCGAGGAATGGCAGCACGTCACGGTCGGGCGACGCGATCGGCAGGGCGGCGCTCAGGCTGCCGGTCTTGACGGTTCTGGCGAAATCGACGCGTTGGCCCGGGGTGACGAACCGGTCGCCGCTGCTGCTGGAGCGGGCGAGGTCCGCCGACACCGTTAGTTGAGCATCCCCGGCGGGCAGGCGCAGCAATGGGCCGTTCGCGACGGCCTTGGTGACCAACGTGTCCGTTACGGTGTCGCGGCGATCGACCAGCACGTGATTGCTGCCGTCCACGGGGATCGGAGCGAGCGGATCTGCGCCGGCGGCCACGGCAGCAATGAATGGATCAAGGACAATTCCCTGGTCGGAGCGCGCCTTGCTGCGGAAGCGATCATAGCTGCCGGTGACGTTCCAGCTCCACCGGCTGATCCCGCCCTGCACCGTGCCGCCAGCATGCAGGTTGAGGTTCCTGTTGCGCTGTCGCAGCGGGATGCCGGGCAGGTAGCGATAGAGCAACACATCCTGCGTGAAGGGCAGGAAGCCGCTGTCACCCGGCACCGGCACGATTGCGGGCGCGAGGCCGTTGAGCCCGCGATGTATCTGCGCCTCCATCGACAGGTTAAGCGACCCGTCGATCGCCTTGCCGATGGGGGATGCGAGGGTGGCGCTGGCGTTGACCATGTCCTGACGCTGCGCGAGCGTTCGAAATGTGCCGATATCGGTGCCGGGCAACGTATGTGCGCCCGGAAGGTAGCCGCTCAACCGCTGTCGGGCGTCGGCATCGAATGGGACCGGTGCCCGCATGACCGGCGTCCGCGCGAGTGCGTCGAGCGCGGGATCGATGCTTCCCCCGTCCAGGCCGGTGACGATGCCGCCGATCGCGAACGGCGCATCGGGATCGGGGACGATGTCCCGCTCCGATTGCAGCACCGGATTGTGACGGAACATCGCCGCGCTGAGCGACAGCCTGCGCGGGCCGTCGATCCGCGTTGCGTTCGCCTCGACATAATTGGTCTCCCCGCCACCGTCCGTCGTAGAGCCGGCAAGCTGCTGGATCAGCAGTCCGCGGAAGTGCTTCTTGGTGATGAAGTTGGAGACGCGCACGGTCGGCGGGAAACCGAACCTTGCCGCCTCGCTTTCCGGAAGCACCTCGGTACGCTCGATCGCCTCCGGCGGCAGCGTGTCCAGCTCGGCAAGGCCGGAGATGCGGCGGCCATTCAACAAATAGACCGGCTCGCTACCATCCACCGACGACGTCAATGGCTTCAGCCGCTCGATCAGTTCCTTCAGGCTGGTCGCGCCGATCGAGCGGATGGCGTCCTGGTCAAGTACCGCAATCGGCGCAACGTCGGCGATCGCAGTTCCGGCGACGCGTCGGCCAAGGATAACGATGTCGCGGTCCGGTTCTGTGCCTTGTTCCGCCGATGCGTCCGCTGGCGTGGCGCTGTGCCCGATCTCCACCTCCTGAGCGGGGGCGGCATTCGCAACAAGCAGACAATTGGTGAGGAAAGCGGTTCTAAGATGCCACGTAACCGTGGAGGAGAGCCTGCGGCTGGGACGATCTTGTTTCACTGACCCCCGTCATCATTAATGCGGTTCCGTCTTGGAAGCGCGCCATGATGAGCGGTCGTTGTTGGTGAAAATAAGGCGGGTTTTTCTTATGCTTGTTACGACGTCAGGTGGTTGACTTGGATCATGCTGGCGATAAAACTGGGTCTGCGACGGCGACATCGATGATGGCAGCACCTGCATTACAGCGTGGTGGCGGTGTTCTCTTGCCGAGAAGGCGGACGCGGCCTGATAGCGGCTAGGCGCGACCAGCGGCAGGAAGCTCTTGTGCGCCCAGGACTGCTTTAGGCGACGGCGCCAAAGCAACTTATGCTTCAATCACCCGGTCGCCGTGCGCGTTCGCAGAAGTGCCATAAAGAATGACACTGTCACTTAGGAAGTTCGCAAGTGGCAGGCACAAAATCAACCGCTTACGTGATTTTGTGCTACTTTGGCGAACCGACCATGTCGGACCCTTGCTACTTATCAAGTTCGCTCTTCCGTGGCAACTCGGCACACGGTGGCATGGCGCCGCAGCACGCGGCGATCAGAAGGACGAAAAAAAGAGCCGGCGGAATGACCGCCGGCTTCCAAGGTTCAATCCGTATCGTCCCGCCGGGAGCGCTCAACTACTCGCGCCATGGCAGCTCCACAGGCAGTCGGCCGACGTCGAAGGAGAAAGAAGACCCGCCGCCAAGGTTGGCCGCGTCTTTGATGACGAAGTCGTGCGCACGAAGCAGTGGGTGATCCACAACGTCGGCGAGCGGTCTACCCGCGCAGGCCTCGATCACGATGCTGGGCAGTTCGGCAGGGCATCTGACGTAACCGAACCCGTCCTGCGTCGACAGCTGGAAGCCGTCGACCCGGAGCACGACGTCGAACGAACCGCCGCAGACCCTCGCTTCGATCCAGGGTCCGAGCACCCCCTCCGCTATGATCGCGTCTCCAACCAACATAGCCGGGCGTCGAGCGCGTCCCGGGCCAACTCTGACCATTCGATTGGACTTTGGCCCGGTCTGACCATACTCATGCTCGCGCGACGTGATCGATGGCCAGATGTGGCCGGGACGTAATCGCTGGAGAGCTGACGGCACATCGGTGTCCCCCATCGCCAGAACGTCCGGGACGAGCGACGACATCGAGACGATGGTGGCGGAGAGATAGGTCCGAAAGGACGCAAGCCGCAGGCTCTCGACAAGCCGGTCGAGCATCTGCGCCTCGTCCCGCGCGCGCCGCCCGGCCGCCTCGCGGACCTGCAGCGCTGCATCCGCGGCGGTCACGACTGCGCACCCGTCGTGCGCGACACCACGAGAAGCTCGAGGAGGTGCCGGCCGAACGCATCGGCACCCTTGCTGTAGGCCATCTCACCCCAATCATCCCAACGATCGACACGTGCGGCGAACCACGCGAACAAGTCGTCGCGGGCAGCCGAGTCAGCGAACGAGGCCGACCAATTCACGCGCCTCACGGGCATGCGCGCGCCGGCTCCACCCGACATCCCGGTGAGCGTCACGAGGTGCGAACGACCGACCCGCTCGCGGGCGAAGACGTGCCGACGCAGGCCGATGGCGCGCTCGAATGCCTGCAGCGCCTCCTCGCGTGCGTCGTCCGCCGCGGTGTGCATCGACGACACGACGATGTCCATGATCTCGGCCATCGGCATGCTCTCCCACTCGGGTTCGCGGGTCGCACGGAGCATCATCAGCACGGACCGTCCCTCCGGGCTCAGTCCGCCCTCCAATGGGCTGACCTTGAAGCCAATGGAACTCGTCGTCTCGATCATGCCGATCGATCCGAGCCAGCACATGTAAAAGCGCCAGAAGAACCAGTCCCCGGCGAACAGGTCATGCCGGTTCTCCTGCGGATGGGACCCATGGCGATCAAGGGATGACAGCGTGCGGAGCATCAGCTCGTGCTGCTCCGGGGCGAAGTGAACGTCCCCGAAGCCGAGCTCGCCCTGCCAGAAGGCGTCCCGCACCGATCGCCAGGTTCGGCCGTGCTCGTCCTCCAGCACGCCCAAGCGGGCGCGCAGCCACCATCCCCAGGGCAGCTCCCCCGGCCTGTGCCCGTCTCGCGCCATCGTCAGCCTCCCCTCTGCGGGTCCAGTCCGACCGCGGGAAGCGGTGGCCCCTCCCGCGCCGGAACGGAGCGACCGTCGGCAATCGCTCTCAGCTGCCTCGCGAGGTTCAGAACCTCGCGCACGACATAGCCGTCGTCGCGGTACTCGGCGCTGGTCTCCGCACCCATGAAGCGCTGGCGCTCGCGGCGCCTGCCCGGCACGACATCGTAGACGTGATCGCAGCTGAATCCGAACCACCACTGATCGGGGTGCGGGCGGTGGTCAGTCGCATGCTTCAGCGGCAGCACATGGCAGATCCGGCGCGCCTCGTAGAGGATGGTGCGCTGCGGACTCGGCCCCTCCTGGCAGACGCGAGAATAGGTCAGGCCACCGTGGACCTCGATGCCGAGATCGGGCGGGATCGCGTCATGATCCCAGCCGAACAAGGGGTGGGATCCCGGCACGCCGACATAGCCGCTGAGGAAGCCCTCCGGATTGTCGCGCATCATGATGCACTCGTAACCGGTCGCGGGGTCGATCCAGGCGACCTTGTCCGCCTCGCCGAGCCAAACTCCGTCGCCGTCTGGCTTCGCGCCACGGACGAAGTAGATCTCGGACGCCGGGACAGTGCCACCGCTGGTCGCGTAGTCGCGGCCGGTCACCCGGGTGACGCCTTCCTGCCGGGCGACCTCGCCGCCCGCGCCCGGCATCTTCGCCAGGGCGCGATCCGAGCCGACCGCGGTCGCCAGCGCGACCTCGCTGTCCGCGGTCAGCGCCTGCGGCTTGATCGTGGCGAGCGAGGTGGAGCCGCGCGGTGCGGCCGCCTTCTTCCTGGGCATGATGTCTTCTCCTTCATGTCGTGGTGGCGATCGGCGCGCCGGTCAGAGGAAGCGGGTGCGCGGCGTGACGCGCACGATCTCGGGGCAAATCTTCTGCGGACGTGCGTCGACGGCATAGACGTTGGCGGCGAGCCAGAACTGCTCCTGGACGAGGTCCTCGTCGGCGACCTCGCGCCACCAGACCTTCCGCTCCTCCGCAGCGTCCCAGCGATAGCCGCGGGCGCGCAAGCTGCCCTTCAGGTCGAAGTGCGCGCCCCGCGCGCGGACGATCCAGCTCGGCTTCGCACCGGTCTCGATCATCTCGGAAAGCGCGGTCCGGCCGTCTGCGTCCTTGTGGCGGAGCATCTGGATCAGGGCGTCGACATCCGCGGATGCGCGATGACCGCAATGGTAGAAGCCGTTCTGGAGCAGAAGGTATCCCAGGACGCGTCCGTCGAACCCCCGCGCGCGCCAGTCCACCTGCCGCATCGAGCAGCACCAGTTCAGACCCGCGGCATCCGGGAGGCGCCGCTCCACCCAGGCCCGGTCGAAGGACGAGTTGTGCGCCACGACGAAACTCGCCGACCTCAGCAGCCGGGATGCGTCGTCCTCGTCGATCTCGCGCCCGGCCAGATCCGCGTCGGCCAGGCCCGTCAGCGCGGTGATGTCCGGGTGGAGCGGCTCGCCCGGGTCCTCGCGCCACTCGAAAGCCTCGTCGACATCGGTGATGAAGCCTTCGGCGTCGTAGCGGAACCGGCGGACGGCGAGCTCGATCACCTTGCCCGCGTTCACATCGAGTCCCGTGATCTCGACGTCGATAGCCACACCAACGTGCGGACCGCGGCCGGCACCATCGCCGGTGGAGCCCTCGTGCAGGCGGAGCGGATGGAGGACGCGCACGTCCCCCGCGCCGGTCGCGGACGAGCGACCGACCTCGGCATGAATGTTCATGTTCGTGTTCTCCGAGCAGAACCGGGTCGGAAGGGGGTGACGGTGCGATCAGGCCTTGGACGGCAGGTGGTGCCGCCGATCAGCTCACGCCGTCACCGCCGTCCGGTCAGGCCTGGATGCCCATCTCGATGTCCACGGCGAAGGACCTCGCGTGCGGCTTCGCGCAGTCGCGCTCCATGCGCCTGATGAGTTCGAGCACCGGCTCCGGCACCAGCGCCACAACCGGGGGCGATGCGATGTGGATGCCGAGGCGAATGTCGGCGAGGTCCGCGACGTCCGGGCCGAACCGGCCGGCGAGGCGCGTGCGGACCTCCGTCGCGTCACGCGCCAGGCTCGCGTGGAACACCTGCCGCATGAGGTTGTCCCGCGTGTCGACGATGGTCGCGGTGTAGAGGCGCACCCTCGTTGCGCGCGTCGACCGGCCGCGCAGCGGCTTGCCCCTTCCAAAAAGGCGTTCGCCATGGAGGTAGCGGAATTCGTGCCGCTCGAACTCCTCGTCTTCGTCGCTGGCCAGCAGCACGTCCATCGCCTCGCGCTCGGCATCCATGCCCAGCGCGAGTCCGTGCAGCAGGACGCCGCGCATGCAGGCGTCGCGATCGAGGCACGCGTCCACCGCGGCCGCGCCGTCGAACATGGCACGCGGCGCGAACATCCACGCCATCGGGTCGTGCTCGACAGCCTCGCGCTGGAAACGGCTGGCGGTTTCCGTCGCGACCAGCGCCACACGGCCAATCGCCCGGCGGGTCGTGATGACGATCTCGTCGGTGACATCGTCCTCGCTCAGCGGATCGGGGAACATCGCGCCGACGCGTGCCGACGTGCCGGCGTAGGTAATGTCCGGGTCGAGACCGGCTTCACTGCCGGCGTCGATGCGCTCGGCGGTAATCGCTTCCATGGGTCACTCCATAGTCGCCGATGACGTTCCTGTCGGAGGTGGCGACGGCCGCCGACACCCCCAACATGGAGTGTATCCGTAATAATACAACACTTCGCGAATTATTGTAGTGTCGATGCCGCATCAACGATGATGGACTACCCGCTTTGCAGTGGGGCGGAGCCAGCATAGAACAGTAGGAGTGGAAAAGATGCACGCCCTGACGATCATGAGCGCCCTGGCGCAGGCGAGCCGGTTCTCGGCGTTCGTCGCCCTCGTCGAGGCGCTGCCCGGGGGCATGGCGTCGAGCGACATCGCCGCCGCTATCGGGACGACCCCGAACACCATGAGCGCGCACCTGGCGATCCTGGAGCGCGCGGGGCTCGTCAGCTCCGAGAAGATCGGTCGCAGCGTGATCTACCGAGCGGAAACGGATCCAGTTGAGGGGCTGAGCGACTTTCTCGCACACGCGTGCCAGCGCGGCAGGAAGGCGCGTGTGAGCTGATTAGGTCGTAGCGCACGGTAGTTCAAATGCTGAAGGGGCAGCGCACCGCGCTCGACGGCGTCATCCAGCGACAGCGGGATCGAAATGTGCACCTTGAGGAGTGAACCAACGGCATGCCCGAGCAGCAGGTTCTGAGTGGCTTGCAGTTCAAGCACGAACTGGAGCAGGAATTCGAGGCGGCCACCGGGCTAGCCGGGCGCGCGCACTACTCCGCCATCTACTCGATCCCGCAGCGTTCGCCGGTTGTTTGGATCAACCTGAATCCCGGCGGGACCCCGGACGATCACAAGGTGCTGTCCGATGATCAGCTCGCCACCGGCAGGCACGAGTTCTGGCATGGCCACGGGCGGACGTCGCAGGCCACCGGAGCCTTCCTGCAGCGGATCTTCGAAGCACCGCTAGACAGGTTGCGATCAGTGCAAGGCACGAACGTCGCTTGGGAGAGAAGCCGCAAGGGCGGCGACATCGACCTGAGGGCGTCAGCCGCTCGAGCTGCGCCCTTCCTCGCGCGCTACATCCGACATGTCGGCCCCAGCCACCTCGTCTTCGGTGGCGCACGCGCCTTCGACTTGTTCATCGACGTGCATCAGGCAGGCGTGGTCGGGGACGTAGATGTGCTGAGGGGCAACTGGGGCAGGCATCAGGCACGCCTGTTCAGCGCCGTCGAGATTGCGATCGAGGGACTCGGCCGGTTCAGGACGATGACCGTCTCGCATCCGAGCCGAGGCGTGCGCGCTGGCGTGCTGGAGCGGTGCCGTGCGCACCTCTCCGGTGTGACGCTGCCCTTCGCCATCACGTAAGCGGGTCGCCTACACGGTTCTCCTGACCGGCCGGATTCGGATATGAGGACCAGATAGCCCATGAGCACGATCTCGAACTCCCGCGGGACGGCCCGCCTGCGGCTGCTCCTGACCCAGGTGGTTGCGGACAACTACAAGGCCTACGACCTCCCGATGCTCGGCGAACGGCTGGGACTGGCACCCGGCACCGACGCCGAGGCGATGAGCAGCAAGCGGCTCTACATGAGCAAGCGCCTGCAGGCGCTGCCAGATCAGGAGGTCCGACGCATCGCGCGCGAACTCTCGCGCGACATCGAGAACGAGGAGCTGGACAGGCTCGTCTCGGAGAGCAGCCCGGCGGATGCGGCTATCTCAAGGACGCTTGACCGCTTCGATCGTGAGGTCGTCCATCGTCGCTGGACTGACGCGCTCGAGCGGCGGAGCACGGACGCCGAGGGCGCGATCACGCTCGCGCGCACGCTGCTGGAGGACGTCATCAAGTGGCTCCTGACGAGGCAGGGCACCGCCTACGACGACAAGGCCGACCTGCCTGCGCTCTACCGACTGATCGCGGCCGATCTGAAGCTCGCGCCGGACGCCTACACCGAGGATGTGTTTAGGCGGATCCTCGGCAGCTGCCAGTCCGTCGTCGAGTCCCTGGGCACCTTGCGCAACAAGCTCAGCGACGCGCACAGCTCTGGCCCGTTGCGAGCGAAGCCGCACGGCCGGCACGCCGAACTCGCGGTCAACCTGGCCGGCACGATGGCCACGTTCCTGATCGCGACCTGGGAAGCACGGACCGAAAGCAACGGCTAGTGTTCCGAGCCGACGCTGGTCCGATCGATCCACCCGTCCTCAGCGGTCCAGACGGTACTGTCCGTCATCGTTAGAGAGGCGGTCGACCTGGCGCGTGAGGTCATCGCGGGTCTTCGAGATGGCCGCGGCGTTGGTCTTCGCCGAGCAGAGGTGCGCTGGCTTGGTGCCGAGGAAGCAGGCGATGCGCTCGGCGTTCGCACCACTTGGATGTGGCAGTCCATCGAGGACATAGCCCAGGTCGAGCATGCCGATTCCGGCCAGATGACGCATCGCCGCCGAGACCTTCGGTCCGAGCGGCACGACCACGGCCCCGCGGAGAGCGTCGAGTTCGACGCCGGTGTACATCTCCAGCAACGCCCGCAGTCTCGGGGTCCGGACCATGTCCGGCTGACCGGACCAATTCCCGCCGTCGACGAAGACGGGATAGCGCAGGGCCGAGGTGAAGTGGACCAGTTCGCTCCGTCCTGCCCAGAGCAGCGCCGCGGTGGGAATGTCGAGCAGTCGCGGGATCCCGATGAGATCCAGCATCCGCACCAGGTTGCCCCGCATCGGTTCGCCCGAGAAGCTGGCCGACACCTTAGCTGCCTCGGCGGCCCCGGCGATGGACCGGCCGGCATCCAGCTCCAGGCGCGCGACCTTCAGCGCCGCCGCAGCCTGGAAGCGACCGGGCGTCATTCCGACGATCACCAGCCGCGCATGCGGGTTCACATGGTCGAAGGGCGCGTAGAACATCTCCACCGACTTCCCGCCCACCACCACGCGCTCCATCAGCAGGTCGTCGAGCGTGCGCGGGTCGTCCAACGAAGGTCCGGAAGCGCCTCGTATGCTGGCGGCGTATCTCGCAAGCAGGTGCGGAACGCCTGACCGCTGCGCACTGACCTCCGACAGCGCGCCGGTCAACGGTCCGAACCTCGTGGCGCGCCGGCGGCGAGATCCAGTCGATAGTCCGTCTCTAGCATGTCGATGATCTTCATGAGGGCTCGATAGACGCTCAGGTCGTTGGCGCCGAACTTGTAGTGCCCCGTGATCAGCTCCTCGGCCGCCAGGTCGTCGGTCCTCTGCCTGCGCTTCTCGGTCCTTCCGTCGCGCACGAACGTCACGGGGTAGCGGAACGATCTTCCCTCGCCCTCCCAAGCGCCCCATGAGCTGTAGTTCTGGATGTTGTCGTTGTAGCACTCCGAGCCGAGGATCCGCTCCATCCGCACCATGAGGTCGCGCCGGGGGGCCACGGCCGCTCGGGTCCGCTGAACGTATCGATAGTGCTCGATGCCGCCGTTCACCTCTTCGAGCTGATGCTCGTAACGGTCTTCCTCAGCCGCGGCGCGCCTCTTCAGGTCCGCGACGAGTTCGGCCGGCACGTCCTCGGGCTGGAGCGCCTGCAGCGCGTTGAACGCCTCGACCTCCGCTAGGACGATCGTGCTGCGGTCCTCCCACGTCTCGCTGAACTCGTCCGCCTCGCGCATGATCGCTTCACGGACGGAGTTCGCGGCGCCGAAGTCAAGGTCGTGGATCGCGCGATAGGCGGAGAGCTCGTTCTCCAGCATCCACTCCTGCATGTCCCGATCGCCTGGCCACTCCAGCTTCGCGGCAGCGCGCATGGACGCGAGGATCTCTTCCGGAATTACCGTCGCCATCTCGTCTCCCTCATCAACTGATCACGAGTGGTCCTACAGGTGTCCCGTGCAGCCGCCGAAGCAATCCGCGAAGCCATCCCTGAGATTGCCGCGAACCAGCTCATGAACCATGCCGTGCCGGCCAGCCGTGTCCGTCGGCTCGCCGTTGAGGCGACGCCGCTCGGCAACACGCCGGCCAGCTTCGAATGGTTCCTGGGCCTGCTGATCTTTCCGGCGGTTCTTCACCTCGTGGCCGCCTGCGTCTGTGCGATGGCAATCGGCCGCGAGTTGCGGGAAGGGTCACTGTCCGACTGGGCATCGGCCAGCGGCAGGGTTGCGCCGGCTCTGGCGGGCAAGATGCTGCCCTATGTCGCCGCCATCAGCCTGTGGGGCATCGTCTGGCTTCTTTATCTCACTCTGGCGCGCGGATGGCGCATCGAGGGGAGCCTGCCGCTGATCGCATTAGGGCAGACGCTGTTCTACGCGGCGACCGCAGCAATTGCGGCCCTGCTCGTCGCGGTGACACGCGAAACCGCGACCGCTCTGTCGGCGAGCGCCGTCTATGCCGGTTCGGCGCTTGCCTATTCAGGCGCGACGTTACCGCTGAACGGCGCCAACGCCTTTGCCCACATCTGGAGCAACGTGCTGCCGCTGACCCACTACATCGCTCTCCAGATGGGTGAGGTCAGTGGCCAGTCAGTTGCGGCAATGGTCGCTCCGGCCATGACATTGGCAGCCTACGTCGTCATCGCCTGGGGCGGATCCGTAGCTCTGATCATGGCGAGGTCGCGCCGAGCATGAGCTTCGATTCCGCCTTCCTCACGACGTGGCGCACCATCCTGACATCGCGCACGCTGCTCAGCACGACGCTGCTCGCCGTCGTCCTCTACGCATTCTACTATCCTGCGCCCTACGCGCACGAAGCTGCCCAGAAGCTGCCCGTCGTCGTGGTTGACCAGGATGGCAGCGCCCTCAGTAGAGCGATGATCGTCGACCTGGACGCGACGCGCGCCAGCCGGGTTGCCGAGGTCGTCCCGAACGTGGCCACGGCCAGGCAGATCATGCGAATCGGCAAGGCTGACGGGATCATCCTCATTTCCGATAATCTGGAGCGTCAGCTTCGCACCGGAACGCCCGGCGCCGGCGTCGCCGTGTGGGTCAATGCAACCTACCTCCTGCGCGCCAGCACCATCGGCGAAGCTGTGACGGCTGTCATCCAGAACATCGCCACGTCACGGCTGATCCCCGGAACCCAACTCAGTCGCGGCGGGCTGCCCGTCGCGGTCACCACCGAACCGTTGTTCAATCGGACGGGTGGTTACAAGGGCTATGTCTTTCCGGCCGTAGCGGTGATCATCGTTCAGCAGACGCTGCTCTTCGGCGCCGCTACCTTCATGGGCGGACGACGCCGCTCCGGCGCATGGCGGATGGGTGTCGCGGAGTTCTGGGGTACGCTGGCGGCGTTCGCGTCGGTGGGCATCCTGGGGTGTTATTTCCTCTTCGGGTTCATCTTCTGGCTCCAGGCTGTGCCCGTCGATGGCGACATTACCGGCATGATGGTGATGGTCCCTGTCTTCGCCACGGCGGTTGCTGCCCTAGGGCTGCTCATCGGCAGCGTGTTCGATTGCGCCGAGCGGGCAACCTACATCCTGGCACCGACCTCGGTGCCGTTCTTCTTCCTCACCGGGACCGCCTATCCGCTCGATCAGATGCCGCGTTTCATCGCCGCTCTCTCTCACTTGATCCCGGCCACCGCCGGCGTCCACACGTTCGTCCCGTTGAACCAGATGCATGCGAGCCTGGGCGAGGTCACGATCCCGGCCCTGACCCTTGCAAGCCTTGCCATCGGCTATGCCATGCTGGCGTATTCGCGCCTCGTCGGCTTCGGCGCGATGGTCGGGACGTCCGCCACCGAGGCCTGAATGGAGGGCAATCCTCGCCAAGGAGCGCAAGCTCCACCGTTTCCGCGGCTGTAGTGTATCGCGCACTCCTTCTAGCCGCTCGTAGTGGCTGCGACCTCGCTTCGCATGGCCACGAGACTTCGTGTCGCTGATCGCTGCCACCTACATCGATAGTTGCCTCACGTAGAGACCTGGTCGAGTCAGCAAGAAAGGGAACCATTCGGTTCCCCTAGTGTTGTTGGTGGGTAATTGCCGGGAAATGGCTGGGCCAAGCGGCGCCGCGACCGGCGTCGGGACATGGGCAACAGACGAGGTCAGGCTTTGAAAGCACCGCTTCTCTATTCGTCCGACATCGAGACGATCGCCGAGGATGAAGAGCGCCTGACGGCCGAGATCGTCGAGCAGATGGCGGCCGGCAACCGCTGCGCTTTCGAGCATCACCGTCACGCGATCCGCGACGCGCATGCCAAGTCACATGCCGTCCTGAAGGGCACATTGACGGTTCACGACGATCTGGCGCCGGAACTGCGGCAGGGTATCTTCGTGCGCCCAGCCACGTATGGTGTGGTCGCACGGCTGTCCTCGGCACCCAGCGACATTCATTCGGACGCGATCCCTGCGCCGCGAGGCTTCGCGATCAAGGTGATCGGCGTCGAAGGAGAGCGGTTGTCGCCCGATATCGGGGGCGCCAACCAGGATTTCCTGATGGTGAACTTTCCCGTCCTCGCCTTTGGCACCATCGCCAAATACAAGCTGATGCTGAGCCTTCTCGAGGCGAATGCGCATGCGCCCGACACCTTCCAGCGGCTGATCGCGGGCACTGCGCGGGGTGCCAAGAAGACAGTGGAGGCGTTCAGGATGACGCCGGGGGCGACACTCGAAGGTTTGGCGCGCGACAACCATCATCCGCTCGGCGAGAGCTACCATACGCAAGGTGCTATCCGCTTCGGTGACCATGTCGCCAAGCTGGCGCTGTCCCCAGCTTCCGATAACGTCCGGGCCTTGACGGGACAGCCGGTGGGCAAGACGGATTTCTCCACGATGCGGGATGTTATGGTGGAGCATTTCGCCGGCCAGGGCGCGGAATATGCCCTGTCGGCGCAGCTCTGCACCGATCTGGCGGAGATGCCGGTCGAGGATGCGGCGGTACGCTGGGACGAGAAGGTGTCGCCGCATCGCCCAATCGCGACGCTGCGGTTCGCAGCGCAGGACGCTTACGCCCCGGCACGCCAGGTGTATGGCGACGACGTCCTGTCTTTCAATCCATGGAACGGCGTAGAGGCGCACCGCCCACTCGGCCAGATCATGCGCATCCGCCGGGCGGCTTACGAACGCTCCACCAGCTACCGCCATCGGATGAACGCGCGCCCCCGGATCGAGCCTGACCGGCTCGATGACATTCCCGATTGAACAAGCAGGAGGTCGTGATGACCACAGACAACAAGGACCCGCGCCTCGCGGATGAGAGCAAGCTTCAGGAAATCCGTCGCCGGGTGGAGGAAGTCGCCGCCGATGCACCCCACCTCGCCAAGATCGCGCTCGAGGCGATGATCCGCAAACATAATCCGGACCTGAAGGGCAGCGCCCGGTCGGCCGGCCGCGCCGGCAAGCAATCCGGCAACGTGTCCGAACTCACCGCCATCGCGACGCTCAAGCCGGGCGGCGCGGAGCGCCTGCGACGGATCTTCGATCTCACCGCCGGCAACATGGACGGCGCCCAGCGCGTCTCCACCCTGCACGACATGCGCTTCGTCTTTTTCGACGATGATACGCGCATCCTGTTCGCGACCGCTTACGACGGCGACTGGGACGCCTACATCAATGACTTTGCGACCAAGATCCCCGAGCTCATGGACCTTCTGTTCGCCAACGTCGAAGGCTGGCCGGGGATCGACAGCCCCAAGGTGAAGGATTTCATCGCCGACCACCAGATCGACGCTGCCGGCTGGTTCGTTGCCAATCCGCAGGTGACGGTGGTCGACGTACGCCGCTTCCAGCGAATGGAGAAGGCGCTCAACGTGTTCCTCGATGCAGAGGCCGCCAACATGGGCATCGACCCGACGACCAAGGCGGCGCTCGACCAACTTACAGACGCCATCTCCAAGCCGGAAGGGGTGGATTACTGACATGAGCGTTCTGGCGAACCTGAAGGCGCGCTTCAGCCGGGAGCGGGTCAAGCTGCAGCTCGACGACATCCAGGCCCTGATCCTGCGATCCCGGCCCGAGCCCTATGTCGGCCTGCACGCGATGCTGCACGTCGATGAGGCGGAAGGCGGTCGCGATCTCGTCCGCCGGCTCGCGCCGCACATCCCCTCGGCCCACGATTGGACGGACGACATGGACGCTTGGACCGGCGTCGCGATCAGCCATGCCGGCCTGAAGGCGCTGGGCGTGCCAGAGGCATCGCTGAAGAGCTTTCCCCTGCCGTTTCAACAGGGCATGGCCGCCCGAGCCGAGCAATTGCGCGACTTCGGCGAGAACGCACCCGACCGGTGGGAAGATGCCTTTCGGCCCGGCACCTGCCATATCGCGCTGACGATTTATGCCCGCGACGAAGCCGCGCTTGAAAAGGCGATCGAAGTTGCCATGACCGAGTTGGAAGCCTCGCATGGTGTCACGCTCGTCGGCACGCACAGCTTCGGGGCGGATGCCGATGCCAAGAATCCTTTCGGATTTCGCGACTCCATCTCGCAGCCGACAGTGGCGGGCGGCGGGGTGGACCCGCGGGGCGACGAGCGCGCGATCGCGGCGGGCGAGTTCATCCTGGGCGAAAACAGCGAGACCGGCGCGCCAGTCGCAATGCCCGAACCGGCCCCGCTCGGCCACAACGGATCGTTCGTGGTCCTGCGCAAATATCAGAGCGCGGTTGGCGCCTTCAACGATTTCATCCGTGCCAACGCCGATAGCGAAGCCGACCAGGAAAAGCTGGCGGCCAAGATGTTCGGCCGCTGGCGCAGCGGCGCGCCGCTGATCCTGGCACCGGATCGTGACGACGAGGCGCTGGGGGCGGATCGATCACGCAACAACGATTTCAATTTCGCGGAAGATCCCAAGGGACTGGTCTGTCCGCATTCAGCGCACATGCGCCGTCTGAACCCGCGCGACAGCCAGTTGACGATCCTGACCGACGTCAACATCCACCGCATTATCCGGCGCTCTTCCACCTTCGGCCCCAAGTGGACTCCGGACGTGACGGCGGCCGACGATGCGAATGGCGATCGCGGCATCTTCTTCATCTTCATCAGCGCGCGGGCGTACGATACGATCGAGTTCCTCCAGCAGGAATGGATCAACCGGGGTAACTTCATCGATCTTGGCACCGAGAGGGACCCGATCGTCGCGCTGCACGAGGAGCCCGGGACCTTCACCATTCCGCAGGAGCAGGCGCGAAGGCGCGTCAACGGCGTGACCACCTTCAACCGTCTGATGGGCGGCGAATATCTCTTCATGCCGTCGCTGACGGCGCTCCGGTGGATCGGTGAAGCAGGCTGGCGCTGAACCGTCCGGCGGGCCCGGGGGGCGCTCGCAATACCGTTCGCATCGGCATGCCATCACCGTTTCGGCGGACGCGATCGACGAACTGGGCCACGTCAACAATGCTGTGTACCTGCAGTGGGTGCAGCAGGCGATAACCGCGTACTGGCGCGCGGTGGCGAGGAAGGAAGATGTCGACCGGCTTCGCTGGATCGTCGCTAGTCACGAGATCTTCTATCGAAAACCGGCCTTTCTCCGCGATAGTCTCGTCGCGACGGTGCAGCTTACCAAGCACACAGCGTCGCGAGCATGGTTCTCGACGAGTATCAGCAGGGACGGCGAGACGGTCGCCGAGGTGCGCTCGACGCTATGCTGTCTCGATGCGAGTTCGGGTCAACTCGTCCGCCTAACTCCGGACCTTGCGCAGCCGTTCTGCCTGTAACACGCCGGGCCTATGAGGGGCGGTTAACCCTGGCGAGCAGCTTGGGTCGGATGGTGCGGCGCAGCCCGCGAGCAAGCTGCGCCACGGCCGATCATGCTCAGCCTCTGGGCAGCGTCGGAACGGCTCGAGCGGTCGTCGCCGACGCTGACCGGGACCGATCAAAGCTCGGAGCGATGTAAGGAAGAGCCGCGATGGTCGGTGAAAAGAGAATGCCGAAAAGCCAACGCGGTCGGATAGGCCGGCCGAGTGCCGAACAGGCGGCCAGTCTGGAAGACCGGATCCTGGCCGCCACTTGGGACTTGCTGCTCGCAAAGGGTGCCCGCGAACTCTCGGTCGAACGGATCGCACGTGCGGCTGCTGTCAGCAAGAAGACGATCTACACTCGCTTTCATGGCCGCAGTGATCTCTTGATGCGCCT
The DNA here is from genome assembly GCF_045369765.1 of Sphingomonas olei. NCBI lineage: Bacteria > Pseudomonadati > Pseudomonadota > Alphaproteobacteria > Sphingomonadales > Sphingomonadaceae > Sphingomonas > Sphingomonas olei. Next base: position 163,011 of record NZ_JBIQEU010000008.1, read on the forward strand.
CCTGCGGCGCAAGCTGGAACTGGAAGAAAGCGGACTTCATGAGGACGTGGATGCGGAAGACTTTCGCGATGCATTCTGCAGCGTCGGGAGGCGTATCCTGGCCTTCTTGATCAGCGCGGAGCGTCAGGCGATCGCAGCGGTGCTGGCGGAACTACCGGACGCGCGGCATGATGCCTGGACCTCTACCTATGCTGTCGGTCTACGCGCAATTGATGCCTTGCTAGCACATCCGGGAGCCGCGATCGCGCTAGCGGATCTCGATCTTGCGACGTTCCGTCATGCTTTGTTGCAATGTCTGATCGGTCGGGCGGAGAACATGCTGCGTGCTCCTGAGTCAGATCAGCCTATGAGCGAGGATTGGATGAAGGCCTTGGCAAAGCTCTTCATACGGCATGATTCGTAACCGCGGTGGTGACTGCCATAGCCAATAGCCTTGGCAGGGTAGAACGGCCTCGCCGCATCGCTCGTCTCCATCTGACGAGCTAAGCTACCAATGGCATGATTTCCGGGGAGCAGGTCATCAGGCTTGAACGCACCCAGATTCTTGAGGTGAACCGAACCCAGCACCAAAACCTGCGTCTTCTCCCCGGCCACCTTGGACTTCCAGGCACGCGGATCAAATGCCGGGTCTCGCGCGATAGCTGCACTTCCCAGCGAAAGGCAGACCAATCCCATTATAAGTGCGCGCATCTGTAGCCCCCTGTGCCCCGCGACCAGTGGCACGTTCTGATCGCCAAACACCAGTCGTTATGCCGAATTAGTGATTTCCGCTGCGACGCCTTCCCGATGGCGGGCGATTTTACATTGGAGGATCTGGGCTTCATCTTCGTTCCTTCGTCACTACGACAAAGCCTAGATCCTCCTTAAATCACAACCTCAAATCTGTGCCATTGGTGCTGACGGCGGACAGTGCAGGAGCGGGGCGGGCGCGAGCTGGACGCGGCGTTGCTGATGATGCCCCTCGTCCGCTTCGTATCATCGACCGATCCCGTGTGGCTTCAGACGCTCGATGCGATCGGCGAGCAATTGTCCGATGACGGGCTGGTCTACCGCTGCCGTATCGACGACGCGCTCGAAGGCGATGAAGTCGCCTTTACGACATGCACATTCTGGTTTGCGGAGTGCCTGGCGCGCGCCGGCCGCTTGGATGAGGCGCGGATGCAGCTTGCCAAGGGTGCGGCTTATGCCAACCATCTCGGCCTGTTCGCCGAGGAGGTAGACGTGCGCGGCTTGTCGTTGGGAAACTTTCCCCAGGCGCTCACCCATCTGGCCTTCATCAGCGCCGCGCACTTCCTGGGTCGGCGTTTGGACCCAGCGTACCGGCCAAGCTGGCAACCGTAAGGAAACCCCGCTCGATGCGCCGGCAACTGTTACTCACCTTGCAACGCTGGGACGCGCTGTTCGATGGGCCGAGTCAGGTAAGCCGCCATCTTCACGATGCGCGGATGCGACCTCACGACCCGACACTCTCCTATTGTCACGGCTGTCAGTAAGGATTACGCCTGTATCAACAGACCTTCCACTTCGTGGACGAACGGCACCGAGAGGAACCGATGGCAACGATCATCTACGTCGAGCACGACGGCACGCGTCATGAACAGCAGGTCACCGACGGCTGGAGCGTGATGGAGGGCGCGGTAAAGAACGGCGTGCCCGGTATTGATGCCGATTGCGGCGGCGCGGCCGCCTGTGCAACGTGCCACGTTTATGTCGATCCAGACTGGCTGACGGCGACCGGTGAGCGCACCGAGCAGGAAGCCGAGATGCTGAACTTCGCTGAAAACGTGGAAAGCAACAGCAGGCTGTCGTGCCAGATCGAGGTTACGCCCGCGCTCGACGGGCTGATCGTCACCATGCCCGAAAGCCAGCACTGAGCCCCATCATCCCGGAAGGATCCGTCGCATGAGCACCGCCGCCACTGCCGCCTTCGCCGCCACCAATCCCGCCCGCGACGCCGCCTATGCGACCCCGCTCGACAAGCTGGATCCGTCGCGCCCCGAGCTGTTCGCTGCCGACGAGATGTGGTGGAATTTCGAGCGGCTGCGTGCCGAGGCGCCGGTCCATTACACCGCCGAAAGCGCTTATGGGCCGTTCTGGTCGGTGACGAAATATAACGACATCATGGCGGTCGACATCGATCACCAGACCTTCTCGTCGGAGCCGGGGATCATGATGGTCCCGCCGCTAGCGCCCGGCGAAACGCCGCAACTCGAAGGGCTGGCGATGTTCATCGCGATGGACCCGCCCAAGCACGACGTGCAGCGCAAGGCGGTCAGCCCCGCCGTGTCGCCCACCAACCTTCAGATCCTGGGTCCGTTGATCCGCGAGCGTGCCGCCGCGATCCTCGATGGGTTGCCGATCGGCGAAGAGTTCGACTGGGTCGACAAGGTGTCGATGGAGCTCACCGCGATGACGCTTGCGACGCTGTTCGGCATGCCGCAGGAGGATCGCCGCAAGCTGACCTATTGGTCCGATGTGGTCACTGCGGAGCCGGGGCATGGCGTGGTCGAGACGCGCGAGCAGAAGATGGGCATCTTTCGCGACTATCATGCCTATTTTACGCAGCTGTGGAACGAGCGCGTCAATGCAGAGCCGACCGGCGACCTCATCTCGATGCTCGCGCATGATCCCGCGACACGCGGTATGTCGCCGATGGAATATTTTGGGAACGTCATGCTGCTGACGGTGGGCGGCAACGATACCACACGCAACACGATGACCGGCTCGGTCTATGCCTTGTCCAAGAACCCCGATCAGTTCGCCAAGCTGATGGCCGATCCGTCACTGCTGCCGTCGATGGTGTCGGAAACGATCCGCTGGCAGACGCCACTGTCGCACATGAAGCGTCGCGCCACCCGCGATGTCGAATTCCGCGGCCAGCAGATCAAGAAAGATGACACGGTTGTCATGTGGTACGTCTCGGGCAATCGCGACGATGAAGTGATCGAGCGCCCGAACGACTATATCATCGATCGTCCCCGTCCGCGCCAGCACATCTCGTTCGGCTTCGGCGTCCACCGCTGCGTTGGCAATCGCCTTGCCGAACTGCAGCTGCAGATCGTGTGGGAAGAGATCATGAAGCGTTTCCCGGAGATCAATGTGGTCGCGGAGCCCAAGCGCGTCCGCTCGAACTTCGTGAAGGGCTATGAATCGATGCGGGTCGTTATCCCGCGCCGGTATTGACCGTTACGCTGCCTACTTGAGGCACGTTTCGGTTTTGTCACTCGACCGGGCGCTTGTCGTCAAGGAGGTCTCCGCCCTGGGTTTCGGCGCGTTCCTCGTCGACCAGCTTGGCGATATGCGCGTCGGGCGCAGCATCGTGCGCGATCCTCTGTTGCGACACAGCCGGTTTCGGTGGTTTGGCGACTGGGGCGTTCGACGCGCTTTGGGTCGGAACGGCGGCACCCTGATCAAAACGCAGGCGGTAAATCGGTTCGGGCAGGGCAAAGCCGTGAGCTTCCAAACTACGCTTGGCTGCATCTAGCGCCAAACTGCGCCCTTTCAGATAATCGGTGCGCGACTGGTTCACCCAGCCGAAGAAGCGCAGGACAATGTTCGAATCCCCCACGTCGCGGATGATCGCGCTGGCGGCTGGCGCGTCCAGCACGAAGTCGAGATCACGGATCGCCTGCAGCCCCACCGCTATGCCGTCCACCGGATCGTCATCCGCGTCGATGCCGAGATCGAACTCGAACCGCCGCTCGGGATCGGCCTTGCCTTTGATGTCTTCGGTAACGCCAAACTCCCAACCGGAATGGCCCGATGGCACCCAGGGTGTCGCATGCGTTGCCGTAACCTCTCCATCCCAACCAGAGCGCTCGCTATCGTCATTGCCGGGGAACTCGACCTTAATCAGGCCGACCCCAGTCGAGTTCACCAACGTTCTGATGAACACAGCCAGCCGTTGGCGAGGGGTGACGCCCGTCGTCGCCCACCGGGTGATGTCGGCACCCTTAATCTGCAAAAAGGGCGGCACATAAGACTTGGTAATCGCCGCCGAGCGGGCTGTGGTTTTGGCAGCGTCCCACGCGCTTTGAACGTCAAGTAAAGTGCGGGCAGATACGCCGAAAGCTCGTTCTAATCGAGCTGCCATCTCGGTTGAGAGATCCGCTTTCCCGTTGAGAAAGTTTGAGAGCGTTGGACGGCTGACATCGATCAGCTTGGCCGCTGTGGTGACGTTGGTGCCAACAGGAATGACGTTGGTTCGGACATACTCGCCCGGATGGATAGATTCATTTTTCATACGTGTAGTGCATGACGCTGTCCGTCGTCAGAACATTCGGCACAACTCGCGGCGTAGATTAGCGGAGTGCGGACCTCGTCAGGGGGTTGATGTT
>NZ_JBIQEU010000090.1:0-604 GCF_045369765.1 Sphingomonas olei
GCCCGCGCTCCTCCGCCTCCGCGCGCACCTGCGCCTTGGAGGGGGTCTCGGCGAGGGGGAAGATCGCGTGCTCGAGCTGCTCGGCGGTGAGCACGCCCAGCACGTAGGACTGGTCCTTGGCCCAGTCCGCGGCGCGGTGCAGCTCCTTGTGGCCGTCCTCGTCCTCCACGACCTTCGCGTAGTGGCCGGTGCACACGGCGTCGAAGCCGAGCGCCAGGGCCTTCTCCAGCAGGGCCGCGAACTTGATCTTCTCGTTGCAGCGCATGCACGGGTTGGGGGTGCGTCCGGCGGCGTACTCGGCCACGAAGTCGTCCACGACGTCCGCCTGGAAGCGCTCGGAGAAGTCCCACACGTAGTACGGGATGCCGAGCTTCTCCGCCGCGCGCCACGCGTCCCGGGAGTCCTCGATGGTGCAGCAGCCGCGAGCGCCCGTGCGCAGCGTGCCCGGGGTCCGGGACAGGGCGAGGTGCACACCCGTGACGTCGTGCCCGGCGTCCACCGCACGGGCCGCGGCCACCGCGGAGTCCACTCCGCCACTCATTGCTGCCAGAACGCGCACGGGATCCCCTTCGAAAGGTTGCGGTGGGACGAGACGCCTTAACAA
>NZ_JBIQEU010000091.1:0-592 GCF_045369765.1 Sphingomonas olei
GTGTGGCCCAGCGCTTCCGGGTCGGGGATGTGGTCTTCGGGCAAGTGTAGAGGACGCTGCGCCCGCACCCCAAAGTGACGCGGGGCACTCGGTGCGTCAGCCGGAGGTGTTCCAGCAGGAGTCCACGCCCGCGGTGTTGGCCAGGTTGGTGGTGCGCACGGGCACCCGGGGGGTGCTGGTGCGGCCGTTGAGCTCGTCCTCGGGGACGTGGCCGATCGTGACCTCGTTCCACCCCACCACGGCGTACTGCTCGTTCAGCGCCTGCACGGCGCACGTGACGGTCTGGTCCGGGACCTTGGTGAGGTCGAAGTCCGCGTAGACCTGCCCTGCGTCCATGATCTTGAAGCTGACGTCCTTGGCCTCGGGCTGCTGGGACTCGCCCCGCACGATCCACGTGACGAACAGTGCCGCCACCAGGGTGGCCGCCACCGCAATGATGATCCAGCCCCTTGCCCCGGGGCCGCGGCGGGGCGTGCCCGCCACGGTGCGGTGGCCCGATCCGTAGCGCTGGGAGAGCACCCGCTCCGTGGCGGGCTCCTCCGGCGTGCGCCGGGCGCGCGACTACCGACGCTAAGGAGTAGAAGAAGTTCTG
>NZ_JBIQEU010000092.1:0-575 GCF_045369765.1 Sphingomonas olei
CTACACGGCCATCCAGGTGACCATCGACTCCGGCGCCAGGTTCGCGGTGATCCGGGTGCTGACCGAGCCCGGTGGCATGCGGATCATGAACCGCTACCGCACCGTCATGCCCGTGCTGGCGTTCACGATCCTCGTGGGGCTCATGCTCTTCCTGCGCTCCAACGGGACCCTGGAGACCTGGGGCGAGTTCCTCCAGGTGCTCCCCGTCGCGTTCGCTCCGGGTTTCGGCGCCCTGGGGCTGCTCTACGTGGGCACCCTGCAGGCCACCAACCAGTGGGGGACCCTGGCGCGGATGCAGCTGCGCGCCTCCGTTGCGGGACTGGCCGTGGGCGGTGCGGTGCTCGTCATGACCCGCTCGCTGCTGGGACCCTCCCTGCAGCTGGCCGTCACGGAGGGCACCTTCGCCCTGCTGTGCTGGCGGGCCGCACGACGCAGCACGGAACCGCTGCCGCGGTCCACCCCCGGGGAGAAGTCGATCCTCTCGGACATGACCACGATGTCCGGCTACGCGCTCATGGCCTGGCTGCAGGGCCAGGCCGAGCGGCTGTTCATGACGGTCTTCGCCGGGACAGCGG
>NZ_JBIQEU010000093.1:0-564 GCF_045369765.1 Sphingomonas olei
TAACCCGGCTTATTCATCGGGTTCGGTCAGAAGGGTTGGCGGGAGTGGTTTAAGCGATTGCTTTGATGTAGGAAAATGGGTGTCTAGGCCATTCCTGCAGCGAGGCAATTTATGCCACGGACCACACCCGCCGGGAGCGATGATAGCGCGCCGGGATTTTCGTTTCCAGCGATCGGGCGCAAGAAGATCACAGCCGCGTTCGACGGAGGTCGGCTCACCTCGGATGGCGGTGTTCTGCTGCTGGCACAGGCCGAGCGCGCGATGGGGCTTTGCCGGCGGCTTGCGGCTTGCATTGCCGATCCGCGCGATCCTGCGCGGGTGATCCATCGCCTTGATGACATACTGCGTGCCCGCGTGTTCGCGATCGCGTGCGGCTACGAGGACGCCGATGATCTCGACGCTCTGCGTGACGATCCGGGCTTCCGCCTGGCGCTGGGCAAGCTGCCGGGATCGGGCGCGGGGCTGGCCAGCCAACCAACGATGAGCCGGTGGGAAAATGCGCCGACCACACGCGAGTTGGCCAGGATGATGTCCGCGATGATCGACATCTACTGCGCCAGTTAC
>NZ_JBIQEU010000094.1:0-541 GCF_045369765.1 Sphingomonas olei
GTATTGGACCGCCCACGACCCCTCCCGTATTCTGGCCTCACACACTGGGCCGGCAGGGGGATGTCAACGCTGGGCACCACGGCGCGTTCACGGGATGTCGCGCCGCCGTCAGGGTCGGGGGACCCGGGCGGCTTGATCCGAACACCCGCGCGGACGCGACCTGACCGAGGCTCACGTCCGTCTCCTCCTGCGCCACTGGTCCTTAGCGAGGGGGAGCACAACAGCAGTGGACAGCCACAATCTCAGCGGCGAGGCCCACGAGGCCGGCGCCCCACGGGGCGCAGCCCCCGACAGAGCGGTCTATCCGGTGGAGGAACCACCGGCTCCGCGCACCCTGGTGGACATCGTCCTCGACACGGTCGCGCAGTTCCCGGACGCGATCGCCCTCGAGGACGAGCACGAGTCCGTCCCCTACGGAGAGCTCGAGGACCGGATCGAGGTCCACGTCCAGCGCCTGTGGGACATGGGCGTGGGGCGCGGTGACCGGGTCGGCATTCGCGTTCCCTCCGGCGGGGCGGACCTCTACGTGGCCATCCTGGCC
>NZ_JBIQEU010000009.1:0-126039 GCF_045369765.1 Sphingomonas olei
AGACCAACGGGATGAGGGGTCCCTTTTCGACGCCGATCACCCCGCTACCGGGGTCCCTTTTCCACGCCGATCCACAGGCTCGTACTTCCTCGTCGATCTTCCGCTGGGCTAGAAGTCGTCCTATAACCCATAACAAGAGACCGCCGCCATCTTTTGGGGCATCGAAGGCCGTGCATCGCCAACTTATGGGGGTCACGCATCGACAGCTTATGAGGATTAGAAAATGAGTTAGGTCATTGATTTTGGAATGTTACTGTTCGCATCTTATGGGAGATGCGACACAAGCGCGGCTGATCGGCGCGCGGGCCGGGGCTAGTCCTTGCGGAAGCGCGCGGGGGCGTAGCGGTCCACATCGATGCCGAGCGTCGGGCGCGCTCCCAGCAGGAGCGATGCGCCGATCGATGCCGCGGCGGGGGCGGTCTGGATGCCGAACCCGCCCTGCCCGCCGAACCAGAAGAAGCCGGGCATGACGGGATCGAAGCCATAGACCGGGAGACGGTCCGGCGCGAAGCTGCGCAGGCCCGCCCATTTGCGCTCCACCTGGACGACGCGCCAGTCGACCGCCTGTTCGAACCGGTCGATCGCAATGGCGACGTCGAGCTCCTCCGGCTGCGCGTCGCCGGGCGTCGCCGGCGTCTCGTCATGCGGGCTGAGCCACAGGCGGCCACCAGCCTCCGGCTTGAAATAGAAATCACCGCCAACATGGACGATGTGGGGGATGCCGGCGGGCGGCGCAGGCTGGGTCGCCAGTTGCACCATGGTGCGGCGATAAGGCTGGATGCCGAGCGGCGCCGCGCCTGCCGTTGCAGCGACCGCATCGGCCCAGGCGCCGGCGGCGTTCACCAGCAGCGCCGCCTGATACCGGCCGCCGGGGGTTTCCAGCTGCCACCCCCGGGCCGTCCACGTCGCACCGGTGAGCGGCGCGCGTAGCACCAGGCTTGCTCCGGCCTGCCGGGCGCGGGCGAGCATGGCGGCATGCAGGGCAGCCACGTCGATATAGGCGCAGCTCGGCTCCATGATGCCGATCGTCCAGCCGTCCCGCAGACCCGCGACGTGATCGCGCGGGTCGACCGGCGTCAGCGCCACCCCGCTGTTGGCAAATTCGGTCAGGAACGCATCGGCCGCGGGCGCATCGGTTGCGCGCCCGATGTGCAGCGAGCCGAGCGGCTCAAGGAAGCCTCCGCTGCGCAGCGCGTCGCCAGACGCCGTCGTCAGCGGCTGGATGCCGGTGCCGCCATAGGTTTCGGACCAGAAGGCGGCGGAGCGGCCGGTTGCGTGGTAGCCGGGCACCTCCTCCGCCTCGAGCAGCAGCACGCGCGCGCGGTCGCCGATCTCGGCCGCGAGCGAGGCGCCGGCCATGCCGGCACCGACGATCGCGATGTCGTACATCATCCGCGCTGCCCGGCGAGGAAGGCATCAATCGCTGCTAGCGCGCGGTTACGCACGGGATCGGCCTCGCGAAGGATTTCGTGCGCCGATTCGGCGCCGAAGCGCTGCACCGTCACGTTGGGCAATCTGTCGGCCACACGCAGCGCGGCGCGCGGGTCAACCAGCCGGTCCTGCTCGGCGACCAGCATCAGGATCGGCAGGGTCAGCGTCTTCAGCCGCGGATCATTCTGCTGCGCCAGGGTGGAGGCAAAGGCGCGGGCCAGCCAGCGCCAGCTTGGCGGGCCGAGCTGAAGCTCCGGCACCTGCTGGTACCACCATTGCTCATCGGCATAGCGATCCGCGTCGGCGGTGAGCAATTGCTGTCGGCCGAAGCGGCTGCCGGGCCGTTCATTGGCCTTCCATGCCGCGCGCGCGGGGTTGCCGATCCTGCACATCGCGCGCGCCACCCAGGCCGCGACATGTGCCGGGAACGGCGAGCGAAGGCCCAGCATCGAGGCGATCAATACCGCCGCCGCCGGATCGATCACCCGGTCGAGGAGGGCGCCGAGCACCAGGTGGCCGCCCATCGAATGGCCCATGACGATGCGCGGGCCGGGCGCGTCCCAACTGCGCCAGAAGGCGGCGAGATCGTCCACCAGCGGCGCGAAATCCTCGACATGCCCGACATGGGGGTTGGGTGACAGGCGCCCCGACCCGCCCTGCCCGCGCCAGTCCAGCGCGGTGACCGACCAGCCGGCACGATGCCAGTGATCGAACGATTCCAGATATTTCTCGAACACGTCGCCGCGACCGGTCTGGAACAGGATGGCGCCGCGCCCGCTGCCGGGCCAGTCAAAGCGCCGCAGCGGCCAGCCGTCGGGCGCGCGCCAGTAAGACACCGTCGCGTCGTCCGGTATCGCCCGGCGGATCGGGGGATGCGTGTTCATGATGAAGCGGCTTGGTTACGGTTTCGCAAGCCATTCCGTCTAGTGGCCCTTTTCCATGGGGTGGGAATTTCTTTCCTGGGCGCTGCCGCTGGGACTCGCGCTGCTGCTGGTTTCGGCCGGCATCGAAGACGCGCGTGTGCGCGAGATCGCCAATTGGAAGAACGCGGCGATCGCCTTGCTCGCGCCGCTGTGGTGGGTGTCGATCGGCATGGCGCCGTGGCCCGACATGGCGATCCAGGTCGGCGTCGCGCTGATCGTGCTCGCCGCCTTCTGCGTCGCCTTTCACTTCGGGTGGATGGGCGGCGGCGACGTGAAGATGATCGCCGCGCTGGCGCTCTGGGTGCCGGTACCGGCGCTGATCCAGATCCTGCTGGTCATGTCGATCGTCGGCGGCCTCATCACAGTCGTGATGCTGCTCGACCACAGAATTCGCAAGACCGCGGGCAATCCCGAAGTCCCTTATGGCGTGGCGATCGCAATAGCCGGACTGATGATCCTGCGCGAACCGCTTCTTAACCACTTTACCTTATGATGCCACAGCATGGACAGAACTGGCCAGCGCTGATGCGAAAGGCACGATGATCAATGGATAGTCGCAAGCTTATATTGCTGGTGGGGGCACTCATCGTTGCGGCGGTGACGGCTTTCATGGCGCGCACGCTGATCATGGGCTCGAGCGCGCCGCAGGCCTCCGCCGTTCCCGGCGATCCGGCGATGGTGCCGCAGGGCCCCAAGGTGCTGGTCGCCACCCGCGCGCTGCCGGTGGGCACGATCATCGATCCGGGCGCGGTCAAGTTCCAGCCGTGGCCGGCCGAACTGGTCGAGGGCGCCTATTTCCAGGAAGGCGCCGAGTTCGACATGAAGGCGGTGATCGGCACCGTGGTGCGCAACCCGATCACGGCAGGCCAGCCGGTGACCCAGGGCGCGCTGGTGAAGCCGGGAGATCGCGGCTTCCTGGCGGCGGCGCTGGGGCCTGGCATGCGCGCCGTCACCGTGCCGGTATCGACGCAATCCTCCGTCGCTGGCTTCGTCTTTCCGGGCGACCGGATCGACCTGCTGCTGACGCAGGAGGTCGAGGGTGGTGGCGACGGCCCGCCGCTGAAGGCGGCCGAGACGATCATGCGCAACCTGCGCGTGCTGGCCACCGATCAGCGTACGAGCCAGGAAAAGGACGAGGCCGGCAATACCGTCGTGCAGACCTTCTCCACCGTGACGATCGAGGCGACGCCCAAGATCGCGGAGGAAATCGCCGTGGCGCAGACGCTCGGCTCGCTGTCGCTGTCGCTGCGATCGATCGCCGACAATGCCGCCGAGCTGGAACAGGCAATCGCCTCGGGCGACGTGAAGGTGCCGGATGGCTCCGACGCCAAGGCCGAGCGCGCAATGATGCTGCAACTCGCCAGCGCGCCGCAGACGGGCAATCCCACCTATGCGGTCGGCGCCGACGTGTCGCGCTTCCAGCGCCGCACAGTGCCGGGCCGGACCGAACAGCCGGCGGCGATAGTAAGCACCGCAGGGCCGATAGCGGGGTCACCGCCCGCCACCTATCCGGGAGCGCCAGCGCGCGTGTCGGGCCCGGTGGTCCGCATCGCCCGCGGCAACAATGTGACCGAAGTGCCGGTCGGGGGGAAGAACTGAGATGCGTTTCCGCTCATCAGCCATGAAGTGGCCGGTCGCCGCCGCGCTTGGCGTGGTCGCCATCGGGGGAACGCCTGCCGCGGCCCCGGCGCAGAATGCCGCCGCACGGGGGCCGTCCTCCGTCCTGCAGATCGCCACCAATCGCGGCCAGCTGATCACCCTGTCGCGACCGATGAGCGACCTGTTCGTCGCCAATCCGGAGATTGCCGACGTCCAGGTCCGCTCGCCCACGCAGCTCTATGTGTTCGCCAAGAAGCCGGGTGAGACGACGATCTCGGCCACGGCGAAGGGCGGCGCGGTGGTGTATGCAAGCACGGTTCGCGTCGGCAACAATTTCGACTCGCTCAGCCAGATGCTGTCGCTCGCGATGCCGGAGGCGGCCGTGACCGCCACGACGATGAACGGCATCATCCTGCTGACCGGCACCGTCGCCAATCCCGAGGATGGCGCCGAGGCAGAACGCCTGGTCCAAGCATTCGTCGGCGAGGAGGTGCGGGTCGTCAGCCGCCTGCGCACCGCGACGCCGCTGCAGGTCAACCTGCAGGTGCGCTTCGCCGAAGTGAGCCGCAGCTTCGTCAAGAACATCGGCAGCAACCTGTCGACGATCGACGGCTCCGGCGGGTTCAAGTTCGGCATCGGCAGCGGCCGTCCGCCGGCAAGCTACGTGACGACCGATCCCAACCTGCCACTCGGCGTCGGCCAGAGTGTTCAGGGCTATACGATCGACCCGATCACCCGCCAGATCGTGCAGCGCCCCGGGACGACGATCACGCCGGGCCGGGAGCGCACCACCATCGGCTATCTGACCCGGCTTCTTGGTCTCGACCTGGTCGGCGCGCTCGATCTGGGCGAACGGATCGGCCAGGTGACGAGCCTCGCCAATCCCAATCTGACCGCGCTTTCCGGTGAGACGGGCACCTTCCTTGCCGGGGGTGAGATCCCGATCCCGATCGCGCAGGGACTGGGCGGCGTGGGCGTCGAATATAAGCAATATGGCGTCAGCCTGGCGTACACGCCGACGGTGCTGTCGGACGGCCGCATCTCTCTGCGGGTTCGGCCGGAGGTTTCGCAGCTCGATTATTCCAACGCCGTGACCGTGGGCGGCGCCCAGGTGCCCGGCCTGACCACGCGGCGTACCGAAACGACGGTCGAACTCGGATCCGGCCAGAGCTTCATGATCGCGGGGCTGCTGCAGAACAACCACAACAATTCGATCGAAAAGACCCCGGGCGTCGGTGACATTCCGATCCTTGGCGCGCTGTTCCGTTCCAACGGTTTCCAGCGCAACGAGACCGAGCTGGTGATCGTCATCACGCCGTATCTGGTGCAGCCGGTCAACGGCAACGACATCAAGCTGCCGACCGACGGGTACAAATCCCCCACCGATGTGGAGCGCGTGCTGCTGGGGCAATTGTCGGCCGGTACGACGGGCGGCGAGCGGCCCAAGCCGTCGCTGGAGGCCGGCCCGCCGGTCGCACCCGCAATCGGCGCGGTGACGCCGATCACGCCCGCAGCACCGCCGATGCTGCCCGGCGCCGGACCCGAGCCCAAGGCGGTCGCCGGCGACAAGGGCAAGAAGGACCGCAAGAGCAAGGGCGCCGCCCCTGCCCCCGGCTTCTCGTTCAATTGATGATCATGGTCAGGAACAGCATCATGCTCTCGCGCACTATTCTCCCCTGCCTTGCCCCCGCGCTGCTGCTCAGCGCGTGCGGCGGCACGGCCAACCGCGGCCTGGAATCGGTTCACCAGCCGGTCGTCTCGCGCGCCGACTATGCCTTTGACGTCGGGGCGGGCCCCGAGGGGCTGGCGCCCGGCGAGGCGCAACGGCTTGGCGCCTGGATGGGCTCGCTCAAGGTCGGCTACGGCGACCGGATATCGGTCGATGATCCGGCACGCGATCCGGCGACCCGCGCGGATGTGGCCGCGGCCGCAGCCCGATTTGGCCTGCTCATCGCGGACGAGGCGCCGGTCACCGCTGCGCCGATCGCGGCCGGGACGGCGCGCGTCGTCGTCAGCCGCGCGCGCGCCTCTGTGCCGGGCTGTCCGGACCACAGCCGGATGTACCAGCCCGATTTCGAGGGGCACACCGGGTCCAACCACGGCTGCGCAGTGAATTCCAATCTGGCCGCGATGGTCGCGAACCCGACTGATCTGGTGCGCGGAGAAACCACGCGCGGGCTGTCCGATCCGGCGGTCGCGACCAAGGCGATCGACCGCTTCCGCAAGGCCGAGCCGACCGGCGGCGGTGGCACCGCGGTTCGCAGCGAAAGCACGGGAGGCCAAGCGAAATGAACGCGCCATGGAAGCCGGCGGGCGCCGCCGCTCGCGAAGATTTCGTCGCCTATGTCTGCGACGAGGGGACGGCCAACACGCTGCGGCCGATCGTCAGCGAACTCGGCTGGTCGGCGGAGAAGGTGCACAAGGGCGGCCTGCGCAATGCGGTGCAATCCCTGTCGGTCACCGCGTCGCCGCACATCCTGTTCGTCGACCTGGCGGAATCGGGCGATCCGCTGAACGACATCAATTCGCTTGCCGAGGTCTGCGAGCCGGGGACGATCGTGATCGCGGCGGGGCAGGTCAATGACGTCCGCCTGTACCGCGATCTCGTCGCGAGCGGCATCCAGGATTATCTGCTGAAGCCGCTGAGCGGCGACGTGCTGCGCGAGGCGTTTTCGCAGGCGCAGGCGCTGCTGAACGCGCCCAAGGTAATCGACGCGGCGGCGGAGCACCCGCATTGCTCGGTCGCGGTCATTGGCACGCGTGGCGGGGCCGGCGCGTCGACCATCGCGACCTCGCTGGCCTGGTTGATGAGCCAGAAGGAGCGCCGCTCCACCGCGCTGCTCGATCTCGACGTGCATTTCGGCACCGGTGCCCTCGCGCTCGATCTGGAACCCGGCCGCGGGCTGACCGACGCCATCGAGAATCCGAGCCGCATCGACGGGCTGTTCATCGAACGCGCGATGGTGCGCGCGTCGGACAAGCTGGCCGTGCTGTCGGCCGAGGCGCCGATTAATTCCCCGATCATGACCGATGGCGGCGCATTCCATCAATTGCAGGATGAGATGCGTGCCGCGTTCGAATGCACGGTCGTCGACCTGCCGCGATCGATGCTGGTGAACTACCCGCATCTGGTGAAGGATGCGCAGACGATTGTCCTGGTGAGCGAGCTGACGCTGGCTGCGGCGCGCGACAGCATTCGCCTGCTATCGTGGCTGAAATCCAATGCGCCGGACGCCCAGGTGCTGGTGCTGGCCAACAAGGTGCATCCCGGCCAGCAGCTGGAGATCAGCCGCAAGGATTTCGAAACCTCGATCGAGCGCAAGATCGACTTCGTGGTGCCGTTCGACCAGAAGCTGGCCGCGCAGGCCGCGAAGCTGGGCAAGCCGCTGTACGAGGTGGGCAAGGCCTCCAAGACGGTCGCGCCGATCGTCGATCTGGTGACGCGCCTGTGCTTCATTTCCGACGATAGTGCGCCGGCCAAGGCCAAGGCGCCACGTCGCGCGGGGACGTCGCTGATGGGCAAGTTTGCCGACCTCAAGGGTCTGGTGCCCAAGCGAGCCGCCAAGAAATGATCCTGCGCGGGCACCCTGAAGAGGGGCCTGCCCTGCTGTTGCCAGGAGAACGGACCAAGACATGCCCCTGTTACCGGTGATCCTTCTCGCGATCGGCGCGCTCACCACATTGGGCCTGTTGTTCTTCGCCTTGAGCGGACCGTCGACGCAGCGCGCCGGCGACCGGCGGCTGTCCGCGGTCCGCGACCGCCACTCGCCCAACGCGAACACCGCCGTCGAAGTGCAGATGCGGCGGATCACCGGGCGAACCGCGACCAGAACCGACCAGGCAGCGATGCGCTTCCTGCCCCGGCCCGAGGAGTTGCAGAAGCGCCTGGCGATGACCGGCAAGCCATGGACCGTCGGCCAATATGGCGCGACGACGCTGGGCATCTTCGTGGGAACGCTGCTGCTCCTGCTGCTTCTGGGCTTTCCGCTGCTGCTGGCGCTCTTTCTGGGCCTCGGCATGGGCGCTGGCATCCCGCACTTCGCGGTCGGCTATGTCATCAATAAGCGTGTGAAGGCGTTCAACGCCAAGTTCCCGGATGCGATCGAGCTTCTGGTGCGCGGCCTGCGCTCAGGACTGCCGATCACCGAGACGATGGCGGTCGTGGGTAGCGAGGTGGAGGGCCCCGTCGGGGAAGAGTTCCGCGCCGTCGCCGACAAGATGAAGATCGGCCGTTCGATGGACGTCGCGCTGCAGGAAACGGCAGACCGGCTGGGCACCAAGGAATTCCAGTTCTTCGTCATCACCATCGCGATCCAGCGGGAGACCGGCGGCAACCTCGCCGAAACGCTGCAGAACCTGGCGACCGTGCTGCGTCAGCGCGCGCAGATGAAGCTGAAGATCAAGGCCATGTCGTCGGAATCGAAGGCGTCGGCGATGATCATCGGCGCCCTTCCGTTCATCGTGTTCATCCTGATCTGGTTCGTGAACAGCGCGTACATGCAGAACTTCTTCGTCGACCAGCGACTGATCGTCGCCGGGGTCGGGGGGATGATCTGGATGTCGATCGGCGCCTTCATCATGGCCAAGATGGTCAGCTTCGAGATCTGATATGGAACCCACGCAGACCCCAACGCTGCTCGGTGTCGACGTCCTGTGGGTCGCGACCATCCTGGCGGCGATCGCAGCCGGCGCCGTCCTCGTCGCAATCTATGCCGCGCTCAGCGTCCGCGATCCGATGGCGAAGCGCGTCAAGGCGCTGAACGACCGGCGCGAGCAGTTGAAGGCCGGCATCACCGCCTCGACCAGCAAGCGCCGGGCGAAGCTGGTCCAGAAAAGCGAGAGCGCCGACAAGATCCGCGACATCCTGGAATCGCTGAAGGTCCTGCAGGACAGCCAGGTCAAGGAAGCGCAGACCAAGCTGCTGCAGGCGGGCATCCGCAAGAAGGAATGGGCAGTCGGCGTCATCTTTGGCCGCCTTGTCCTGCCGATCGTCCTGGGCGGCTTCATGGTCTTCGTCGTCTATGGCACCGACACGTTCGGCGACTGGAGCCCGCTGAAGCGCTACGGCCTTGTCGCCTGCACCTTCATCCTCAGCTACAAGGCGCCTGACCTTTACCTGAAGAATAAGATCACCAAGCGGTCGGACGCGATCCGCAAGGGCTTGCCCGACGCGCTCGACCTGCTGGTGATCTGCGCCGAAGCGGGCCTGACGGTGGACGCGGCCTTTCACCGCGTGGCGAAGGAACTGGGCAAGGCCTATCCGGAGCTCGGCGACGAATTTGCCCTGACCGCGATCGAGCTCGGCTTCCTCACCGACCGGCGTGCGGCGTTCGAGAACTTCGCCCATCGCGTGGCGCTGGACGAGGTGAAGGGCATCGTCACCACAATGGTCCAGACCGAGAAGTACGGCACGCCGCTGGCCAGCGCGCTGCGCGTCCTCTCCGCCGAATTCCGCAACGAGCGCATGATGCGCGCGGAGGAAAAGGCGGCGCGGCTGCCGGCGATCATGACGGTGCCGTTGATCCTCTTCATCCTGCCGGTGCTGTTCATCGTCATCCTGGGGCCGGCCGCCTGCTCGATCAGCGACTCCTTCGTCAACGGCAACATATAACAGGCGGGAACGCACGATCCGCGGCATCGTTGAACCTGCGTAACAGGAGGTTCGTCATGCTCTTCAGCACCCCCACGCAGTGGCTGGCGCTTGCCGTCGCGTTGATCGCTGGCTGGCTGTTCGGTCTCGCCAGTCATCCCGGCGGGCGCAAGTGGAAGCAGCGTTATGCCGATGAGCGCGACGTCCACAGCCGCAACCGCAAGGATTTCGACAGCCGCCTGGCGGAGCGGGACGCGCGGATCAAGGAACTGGAGCGCGAGAATGCGCGCCTCGCGGCGGCAACGCCGGGCGCACCGGTTGCGCCCAGCGCACCCGTGGTCACCGAGACGCACGTCCGCGAGCCTGTCGCGCCGAACCGCACGGTGGCGCAATCGGCGGCGCGCCCCGCCGGCACGACGCGGGCGCGCTGGTTCGACTGGAACAATCGCGCCACGACGAGCAGCTGAGCGCGGCGTGATCTGCCGCTGCTGAGCTGGACGTAAAAGAGGCCTCGCCGCGAGGATTTGCGGCAAGGCCTCTTTTTATGTGGACAGCGGAGCGCATCGGACCGGTTCATCCGGCCCGATCGCTCCGTTGGCACCTTACGCCTTGCGGCCGCTCTTCAGCGCCGCCTGCGCCGCGGCGAGGCGGGCGATCGGCACGCGATAGGGCGAGGCCGACACGTAATCGAGCCCGACGCTTTCGCAGAAGGCGATCGATGCCGGATCACCACCATGCTCACCGCAAATGCCGAGCTTCAGGTTCGGCTTGGTCGCGCGGCCACGCTCCGCTGCCAGGCTGATCAATTCGCCGACACCCTCGACGTCGATGCTGACGAACGGGTCCTTCGGGTAGATGCCCTGTTCGACGTAGGAGCCGAGGAAGCGGCCGGCGTCGTCGCGGCTGACGCCGAGCGTGGTCTGCGTCAGATCGTTGGTGCCGAAGGAGAAGAACTCGCCCGCCTCGGCGATCTCACCCGCACGCAGCGCAGCGCGCGGCAGCTCGATCATGGTGCCGACCAGATATTCGACGGTCTTGCCGCGCTCCTCGAACACCGCCTTGGCAGTGCGATCGACGACGGCCTTCATCAGCTCCAGCTCGCGCTTGGTGGCGACCAGCGGGATCATGATCTCCGGGATCGGCGCCTCGCCCGACTTGTCCGCGACGTCGAGCGCCGCCTCGAAGATCGCGCGGGCCTGCATCTCGTAGATTTCGGGATAGGTCACGCCGAGGCGGCAGCCGCGGTGGCCGAGCATCGGGTTGAATTCGTGCAGCTCTGCTGCGCGACGCTTGAGCACGTCGACGTCAACCCCGGCCGCCTTGGCGACCTCGCTGAACTCCGCCTCTTCGTGCGGCAGGAATTCGTGCAGCGGGGGATCGAGCAGGCGCACCGTGACGGGGAGCCCGGCCATGACCTCGAAGATCTCGGCAAAGTCGCTGCGCTGTTCGGGCAGGAGCTTTTCGAGCGCGGCACGGCGGCCGGCCTCGTCCTCGGCGAGGATCATCTGGCGCACCGCGGTGACGCGATCCGCCTCGAAGAACATATGCTCGGTGCGGCACAGGCCCACACCCTCGGCGCCGAAATCGCGCGCGGTGCGGCAGTCGAGCGGCGTTTCGGCGTTGGCGCGCACCTTCAGGCGGCGGACCGCGTCGGCCCATTCCATCAGCGTGCCGAAATCGCCCGCCAGTTCCGGCTGGATGGTGGCGACTTCACCCGCCATCACTTCGCCCGTCGCGCCGTCGATGGTGAGGAGGTCGCCCTCCTTCACCTCACGGCCGCCGACGCGCGCGATCTTCGCCTTGGCGTCGATCGAGAGCGCACCGGCGCCGGAAACGCAGGGGCGGCCCATGCCGCGCGCCACCACGGCCGCGTGGCTGGTCATGCCACCACGCGCGGTGAGGATGCCCTTTGCCGCGTGCATGCCGTGAATGTCCTCGGGGGAGGTTTCGGTGCGCACGAGGATCACGGCCTTGCCGTCGGCGGCCCACTTTTCGGCCGCGTCGGCGGTGAACACCGCCGCACCGCTCGCCGCGCCCGGCGAGGCCGGCAACCCCTTGGTCAGCACGTCGCGTGCCGCCTCAGGATCAAGCGTCGGGTGTAGCAGCTGATCGAGCGCCTGCGGATCGACGCGCGCGATCGCTTCCTCGCGGGTGATGAGGCCTTCGGCGGCCATGTCGACCGCGATCTTCAGCGCCGCCTTCGCGGTGCGCTTGCCCGAGCGGGTCTGGAGCATCCAGAGCTTGCCCTGCTGCACCGTGAATTCGATGTCCTGCATGTCGCGGTAATGCCGCTCCAGCTGGTCGAACACGGCGGCAAGCTCGGTGTAGGCGGCGGGGAGCGCCTCTTCCATGCTAAGCGGCTTGGCGCCCGCCTCTTCACGCGCGGCCTTGGTCAGATATTGCGGGGTGCGGATGCCGGCGACGACGTCCTCGCCCTGCGCATTGATCAGGAATTCGCCGTAATAGGCATTGTGGCCGGTCGAGGGGTCACGCGTGAAGGCGACGCCGGTCGCCGACGTGTCGCCCATGTTGCCGAACACCATCGCCTGCACGTTGACGGCGGTGCCCCAGCTGCCGGGAATGTCGTTGAGGCGGCGATAGACCTTGGCGCGGTCCGACTGCCAGGAGCCGAACACGGCGCCGATCGCGCCCCACAGCTGGTCATGCACGTCCTGCGGGAACGGCTTGCCCTGCTGCTGCTCGACCAGGCCCTTGAACTCGGCGACCAGCGCCTTGAGGTCAGCCGCCGACAGCTCGGTATCGAGGGTGAAGCCCTTGTCTTCCTTGGCGATTTCCAGCGCCTCTTCGAACGCGCCGTGATCGAGGCCGAGCACGACGTCCGAATACATCTGGATGAAGCGGCGATAGCTGTCCCAGGCGAAACGCTCATCGCCGCTGGCGCTGGCGAGCCCCTCGACGGTCTGGTCGTTGAGGCCGAGGTTGAGGACGGTGTCCATCATGCCCGGCATCGAGACGCGGGCGCCGGAGCGGACCGAGACCAGCAGCGGGTCGGTGGCGTCGCCGAACGTCTTGCCGGTGATCGCCTCGATATGGGCGATGCCCTGGGCCACTTCGGCGCGCACGCTGTCGGGAAAGGTTTCGCCTTCCTCATAATAGCGGGTGCACATGGCGGTGCTGATGGTGAAGCCAGGAGGGACCGGGAGGCCGATGGAGGCCATTTCGGCGAGGTTCGCGCCCTTGCCGCCCAAGAGGTTCTTGTCCCCGCTACCACCGTCGGAAACGCCGCCACCGAAGCGGTAGACGTACCGTTCATCCGCCTGGGTCTTGACCGCGGTCGCCATGGGTTATCGCCTCCTGAAACTCGTTATGTGCGTCGCAACACACGCCCGGACGCCGGATTGCAAGTACAAAGCGGCACCCAAACAGATGTAACCGTTTACCCCCTCACCCTTCGATGCGGGAGAAGTCAGCGACCGCGTGAACCGCCGCGCGGACCCGCGCCAACAACGCCAGACGGCCGGCACGTTTTCCGGAATCGGCATCGTTTACGATCACTTGGTCGAAGAATGCGTCAATCGGCGCGCGCAGAGTCGCGAGCGCAGCCATCGCCGCCTCGAAATCCTCGTTGGCGATTGCATCGGCCGAGGCAGGTTCGGCCGCATCCAGCGCGGCGACCAGAGCAGCTTCGGCCGGTTCCCGGTCATAATCGGCCGCGGATGGCGCGGCGTCGGCCAGATAATCTTCCTTCTTCAGGATATTGGCCGCGCGCTTGTAGCCAGCGAGGAGGTTTGCGCCATCCTCGGTCCCGACGAACGACTGCAACGCCTTCACCCGCGCGAGCAGGCGGACGAGATCGTCCTCCCCGCCGAGCGCGAACACCGCGTCGATCAGATCGTGGCGAACGCCGGCTTCGCGCTGCTGAACCTTGAGGCGGTCGGCGAAGAAATCGAGCACGTCGCCGCTGACGATGCGTGACAGCGGGAAGCGGAGGCCGTTGTCGAGGATCAGCGCGAGGATGCCCAAGGCGGAGCGGCGAAGCGCGAACGGATCCTTGGAGCCGCTGGGCTTCAGGTCGGCGCCGAAGAACTGGGTGATGCTGTCGAGCTTGTCCGCCAGTGACACGGCAACCGTTACCGGCGCGGTGGGGACGTCGTCGCCCTGCCCGACCGGCTTATAGTGATCGCGGATCGCTTCGGCGACTTCGGCGGGTTCGCCCTGCGCGGCGGCGTAATAGCCGCCCATCAGGCCCTGAAGCTCGGGGAATTCGCCGACCATGCCGGTGACGAGGTCGGCCTTCGCGAGGCGCGCGGCGCGCTCGGCGAGGTCGGGGTTCGCGCCCTTGACGATGCCTTCCTCGGACAGCCAGCGGGCGAGCTTCGCGACGCGGTCGACCTTGTCGGCGACGGTGCCGAGCTTTTCGTGGAAGACGATCTTTTCCAGCTTCTTCGCCTGATCGGCGAGCGGCACCTTGAGATCGGTCTCGTAGAAGAAGCGCGCGTCGGCGAGGCGCGCGGCGAGCACCTTGCGGTTGCCCTCCACGATCCGCTCGCCGCCGTCCGCCGCATCGATGTTCGCGGTGCAGACGAAGGCGTTGGCGAGCGCGCCGCCGGCGTCGCGGCAGACGAAATACTTCTGGTTCACGCGCGCGGTGAGCTGAATCACCTCTGGCGGCACGTCGAGGAACGCCGCGTCGAAGCGGCCGAGCAGCGGCACTGGCCATTCGGTCAGGCCGGCGTTCTCGCTGACCAGCCCCTCATCCTCGATCAGCGTGAGGCCGGCCATGTTCGCGGCGAGCTTCGCGCCGAGCGCGATCGTCGCGCGGCGTTCGTTCTGGTCGACGATGACATGGCAGGCGCGCAGCTTCTCGACATAATCGGCCGCGCTGCCGATGGTGATGATGCCCGGGTGGTGGAAGCGGTGGCCGACAGTGGCCGCACCGCTTTCGACGCCGGCGATCGTGCACGGCACCACATCGTCGCCGAACAGCGCGACGATGCCCTGCAACGGGCGAACCCAGCGCGGGCTTTCGGTGGAGATCGAGGCATCGCCCCAGCGCATCGACTTGGGCCAAGGGAAGGCGCGGATGATCGCCGGAATCGCTTCTGCGAGCACGTCGGCGGTGGCGCGGCCGGGCTTGTCGATCACCGCGAACAGGGTGGCGCGACCCTTCACCTCACGGGTCTGAAGCGCGTCGCGGGTCAGGCCGGCCTTGCGCAGGAAGCCCTCGACGGCAGCGTCGGGCGCGTCGGCGGGCGGGCCCTTCAGCTCCTCGCTCACCGCCGCAGTCTCAGCCGGCAGGTCGCGCGCGATCAGCGCGAGGCGGCGCGGCGTCGCGTAGGTGACGAGTTCGGCCGCTTTCAGCCCCGCCTTGGCGAGTTCGGCGGTGAAGAGGCGGGCGAGATCCTCGCGCGCCTTGTCCTGCATCCGCGCCGGGATTTCCTCCGAGCGCAGTTCGAGCAGAAAATCGGTCATGCCGCGCTCCAGTTCGGGAAGCGGGCTTTCCAGCCTTCGGCATTCTTTTCCATATACGCCGTGCAGGCACCCTTCGCGAGATCGCGGACGCGGCCGATATAGGCCTGACGCTCGGCGACGGAGATGACGCCGCGCGCGTTCAGCAGGTTGAAGATGTGGCTTGCCTCGATCGCCTGCTCATAGGCCGGGATCGGCAGCTTCGCGGCGAGGCAATTCTCGCACTCGGCCGCGGCCTTGCGGAACAGGTCGAACAACGTGTCGGTATCGGCGACCTCGAAATTCCAGGTCGACATCTGCCGCTCGTTCTCGAGGAACACGTCCCCGTAGGAGACGCCGGCGTCGTTGAAGCGCAGGTCGTACACATTGTCGACGTTCTGGATGTACATCGCCAGCCGTTCGAGCCCGTAGGTGAGCTCGCCCGCGACAGGCTTGCAGTCGAAGCCGCCCATCTGCTGGAAATAGGTGAACTGGGTCACCTCCATCCCGTCGCACCACACTTCCCAGCCGAGGCCCCAGGCGCCCAGCGTCGGGCTTTCCCAGTCATCCTCGACGAAGCGGATGTCGTGGCGGGTGAAATCGATGCCGATCGCCGCGAGGCTGCCGAGATACAGCTCCTGCAGATCGGGCGGGCTGGGCTTCAGGATCACCTGATATTGGTAATAATGCTGCAGCCGGTTCGGGTTCTCGCCATAGCGGCCGTCGGTGGGGCGGCGGCTGGGCTGGACGAAGGCGGCGTTCCACGGCTCCGGGCCGAGCGCGCGCAGCGTCGTGGCCGGGTGAAAGGTGCCCGCGCCCATGCGCATGTCATAGGGTTGCAGAATGGCGCAGCCCCGCGCCCCCCAGTAGGAGTGGAGGCGCAGGATCATGTCCTGGAAGCTTAACGGCGCGTCTGTTGAGGTGGCGTTCATCGCGCGCCGGGCAATGGCGGATGGCTCGCCAACAGGCAAGGCCCCCGCTAGGCTGGGGCCGCCACGATCAGGAAGGTTGCCCAGACCCGTGCTTCGACCCTTCACCTCATTGTTTGCGTCCGTCGGCCTCGCCTTCACCCTGCCCGCTTGCGCCCAGCCGGCACCCGTCGTGGCGCAGGATGCGGACCCCGCGCTGTGGGTGGTGCAGGACAAGGATACGACGATCTACCTGTTCGGGACGATCCACGTCCTGAAGCCGGGCCTGTCATGGTTCGACGAGGCGGTGAAGAAAGCGTTCGACCGGTCGGGCACGCTGGTGCTGGAGATGGTGGAGCCGGACAAGGAGACGCAGGAGCGTGTCGTCGTGTCCAAGGCGTTCGACCCGTCCGGCCAGTCGCTGATCGAGAAGCTGCCGGAGGACAAGCGCCAGCCGTTCATCAAGGCGCTGGAAGACAACAAGCTGCCGCGCGCGACGTTCGAGCGGATGCAGCCGTGGTTCGCCGCGATCAGCCTGTCGGCGCTGCCGGTGCAGAAGCTGGGCTATGACGCCAGCAACGGGCCCGAAGGCGTGCTGACCAAGGCGGCCAAGGCGCAGAAGAAGCAGGTCATCGGGCTGGAGACGTTCGAGGGCCAGATGTCGATTTTCGATTCGCTGTCGCAGAAGGCGCAGCTCGAGCTGCTGACGTCGACGGTGGAGGAGCTGCCCAAGGCCGGCGAGACGATGGACCGGATGGTGTCCGATTGGGCCAAGGGCAATCCCGACGGCCTGGCCAAGACGATGAACGACAGCCTGAAGGATTCGCCGGAGGTGAACAAGGCGCTGCTGGTCGATCGCAACGCCAAATGGGCGGCGTGGATCGCGGAGCGGATGCGCACGCCCGGCCGCGTCTTCATCGCGGTCGGCGCGGGGCACCTCGCCGGGCCCGACAGCGTTCAGGCGCAGCTGGGCAAGTACAGACTGAAGGCGGTGCGGGTTAAGTATTGAGCCCGGCAGACCGGCGGGCGCAGGTTCGGCCGCGAGGATTGCCTTTCGCGCCCCTCCCCGCTATGCGCGCCCGCTTCCGGCCATGGTCATCCCTGGAGGCGTGGCGCGGAAGGACATACATGAGTTTCGGAGAATATTGATGAGCGACCAGCTGACGCTCGCAGCCGAGACGCGTGACCGGGTTGGCAAGGGAGCCTCCCGGGCGCTGCGTCGTGACGGCCGCGTACCCGCCGTGATCTACGGCCAGAACAAGGAACCGACCTCGATCCATCTCGAGGAAAAGGCGCTTGTGAAGGCACTGGGCACTGGCCACTTCATGAACACCGTCGTGATGATCAACGGTGAGCGCACCCTGCCCAAGGACGTGCACTTCCACCCGGTCACCGACCGTCCGGTTCACGTCGACTTCCTGCGCATCAGCGCGCACACGACCGTCACCGTTGCGGTGCCGGTGGTGTTCGTCGACGAGGAAGAAGCCCCGGGCCTCAAGAAGGGCGGCGTGCTGAACGTCGTTCGTCACGAGCTGGAGCTGGTGTGCGACGCGAGCGACATCCCGTCGGAAGTCACGATCTCGCTGAAGGGCCTGGAAGTGGGCGATTCGCTCCACATTTCGGCCGTGACGCTGCCCAAGGGCACGACGTCGGCGATCGACGACCGCGACTTCACCATCGCGACGGTGGTTGCACCGTCGGCGCTGAAGTCGTCCGAGGGCGACACGTCGACCGAGGCGACCGAGGAAGCTGCGGGCGAGTAATATCGTCCTGTGCCGCCCGGGGCGGCACGGTTCGCGGGCGGGTGGCGGCAACGCCCCCCGCCCGTTTTCGTTTGGGCGCCACGTGATACGGCGCTGAGACGCCAGTGAGACGATGGGATTGGTGATGCAGCTATGGGTCGGCCTGGGCAATCCGGGCCCGCAATATGCGATGCAGCGGCACAATGTCGGCTTCATGGCGGTCGATGCGATCGCCGAGGTGCATGATTTCGGCCCGACGGCGAAGAAGTTCCAGGGCTGGGTGCGTGAAGGCCGGCTGGGCAACGAGAAGCTGCTGCTGCTGAAGCCCGCGACCTTCATGAACGAAAGCGGCCGCAGCGTTGCCGAGGCGCTGCGTTTCTACAAGCTGGGCGTCGAGGCGCTGACGGTGTTTCACGACGAGCTGGACCTGGCGCCGATGAAGGTGAAGGTGCGGATGGGCGGCGGGCTGGCGGGGCACAATGGCCTGCGCTCGATTGACCAGCATCTGGGGCCGGAGTTTCGCCGCGTGCGGATCGGCATCGGTCATCCGGGGCACAAGGACCGCGTGACCGGCCATGTGCTGGGCAATTACGCCAAGAGCGAGATCGATGCGCTGACCGACCTGCTCGGCGCGCTGGCCTCCGAAGCGCCGACGCTGGCGGCGGGGGACGATGTGCGGTTCATGAACGACGTGGCGCTGCGGTTGCAGGGCTGAGGCGGCGGCGGGGGTTGCCCCTCTCCCCCGCCTGGCCCGTTGCCCTTCCCCATTGGCGCGCCGCGCGATAACGGATCGAGCCATGTTGTTTCCGCCCGCCTCCTGCCCGCGCCTCGTGGTGAAGATCGGCTCGGCGCTGCTCGTCGATCCGTCGGGCGCGGTGCGGCGCGACTGGCTGGCGGGGATTGCCGCCGATGTCGCAGCGCGCGCCGACGCGGGGCAGCAGGTGGCGATCGTCTCCTCGGGCGCGATTGCGCTGGGCGCGCGCCGGCTGGGCCTGCCGCGTGGCGGGCGGGCGAGCCTGGAGGATGCGCAGGCGGCGGCGGCCACAGGGCAGATCGCGCTCAGCCAGACCTGGGCCGAGGTGCTCGCCGCCAACGGGCTGACCGCGGCGCAGATGCTGGTAACGCTGGACGATCTGGAGGATCGCCGCCGCTACCTGAATGCCGCAGCGACGCTGGGGCGGCTACTGCAGTTGGGTACCGTGCCGGTCATCAACGAGAATGACAGCGTGGCGACGGCCGAGATCCGCTTTGGCGACAATGACCGGCTGGCGGCGCGGGTGGCGCAGGCGGCGGGGGCGGACGGCGTGGTGCTGCTGTCCGATATCGACGGCCTGTATGATCGCAACCCGGCGCAGCCCGGCGCGGTGCATATTGCGGAAGTGGCGCAGATCGACGCGCGGATCGCGGGGATGGCGGACGATGGCTCGGCATCCGGCATGGGATCGGGCGGGATGGTGTCGAAGATCGCCGCGGCGCGGATCGCGACCGGCGCGGGAGTCGCGCTGGCGATCGCATCGGGGCGGATCGAGCGGCCGCTGTCGACCAACGCGCGGCACACGATCTTCCTGCCAGAGAAACGCGCGCGGGCGCGCAAGGCGTGGCTGGCGGGGCGGCTGACGGCGAAGGGCGTGGTGACCGTGGATGCCGGCGCGGCGCAGGCGCTTGCCGGTGGGCGCAGCCTGCTGGCAGCGGGGGCGATCGCAGTGTCGGGCGATTTCGCGCGGGGCGACGTGGTGACGATCGCGGGGCCCGACGGGCCGATCGCGCGCGGGCTGGCGGAATATGATGCGGGCGAGATGCAGCGCCTGCTGGGACGGCGCAGCGAGGAGCAGGAGGCGCTGCTCGGCTATGCGCCGCGTGCCGCGCTGATCCACCGCAACCATATGGCGCTGCTGTGATCCTGGCGCTGACCGGCGGGACCGGCTTTGTTGGCCGGGCGACGATCGATGCGGCGCTGGCGGCGGGGCATCAAGTTCGTGCGCTGACGCGACGGCCGCAGGCGGCGCGCGACGGCGTCACCTGGGTGGCGGGGGCGCTCGACGATGCCGCGAGCCTCGCCGCGCTGGTCGAGGGCGCCGATGCGGTCATCCATATCGCCGGGGTGGTCAATGCACCTGACAAGGCGGGCTTCGTCGCCGGCAATATCGAGGGCACGCGCGCGGTCGTCAGCGCAACGGGCACGCGGCGGCTGGTGCATGTGTCGTCGCTGTCGGCGCGCGAACCGCAGCTGTCGATGTACGGCTGGTCGAAGCGCGAGGCGGAGACGATCGTCGCCGAGAGCGCCAGCGACTGGACGATCGTTCGCCCGACCGGCGTCTATGGCCCCGGCGATACCGAGATGCGCGACATGTTCCGGCTGGCGCGGCTTGGCCTTGCCTTCCTGCCGCCGCCGGGGCGCGTGTCGCTGATCCATGTCGAGGACCTTGCGCGTTTGCTGGTGCTGCTCGCCGAGCGGCCGGGGGCGCATGAATTGTACGAAGTCGACGATGGCGAGACGCTGACCCATGCCGATCTGGCGGCGGCGATCGGGCGCGCGGTCGGGCGGCGGGTGATGCCGATGCATTTGCCCAAGCCGCTGATGCGGGTCGCGGCGCGGATGGACCGCAAGTTACGCGGTGGCGGGGCGAAGCTGACGCTCGACCGGGTCGAGTATCTGAGCCACCCCGACTGGACCGCGCGCGCCGATCATCGTCCGCCCGCGAGCCTGTGGGCGCCGCAGATCCCGCTGGATCAGGGCATGGCGCAGACCGCGCGGGCGTACGCCATCGCAGGATGACCACGCTTCCGCCGCATTCGATTGGCACCTCGCCCGCTTGCAGCTAAGGACCCGGCATGAGCGAGCGCGACAGCATCTTCGACACCGTCAAGGCCCAGATCGAACCCTTCAACAAGAAGGGCGTGACGGTGACCGAGGCAACAACGTTCCAGGGCGATCTCGAATGGGATTCGCTGACCGTGATGGATTTCGTCGCCGCGATCGAGGACGAATTCGACATCATCATCACGATGAACATGCAGGCGGAAATCGAAACGGTGGGTCAGCTTGCCGATGCCGTGGCCAAGCTGAAGAACTGAACGACCCGTCCCTCGCGACGCTTGTTCTTCGCGACGGATGACCAGGAACGTGGCCGGGTGCGGTGCGCCCGGTGAATGGACACGACCCGATGTGAACGGTTGGGAATTGAACACATGACCGAAACCGGCCTCCAGGCTGAAGCCCTGCCCGTCGAGCCTGCCACCGTGGCTCCGGAACGCGACCTGTTCGACAAGTTCGCGCCGCTGATCGCCGAGCGCCAGGCGCTGCTCGACAGCGGCGTGCGCGATCCGTTCGGCATCGTCATGGAGGAGGTGAAGAGCCCCACCGTCGCGGTCATCAAGGGCCGCGAGACGATCCTGCTGGGCACTTACAATTACATGGGCATGACGTTCGATCCTGACGTCATCGCCGCGGGCAAGGACGCGTTCGACAAGTTCGGCAGCGGCACCAACGGCAGCCGCGCGCTGAACGGCACGTTCCACGACCATATGGAAGTCGAGCAGGCGCTGCGCGACTTCTACGGGATGTCGGGCGCGATCGTCTTTTCAACGGGTTACCAGGCGAACCTCGGCGTCATCTCTGCCATTGCGGCCAAGGGCGAGTACATCATCCTGGACGCCGACAGCCATGCGTCGATCTATGACGGGTGCGCGATGGGCAATGCGGAGGTCGTGCGTTTCCGCCACAATTCGGTCGAGGATCTCGACAAGCGGCTGGGTCGCCTGCCCAAGGAGCCGGGCAAGCTGGTCGTCCTTGAAGGCGTCTATTCAATGCTGGGCGACATCGCACCGCTGAAGGAGATGGTCGCCGTCGCCAAGAAGCATGGCGCGATGGTGCTGGTCGACGAGGCGCATTCGATGGGCTTCTTCGGCCCCAACGGCCGCGGCGTCTATGAGGACCAGGGGCTGCAGGACGAGGTCGATTTCGTGATCGGCACCTTTTCCAAGTCGGTCGGCACGGTCGGCGGCTTCTGCGTGTCGAACCACCCGAAGTTCGAGATCCTGCGCTTCGTCTGTCGCCCCTATATCTTCACCGCCAGCCTGCCGCCCGCGGTAGTCGCGTCCGCAACTGCGTCGATCCGCAAGCTGATGCACGCCAAGGACAAGCGCGAGCGGCTGTGGGCCAATACGCGCCAGTTGCATGGCGGGCTGAAGCAGCTTGGTTTCCGCCTGCCCACCGACGAGCCGGAATCGGCGATCGTCGCGGTGATCCTGGACGACCAGGAACAGGCGGTGCGGATGTGGCACGGGCTGCTGGAGGCCGGCCTCTACGTCAATGTCGCGCGTCCGCCCGCGACACCGGCCGGCATGTTCCTGCTGCGCTGCTCGGTCTGCGCAGAGCATACGCCCGAGCAGATGGCCAAGGTGGTCGCGATGTTCGAGGCCGCTGGGCGGGCGACCGGCGTGATCGCCTGATCGCCATCGCATCGCTTCCGCCAGACGTGCAGCTTTGATAGACCGTGAGGCCGTGGCTGCCGCGGGCATAGGATCGGCTTTCAAAAGCGTGGCTTCGGCCTGGCGCCTCATCACCTTTGTCGTGATGGGGGTGGCCGGCGTCGGCGTGCTGGTCGCGCTGATCCTGACGCTGGGCGAGGCCAACAACCAGCGCAATCGCGCCTCCTCGCTCCAGTCGCACAGCTATGACGTGATGATCCTGGCGCGGACGCTGTCGGGCACGATCGCACGGTCCGAAGCGGCGCTGGGGCGCTACGTCATCTCAGGCGACAAGCAGCTGGGGCGGCTGTATTTCGAAGATTGGCGCCGCGCGGGCGACCAGTTGCAGCGGCTGTCGTCGCTGACGCGCGACAATATGGCGCAGCGCCCGCTGATCGGCCGGTTGCAGGCAGCGTTCAACGAGCGCGGCGAGCAATTGTCGATGACGGCGCTGGCGACGAATTACGGCAAGAACCAGCAAGCGCTGTCGCGTTATTACGAAGCGCGGCAGGCGTCGGCGCTGACCGAGATCAACCGGCTGCTGGACGAAGTGATCGCCAGCGAGCGCACGCTGCTGATCACCCGCACCGAAGCGACGATGGCGCTGGTCGAACGGTCGACCCGCGCTGCGTTCGTGCTGTCGGCGTTTGGCGTGCTGCTGCTGATCGGGGCGATCATCCTCGGCTGGCTGACGATGCGCGCGTCGACCGATCGCGCACTCGCCCGGGCGGAGGCCGAAGCCGCGCGCGCGCGCGCCGACGAACTGGCGCTGGCGGTGGCGGAGGCGACGGAGGAATTGCGCGCGCAGGAAGCGCGGTTGCGGCAGGCGCAGAAAATGGATGCGATCGGCCAGCTGACCGGCGGGATCGCGCATGATTTCAACAACATGCTGGCGGTTGTGATCGGCGGGCTTGAACTGGCGCAGCGCGCGATTGCCAATGGCGGGGCGGAC
Organism: Sphingomonas olei; assembly: GCF_045369765.1. Lineage (NCBI taxonomy): Bacteria > Pseudomonadati > Pseudomonadota > Alphaproteobacteria > Sphingomonadales > Sphingomonadaceae > Sphingomonas > Sphingomonas olei. The sequence goes on from NZ_JBIQEU010000009.1 coordinate 23,025, forward strand.
GCCGCGCGCCATGTCGAAAGCGCGCGCGAGGGGGCCGTCCGTGCGGCGGAGCTGACCCGCCGGCTGCTCGCCTTTGCCCGCGAGGGGGCGATCGCGCCGGAACGCATCCATGTCGGCGCCTTGCTCAACGGGATGCGCGACCTGCTCGACCGCACGCTCGGCGATGCGATCCAGGTCGAGATCGCCTGCCATGGCGAGGACGCCTATGTCCGCGCCGATCGGGTGCAGTTCGAGAATTGCATCCTGAACCTCGCGGTCAATGCGCGCGATGCGATGGACGGGCGCGGGCGGGTCAGCATCACGTCGGGGGTGGAGCGTTCAACCAACGGCACCTTCGTCACCATCACGGTGCGCGACGACGGATGCGGCATGACCCCGGACATCGTCGAGCGCGTGTTCGAGCCGTTCTTCACCACCAAGCCGGTCGGCAAGGGCACGGGACTGGGACTGAGCCAGATCTTCTCCTTTGCGCGCCAGCTGGACGGCGAAGTGGCGATCGATTCCACGCCTGGCGTCGGGACGAGCGTGATCATGCGGCTGCCGCACGACAGCGAGGCGGAAGCGCCGGAACGCGCCGACGAGGAAGCCGCCATCGCCACCGCGGCGCCGGAAGAGCTGACCATCCTGGTGGTGGAGGATGACCAGCGCGTGCTGCGCGCCACCGTCGGCGCGCTGGAGGAACTGGGCCATCGCGTGATCGCATGCGACGATCCGCTGCGCGCCCCCGCCCTGCTCGACGAGCACGCGCCCGTCGACCTCATCATGAGCGATGTGCTGATGCCGGTGCAGACCGGCCCGGAAATGATCGAGGCGCTGCCCGAACGCCACGCGCGTACCGCCGTGCTCTTCGTCACCGGCTTTGCCGGCGAGGCGAGCGACGCGGCGATGTTCAACGGCCATCATGTGCTGCGCAAGCCCTTCACCCTCGCCGCGCTGGCGCGCGCGCTGGCCGATGCCTTTGCGCGCAGCCCGGCCGCCGCGCCTGACCGGATGGCGGCGGAATAAGGCAAAGCGAGAGGAAAGCGTCGCGGCGCTGGACCGAAAAGGGCTGGCGCTCGTTACCTTCTCGCCTATACCGGCGCACCCATCCGCAAGATCGAGCCCCTTAGCCGCGCCTCATGAAATCGATCGACCGCTACATGGCCCGGCTGATCGCGCTGCCGCTGTTCTCGACGCTCGTCATTGCGGCGATGCTGCTGCTCCTCGATCGCATGCTGCGCCTGTTCGACTTTGTCGCCACCGAAGGCGGGCCCGTCAGCGTGGTGTGGCAATTGCTGGCCAACCTGCTGCCGGAATATCTTGGCCTTGGCATTCCGATCGGGTTGATGCTGGGCGTTCTGCTCGCCTTCCGGCGCCTCGCCACCTCGTCCGAGCTGGACGTTATGCGCGGTGTTGGAATGAGTTACGGGCGATTGCTGCGCGTGCCTTACATGTATGCGGTGGGGCTGGCGCTGGTCAATCTGGCGATCGTCGGCTTCATCCAGCCCCGCGCGCGTTATGCCTACGAAGGGCTGCGGTTCGAGCTGCGCACCGGGGCGCTGGGGGCGTCGATCAAGGTCGGCGAATTCACCCATCTGGGCGATCGCATGACGATGCGGATCGAGCGCAGCCGCGACAAGGGCCGCGAGCTTTCCGGCATCTTCGTCCATGCGCAGACACCCAAGGGTGACTGGATCGGCGTGACCGCGGAGCGCGGCCAGTTCTTCGCCACCGACGATCCCAACACGATCATCTTCCGGCTGACCAACGGCACGCTGATCCACAACCGGCCCGATTTTCCGAGCCCGCGCGTGCTGACCTTCAGCGCGCATGACCTGCCGATCGACTTGCCCAAGTTCGAGCAGTTCCGCGCGCGCGGCGGCCGTAACCTGGAATATACGCTGCCTGAGCTGGTGAAGATCGGCACGACGAGCGGGAGCGAGGAGGCGCGCGATTCCAGCCAGGCGGAATTGTATTTCCGGCTCGCGGAGGTGCTGATGATGTTCCTGCTGCCGCTGCTGGCGGTGGCGCTGGGCGTGCCACCGAAGCGATCGACATCGGCGCTGGGCGTGTTCCTGTCGATCGTGATGGTCGTCGCCTATCACAAGGTGAACCAATATGCGGCGTCGATCGGCGAGCTTGGCCGCGTCGACCCGTTCATCGCGCTGTGGACGCCGTTCGCGATCTTCGCGGCGCTGATCATCTGGATGTATTACACGCTGGCCTATGTTCCGGGCGGACAGCCGATCGGCGCGCTGGAACGGGTGGCCAGCAAGACCCTGAAAGCGATCACGCGTCGCCTGCCCGGCCGCCGTGCGCGAGAGGCACGGGCATGACGTCTTTCTTCCCGTCCAAGACGGTGGCGCTGTACATGGGCCGGATGTTCCTGGTCCGCACGTTCGGCATTCTTGCCGGGCTGGTGCTGGTGCTCCAGGCGCTCGACTTGCTTGGGGAATCCGGCAAGATCCTGGCCGTTCCGGGCAATACCGACGCGCAGGTGTGGCAGTATATGTCGCTGCGCGTGCCGCAGATCATCGCGCGCTTCCTGCCCTTCTCCGTCCTGCTCGGCACGATCCTGACGCTGATCACGATGAACCAGAACAGCGAGATCGTGGCGCTGAAATCGTCGGGCATGTCGGCGCATCAGGTGCTGGCGCCGCTGATCACCGCAAGCATGGCGATCGCCGCGATCAGCTTCGTGTTCAACGACCGGGTGGTGTCGCGCGCGACGGCGACGCTGAGCCAGTGGCAGAAGGTGAATTACGGCACGCTGCCGATCGACCGGGGTGACCGCTCCAACGTCTGGGTCAGGACCGGCGACGACCTGATCGAGGTGGACCAGATCCGTGGCCGGGGCGATGCCGCGCGGCTGGGCGGCGTGACGCTGTACGAACGTGACGGCGGCAAGCTGCGCACGATCATCACCGCGCCCACCGGGCGGCGCAGCGGCGATGGATGGGCGATCGGACCGGCCAAACGCTTTGACGTGGCGACCGGCCAGCAGCGCGATGTCGGCACGATCGTGATCGCGCGCGGCGTGACGCCGGACCAGTTCACCCTGTCGTCGGTGAATGCCGACGGACTGTCCTTCCGCGCGCTGAACGAGGCGATCGACGACCTGGCCGCGGCCGGGCGGCCGACCGCGGCGCTCGAGGGATCGCTGTGGCACAAACTCTCCGGGCCGCTGTCGTCGGTGCTGATGCCGCTGCTGGGCGCGGTGGCCGCGTTCGGCATCGCACGGTCCGGCAAATTGTTCGTCCGCGCCGTAATCGGCATGGCGCTGGGCTTCGCCTATTTCGTGGCGGACAATTTCGCGCTGGCGATGGGCAATCTGGGCGCCTACCCGCCCTTCCTCGCCGCCTGGGCGCCGTTCCTGCTGTTCCTGCTGATCGGCGAAGCGGTGCTGCTGCGCACCGAGGAATAAGCCGGCGGCGGCCGGAATGCTCCCGACTGTAGCGGGAGCCAGATGCGAACTTATGGATCGATGGCCGGGGCGGCGGTGACCGCCCCCGGCCGATATCAGCGCGGCAGCATCGTGCTGCGCGCGATCTTGGCGAGGAGGCCCGGCATGCCGACGTAATTGGCCTTGTAATAGGGCGATTCGCGATCGAGCACGGCGCTCAGCCGGCGATGAGCCTCGCCCAGCGCGTGATAGGGGACACCCGGCAGCAGATGGTGCAGCGCGTGGTAGCGCAGGCCAACCGGCGCCCAGAGCGCGGGCAGCGTGGCCGGCGGCGGCACGTTAACCGAGTCGAGATACTGGGCGGTGACGGTCATCACCTCGCCCTCATTCTCCCACAGGTGCGCGACCAAGGTCCGCAGCTGATTGATGACCGCGACGCCCGAGGCGACCGCCATCATGATGGCAAAGGCGCGCAGCGGCAGCGTGCCGGTGGCAACCAGGGCGATCAGCGACATCGCCCAGACGGCGCATGCGGTCTCGATCGCGATCCACTGGCGACGGAAATCCCCCTCCGGCAGGCGGCGGCGGAATTGCGGGTTGATCGCCAGCGCCGAGAAACGCTCCACCACGATGCGGCGCAGCGACGGCGACAGCAGCGACAGCGGCGACAGCACGCCGTAGCGGAAAATCAGCGCGAACGGCGCCAGCGCGGCGACCAGCACGAACACCGGCAGCGACCACGGCTTCATCAGCGCGAGCGGCAGGTATTCGGGATCGTCGCTGGTACCGTAGCGGGTGCGCGCGTGGTGAAGATTGTGGACGCCCTCATACATGAACGAGGGCACCAGCATCGGCACGCCGATGAAGATGTTATAGCCCAGCCGGAAATGCGGCAGCGACGCATGCTTCACATGGGTGAGTTCATGGATGAAGCTCATCCCGCGATAAAGCGCGAACATCGCCACCACGCCGGCGACGATCGTCAGCCACAGCGGGGTCGCGGCGATCGCCACGGCGAGACCGGCATAGCCGATCGCCACCGAACCGAGGAAGTCAGCCCAATAGACGGCGGGCCGCGGCGCGTTCAGATCCCGCGTCAGTTCAGCCGCCGCCTTCAGCATCGCACGGTCATCGGCGATGCGCACACGCGCGGTCGGGGTGGCTGCTGCTCGGGACAGAGTCGTGGTCGTCATGGGGGTGTCCATTGGCCCAAGATAGTGGCGATACGGTGGCTGGAACAGGTGCGCGCCGCGCGGAAAGGCCGCTCGCCATGATCGCTTCGGGCGATTACACGCAGCGTCATGACCGGCTCTCTCACCATCCGCCCCGTGACGGGCAAGCGCGACCGCAAAACGTTCATCGACCTGCCGTTCCGCCTGTACAAGGATGATCCGAACTGGGTTCCGCCGCTGAAGCGCGAGGCGCTGGGGCTGCTCGATCCCGAGAAGAACGGATGGTACAGCCACGCCAAGGCGCAGCTGTTCCTGGCCGAGCGCGACGGGCGCGTGGTGGGGCGTATCTCCGCGCATATCGACCTTCTGGCGCTGGACATGCCGGCCGCGCAGGGCTTTGGCCCCGGCACCGGGCAATGGGGGCTGATGGAGGCGGAGGACGACGGCGTGTTCCGCGCGCTGATCGAACGCGCCGAGCAGTGGCTGCGCGAACAGGGCATGACCCGCGTGCTGGGGCCGATCTCGCAATCGATCTGGGAAGAACCGGGGCTGCTGATTACCGGCTACGACCATCCGCCGTCCGTGATGATGGGCCATGCCAAGCCGGAATATCGCGGGTGGATCGAGGCGGCCGGCTATGCCCCGGTCAAGCAAATGATGACCTATGAGCTGGATATCACGCAGGAATTCCCGCCGATCGTCCAGCGGATCATCAAATCGGGCGAGAAGAACCCGCGCATCAACGTGCGCCCGGTCGACAAGTCGCGGTTCGACGAGGAAGCGGCGATCATCCTGGGCATCCTGAACGATGCGTGGAGCGACAATTGGGGGTTCGTTCCCCTCACTCCGCCCGAAATCCGCGACGTTGGCGTGAAGCTGAAGCCGATCGTCTTCAATGACCTGATCCGCATCGCCGAGGTGGATGGCGTGCCGGTCGCCTTCATGATCACCCTCCCCGACCTGAACGAACCGCTGAAGGGCCTGGGCGGGTCGCTGCTGCCGTTCGGCTGGGCGAAGCTGCTGCTGTGGCTGCGCAAGCCGCAGGTGCGTACGATGCGCGTGCCGCTGATGGGGGTGGTGAAGAGCCTGCAATCGTCACGCATGGCGAGCCAATTGGCGTTCATGATGATCGAATATATCCGTCGCGCGGCGGTGCAGGATTATGGTGCCTCGCGCGGCGAGATCGGCTGGATCCTCGACGACAACCAGGGGATGCGGTCGATCGCCGAGACGATCGAGAGCCACGTCAACAAGGTCTATCAGGTGTACGAAAAGGCGCTGTGAGCGCCGGTAAACCGCAGGGTCTCGCGCAGCGGCCAGACCGGCCGTGCGCGAGCCCGGTAAGCGGCACTTAACGGCGCGCGAGCGGGTCAGTGCCCTGTGCGACCCAGGTCGCGCGCGTCTGGCAGTAGCGACGGGCGATGCCCGGACCACTGAGCGTGTCGATCACGCAGACGCGGCGCTGGTCGGTTTCGGGGTCGAACGAGCGCGCGCCATATTGATCGGCGGGGATGGTCGGCGCAGGTGCCGGCGCAGGTGCCGGGCGCGGCGCGGGTTCGGGGGCGGCGCCCAGCATGAGGGCGGCGGTGGCGATGGCGGTGATGGTCATGGCGTATCCTCTCAGGTTCCGAACAGCGCCCCTTTCGCGCTGTCACCTGAGACTTTGCATTGACCGTGCCAATTGCCTCACGGACGCCATTTCAATGACTTAGCAAAAGCATCAATGTGCATGTTGCCGATGATGAGCGCCGTGCGCCAAGTGGCGGCGCGTTTTACCATCCAAGCGATGTGCGCTGACGGACGCACGGGCGCCCCCTGTCCGACAGTGAACGATTGAGAAGCCAGCGGACCGCCGTGGCCGCCGCCCGCCGCCCCGGGGCTCAGTCGCGCAGGCGAACCCAGGTGGGCGCGTGATCGCTGGCCTTGTCCCGGCCACGATAGTCCTTGTCGACGCCGGCCTCGACCAGCCGATCGGCGACGGCGGGTGACAGCAGCAGGTGATCGATGCGGAAGCCCGCGTCGCGGCGCCACGCGCCCGCCTGATAATCCCAGAAGGTCCACACGCCGCCGGCGGGATGACGCACGCGCAGCGAATCGGTCCATCCTTGCGCGAGCAGCGCGCGATAGGCGGCGCGGCTTTCCGGCTGCATCAGCGCATCATCGGCCATGGCGCGGGTGGAGAAGGTATCATCGTCATTGGGGATGACGTTGTAATCGCCCGCGAGCACGGTCGGAATTTCAGCGGCAAGCAAAGCGAGCGCACGGGCGGCGAGCCGGTCCATCCAGCGCAGCTTATAGTCGAACTTCGGCCCCGGCTGCGGATTGCCATTGGGCAGATAGATGGACGCGACGGTCAGGCCGTCCACATCGCATTCCAGATAGCGGCTGTGATCATCGTCGGGCTCACCATCCAGGCCCCGCTGGCGCTCGACCGGGTCAGTGCCGCGAGCGAGCACGGCGACGCCGTTGAACCCCTTTTGCCCGTGCCACACCGCGCCATAACCGGCGGCGCGGATGTCATCGATCGGGAAGGTATCGTCAGCGGTCTTGAGCTCCTGCAGGCAGACGATGTCCGGCTGCTGCTCGGCGAGATATTCCAGCAGGCGCGGCAGGCGCGCCTTGATGCCGTTGACGTTGTAGCTGACGACTTTCACGAGGACGGCTTACACCGAGAAGCTGGTGCCGCAACCGCATCCTGATGCTGCAATCGGATTGTCGACCTTGAACGCCGCGCCGCCGAGCGATTCGACGAAGTCGACCGAGGCACCGCGCACGAGATCGAGGCTAATTTCGTCCACGACGAGCTTGACGCCATCCGTCTCGGCGACCTGATCACCCGGCTCCGGCGCGTCGGCCAGCCCGAAACGATATTGGAACCCGGAACAGCCGCCCCCCTCCACCGAGAGGCGCAGGATGGCAGGCTTTTGCTGCTTTTCCGCAATCGCCGCCACACGGGCGGCAGCGGAGGGCGTCAAGGCGATATCGGGTGCGAGCGTTGCCATGAGAGCGAAATAGGATCGCCGCGGCGCGCCCGCAACCGGATCAGTGACCCAGGCCGTCCTGTGCCGCCGGGCCGCTGGTCGACACCGGAATTTGGCCGACCGAGCGATCCTGCGCCGCGAGCAGATAATCCGCCGTGGTCAGGAAGGGGATCGGGTTCACGGCGCGGCCGTCAATACGCACTTCATAATGGAGGTGCGGGCCGGTCGAACGGCCGGTGGAGCCCATCAGGCCGATCATCTGACCGCGGCGCACGCGCGCATTGTTGCTGATGAGGATCTTCGACAGGTGGCCGTAGCGGGTGGTAATGCCCTTGCCGTGATTCAGCTCGATCATGTTGCCATAGCCGCCCTGACGCGCGGCATGGTTCACGACGCCATCGGCGGTCGCATAGATCGGCGTGCCGGTCGGACCGGGGATATCGACACCAGCATGCATCGCGGCGGTGCCGCGGAACGGATCGCTGCGCACGCCGAAATTGCTGGTGAAGGTGAGGTGCTGGACCGGCTGGACCGACGGGATCGAGATAACCCCCTGCTCCAGCGTGTCGAGCTTCTTCCAGGTCATGAACAGCGAGCGGAATTGCGCATCGGCGTTCAGATCAGCCGTCGCCTCGGCGCTGGCGGCCGGGATCAGCGGGCCGCCCATGCCGGTGTTCTTGCCGCCCTTGGCGACACGCTCCGGCCGCAAGCCGCGCTCACGCAGCGCCTCCGCTGCCGACTGATAACGGTCGTTGAGGTGATCGAGCGCGAGTTCGGCCAGGATCTCCTGGCGACGCTCGATCTTGGCGAAGGGAGCGACCGCATAGGCGGCCAGGCGGTCACCCGCCGGATCGATCTTCAGCGTGGCAAGCGCCAGCTTCTTTTCGTCACCCACGCCAGTCAGCGCGGCAGCGAGCAGTGCCTGGCGGTTTTCGAGCTGAGCAGCACGCGCCTCCGCAGCCTTGCGGACATTCGCCACGCGCTGGTGCATGTGGACGAGCTTGCGCTCCATCGTCTCGATCCGCTCGGCCTGCGGCGCAGCGGCGCCGGCCTGACCGGCGGCAGCGGCGGCGCCGTAGCCCGCGAAGGCGACCACGACCGCGGCGGTCCCGGCCAGCGCGCCCTGCGAAAGGCGGCCCAGGCGGATCCGGCGCACAGCGCGGCCATCATGGAAGATCACGTTGCGTGGGGAGAAGAGCAGGCGGGCGCCAGCAGCGATGCGGTTGGCCGGCGCGGAAGAAATCTTGGACATCGAACCCCGAGCAAGATTGTTGAAGCGCGCGCGACCAGGACGAGCCCACGCACGACGCATGTTCAAAAAACTGGTCTGGATTGCGGCCCCCCGCTCACCGGACACCGTCAACTGCCCTTCTTTTGAGCAGTTAAGCAATAGCGCCGTAGTAATCCCGCGTCAGGCCGGCAGACTCGCGCGCTGAGTCGTTGAACGGACCTTTCACGACGCCCCGAAAACGGCCTCCAATGAGGGATTTCCAGTGGGTCGCGGGGTGCAAACCGGCCGCCGCGCACCGCTCCTCGAACCACCGCGTACCGACCGAAACGTGCCGGATTTCATCGGTGTAGATGCGGTGGAGGATGCGCGCGCTGGCCGCATCGCCGGCGGCGTGGAAGCGGTCAACGGTGGCCGGCGTCACGTCGAGCCCGCGCGCCTCCAGCGCCATCGGGACGACGGCGAGCCGGGCGAGTACGTCATCGGCGGTCGCATCCGCTGCCTCCCACAGCCCGGCATGGGCCGGGAGCGCGCCATAATGGCTGCCCATCGCGCGCAGCCGGCGATCGAGCAGTGCGAAGTGCATCGCCTCGTCCGCGCCGACGCCAATCCAGTCGTCCACGAATTCCCGCGGGAGAGCCGCGCCAAAACGCCCGGCCATGTCGAACGCCAAGTCGATCGCGACGTATTCGATATGCGCCAGCGCGTGAAGCAGCGCGATGCGGCCCCGTTCCGACCCGCCCTTCCCCCGTTTCGGCATCCGGCCGGGGGGCAGCAATTCGGGCTGGTCGGGCCGTGCCGGCGCATCGGGCATGGCGACGTCGAAGCTGTGGGCGAGCCGCCCTGCCCGCCACGCGCGGGCCGCCTGACGCGCGGCCTTCACCTTGGTGGCGGGATCCGCCGCGTTGAGCACGTCGCGCGCGGCGGCGGCGAGCGTTGTCACAGGGCGCGCGCCGCGGCCAGCACCTCCGCCGCATGTCCGGGGACTTTCACCTTGCGCCAGGCGCGGGCGAGCTGGCCGTCGCGGCCGAACAGGAACGTTGCGCGCTCGATGCCCATGTAGCGGCGGCCGTACATGGATTTTTCCACCCAGGTGCCGAACGCCTCGCAGGCGGAGCCATCCTCATCGCTGGCGAGCGCCACGGCGAGATCGTATTTCGCGACGAACTTCTCATGCTTGGCGGGCGGATCCTTGGACACGCCGATCACGACGACGCCTGCGGACGCAAACTCCCCGACCATGGCGGAAAAATCCTGCGCCTCGCGCGTGCAGCCGGCAGTATCGTCCTTGGGATAGAAATAGACGACCAGCGGCAGCGGCTGATCCTTCAGGCGGAGCGGCTGACCATCAATCGCGGTCAGCGTCACGTCCGGCAGTGTGTCCATCGGTCAATCCTTTCCACGCCGCCGTAACCTGCTGCCGGGCGGTGTCAAAGCCGGCGAGCACCGCGTCCCAATCATCGAGATGGAGCACCCGCGCGACCAAGGCGCGCGTTGCTTCCGAGGGTGGCTCGGCCGCATCCGGCGCGACCAGGCGAAGCGTGACGATGAGGCGGGTGAGCAGATCGTGCGCGTGGTGGAGGTCTACACCGAGCCCGAGCAGATCGATCGCGCGGCCGAGATTGGTGTCGAAGCCCTCCCGCCGGGTCAGCTGCGCGACATGGACGGTGAATTCCAGATCGACCAGCCCGCCGGGCAGCAGCTTGGCGTCGAGCGGCCCGGCGGGCGGCTTGTGCGCCGCCATCTCGGCCCGCATCGTGATGGCATCGGCCACGACGTCCCGCTGCGGCCTGTCGCCGTTGAGCACGCCGTCGATGATCGCCTGCAATTCGGCGCGCGCCTTTGCCGAGCCGAACACCGGCCGGGCGCGGGTGAGCGCCATATGCTCCCACGTCCAGGCGCTCTCGCGCTGGTAGCGGGCGAAGGAATCGACATTCACCACCAGCGGGCCCTGTGTCCCCGAAGGGCGCAGGCGCGTGTCGATTTCGTAGAGCGGGCCCGCGGCGGTAGGAACGGAGAGCGCGGCGGAAACGCGCTGCGCAAGGCGATTATAATAAAGCGTCGCGCCCAACGGCTTGGGGCCGTCGGACTCCGCCGCGAAATCACCAGTGAACAGGTAGATTAGGTCGAGGTCGGAGGCATGGGTCAGCGCCCCTCCCCCGAGCCGCCCGAGCGCGAGGATGACGAATTCGCTGTCCGGTACCCGGCCATGCGCCTGCGCGAATTCCGCCACCGTCTCGCTCGCCAGCACCTCGATCGCGGCCTCTGCCACGCGCGAATAGCCTGCCGCGACGTCGAGCGGATCGGCCACCGCGGAGATGATCTGCGCGCCCAGGGCGAAGCGGTGTTCGTTGACGATGCGGCGGACGTGATCGAGCTTGGCCTGGAAATCCGCGCGCCGTTCATTGCTGCGCATCATCGCGGCGATGGCGGGCACGTCAGGCACAGGATCGAAGGCGGAGGCGTCGATCAGCCCGTCGAGCAGGTCAGGCCGGCGCGCGAGTTCATCGGCGAGGGTGGGCGTGTGGCTGAGCAACCGGACAAGGAGGGCGATGAGCGCGGGCCGCGCCTCCAGCAGGCGGAAGATGTTCACCGCGCTGGGCAAGCGTTCGAACAGCCGGTCGAGGCGGTTGAGCGCGGCCTCGGGCGCGGGTGCCTCCCCCAGCGCCGCGACGAGGCCGGGCAATACGGCCTCAAGCGCGGCCTGCGCGGCGGCACTGCGCAGCGCGGGATAGCGCGCGGCACGCCATGCCGCGATCCGGGTTGCCGCAACGTCGGGATCTGCGAAGCCCGCCGCGACAAGCTGGGCGGAAAGGGCATCGCTGTTGGCGGACAAATTGTCCCCGGTGGTAGGCGCGAGCTGCCCGAAGATGGCGCCAACGCGCGTGACGTGCGGTTCGAGATGGGCGAGCAAAGCCGCGCCGTCGGGGCGCCCGTCCAGCCGTGCCACGCGCTCCAACGCGTCGCCGGTCGGAAGCGCATGCGTCTGGCGATCATCGATCATCTGGACGCGGTGCTCCGCCGTGCGCAGCGCGACATAGGCGTCACAGAGCGCCTGTGCGTCATCCCGGGCGATCCGGCCAGCGGCGGCCAGTGCGGCGAGCGCCCCGCGGGTATCGCCGGTACGCAGCGCGGGATCGCGCCCGCCGTGGATGAGCTGGTGGATCTGCGCAAAGAACTCGATCTCGCGGATCCCGCCTCGCCCCCGCTTCAGGTCATAGCCCGGGCCGAAGGTCTGCCCCTGCGAGTGGTGATCCCGAATCCGCCGGGTGATCTCCAATATCTCCCCCACCGCGCCGAAATCGAGGCTGCGGCGCCAGATGAAGGGGCGGATCGCGTCGAGAAACTGCTCGCCCAAGGCGATATCGCCGGCGGCGGGGCGTGCGCGGATGAAGGCTGCCCGCTCCCAGGGCAGTGCCTGCGATTCATAGTAAGTGATCGCGGCGTCGATCGGCAGCGCGATGGGCGTGACCTCGGGCGTCGGACGGAGCCGCATGTCGACGCGCAGGACATAGCCGTCAGCGTCGCGGGCCTGGAGCAGCTCGATCACGCGCCGGCCGATGCGCACGGCCGCGTCGACCGGCTCCTCGTTGCGGCGCGTCGGCAGCGTCCGGGGATCGAACAGGAAGATGGGGTCGATGTCCGACGAATAGTTCAGCTCGCGGCTGCCCTGCTTGCCAAGCGCAAGCGCAACAAAGCCCTCCGGCCCCGCCCCTGGGCTGCGCTCCGCGATCGCAGCGCGGATCGCCTGGTCGAGTGCGAAATCGGCAAAATCGGTCAGTCGGTGCGTGACGGCGGTCAGATCGAAGATGCCGGACAAGTCGCCGATCGCGACCTGAAGCGCCAACTGACGACGGGCAAGACGCAGCGCCCGGCCTATCGGCACATCGGGGTCGAGCGTGACCGGCCGGTCGAGCGATGCCGCGGAAAAATGGTCGCCGCGGTCGAGCAAGTTCGCGAGAAATGGCGAGAATCCGTGCGCCCGGCCGACCGCGTCCGCGACCAGCAGCTCGACATTTTTTTCGCTTGACAAGGGGAAATCCGTAGCCTGGACCATGAAACCAACGCGTCTCCTGATCCGTTCTATCGCGCATGACGACACATGAACATCATCATCGCGAAGGAGGCAGTGACGGTTACTATGTCCGGTATCCGCGGGCTACCGACGCTATCGGCGAATCGCTGCGTTTCGCATTCAATGATGCGCGCAGCACCCCTGACGACCTCAAGACACTGGTAGAGGCGCTTTATGGCGTTCCAAGAAACTAGGTCCGAAAGGCAGGTCTAGCAGCCGCGCCCTGACAGGGCCGGTGGCAAGCCCGCTCACGATCAGCGATCGCGGCTGAGCTCGTCCACCTCGTCCATGATCTCGTCGAGCGTCGGTTTCAGGCTGGGGATCATGTGATCGGTCCGCGACGTCATGTCGCTACCGCTCATGAGCGCCTCCAGCGCGACACGGCCGCGCGCCACGCGGCTCTTGATCGTGCCGACCGCCACGCCGCAGATCTCCGCCGCCTCTTCATAGGCGAAGCCGCCCGCACCGACGAGGATCAGCGCCTCGCGCTGTGGCTGCGGCAGATGAAGCAGCGCGCGCTGCATGTCGGCAAGCTCGACATGCTTGTCCTGGCTGGCGGGTGCCGCCAGCAGGCGATCAGCCACGAGATCGTCCCACTCACCCTTGAAGCGCGCGCGCCGCATCTGCGAGAGATACAGGTTGCGCAGGATGATGAAGGTCCAGGCGCGCATATTGGTGCCAGCCTGGAACCGCTTGCGCGCGGCCCATGCCTTCAACAGCGTTTCCTGCACCAGATCGTCGGCGAGATCGCGGTTGCCCGACAGCGAGCGCCCGAAGGCGCGCAAATGCGGGATTACCTGAGCAAGCTGCTTCTTGAATTCCGGATCGGATAGCGAAACGTGCTCGACCGATGCTCCATCGGCCGCGGCATCATCACGCGGTTCAGCTTCGGTCATAATATGTCGTTCGGTCCCCGCACCGGAATGAACCGGCATCCTCTCCGTAAGATAGATAGTACCGGCGTCGTTTGCCACCCGTCCGGTCAACATGGTGATCGCGTCTACAACCGCGTGAACAGCAGAAACGCGAATATCGCGATCACCAGCACCAGCGAAACGGGCAGGATATATCGGGTCATGTGCGGCGTAGTGCCAGCGCGAGCCTCGTCAGTGCTCAGCTCGACCTTGTGATTTTCGTCAGCCATACAGCTTTAACGATCCTGCACCGTTTTGGGTCCGTATCGTTTTTACGAAACCGGCGCGGTCGATTGATCGAAGAACAGCGCCTGGCTGATCGCGGCCTTCACCGTCGACCGCTGGAACGGCTTGGTGATGAGGAAGGTCGGCTCCGGGCGCTCACCGGTCAGCAATCGTTCCGGGAAGGCGGTGATGAAGATCACCGGCACCTGGAATTCACCCAGGATGTCCTTCACCGCATCGATGCCCGACGAATCGTCGGCGAGCTGGATGTCGGCGAGCACGAGGCCGGGACGATCGTCCATCGCGAGCGCAACCGCTTCGTCACGGGTCACGGCGACACCGGTCACTTCATGGCCGAGATCGCGCACGATCGTCTCGATATCCATTGCGATGATCGGTTCGTCCTCGATGATGAGGACGCGGGCGCGAGTCTGATTCTCGATCTCCGATAGCGCGTCGGCGACGAGCGATTCGACCTCGCTGGGCGAGACGTTGATGAGATAGGCCGTGTCCTCGACCGTGAACCCCTCCATCGCGGTGAGGAGCAGCGCCTGGCGCGACAGCGGCGTCATCCGCGCGAGGCGCGCGCGGGCCACCGCCTCCTGATCGTCCACATCCCCCGGATCAGCCTGCTGATCGTCGTTGGTCGATCCCCAGATCGCCTGGAACGTACGGTACAGGCCAAGGCGCGGATCGACGTCGCGCGGAAATTCCTCGGGAGCGGCGACGATCGCTTCGAGCGTGGCGCGGACATATTTGTCGCCGTGCGACTGGCTGCCGGTGAGCGCCCGCCCATAACGACGCAGGAAGGGCAGATGTGGGGCGAGCTGTTGTCCAAGCGACATGAGGCGGAACGACTCCCAATAGATTAGGGTTTCGGCTTTGCGCGCCAAACCCGGATTGATCAACTTCGACAAACCCCCGCAGGCGCGCGGCGCCCAACGACGCAATTCGTCGTCGAGCGGTGGAACCAACGAACCGGTATTTTGTTTCCATGACGCGAGCCTTGATGAACAGGCTGGTGCCAAGGCCCGTAAGCGGCCAAGGAATCGTCACAGCATGCCAGACAGGTGTTTCGGGGGGTAAGCGTTGGTTTCGGACAAGGAAGCGCCAAAAAAGCCGGTCAAGAAGAAGGGCAGCACTGCGGTGCAGTCCAAGGACCGGGACATGGGTGCGGCGCTGCGATCAATCTATCAGAAGACGATCGACGAGCCGGTCCCGGACGAGTTCGTTTCCCTCCTGGGCAAGCTAGACTAAGCACAGACATGGCAACGACGGCGGACGATTCGCGCGTTGGCGCGACGACGCCGACGTTCATGATGCGCTGGCCCACGGGCGCGAAGCTTCTGGTGATCCTGTCGATCGCGCTGCTGCCGCTCGCGATCATCGCAGTGTTTGCGACGCTGCGCATCACCCAGATTGCCGATACCGAGGCACGCGCGGGCCTGCGCGTCGCGGCGGCCGAGAGCAGCCGCGCGATCGCGATCGAGCTGATCGGCGACATGACCGCGCTGCGTGCCGCGGTGGATGCGCTGGAGGCGGACCCCGGCGACACACCCAGCTGCGCGCGCGTCCAGGGCGTTTTCGCGCAACAGGCATTCAACGGCGCGCGATTCGCGGTGTTCGGCCCCAAGGGTCGGCTGCTGTGTGGCAGCAGCTTTCCCGGGGCGCTGGAGGTGGCGCGAACCGCCCGCGACGCGGCCGTGGCAGCGCAGATCCTGCCCCAGCGCGGTCTGCTGCTCGGGGTGGTCGGTCGTTCCGGGCAGGTCACCGCAGCGGCATACTTCCCGACCGACTTCCTGGCGGAGCTGAGCCGCCCGAGCGGGTTCACGCCGGCCTATGCCGCAACCCTGATCCACGGTGCGAACGAGCTGGTGCTGCAATCGCTGGCGCGCGAGAACGCATTCGAGCGGCGCGAGAATAACCTAACCGACCTTGGCATCGGCGACCTGAAGCTGGCGATGGAGGTGCGCACCGCGCCGATCACTTCGCCGCTGGTCATCGCGCTGCTGCTGCCGCTGGTCATGTGGGCGGCGGCCGCGGGCATCGCCTGGTTCGTCGTCGATCGCCTGCTGATAAGGCCGATGCGCCAGCTGCGCGCGCGCGTCGCGGCCTTCACGCCGGGCGAAGAAACCGATTCGCAAGTAATCCGCGCGCTGCCGGCGCAGGAATTGCGCGAATTGGGCGATACGTTCCGCGCGCTGACCAAGACCGTGGCGATCCACGAGGCGGGACTTGCCGAAGGGCTGGTGCGCCAGACGAAGCTGACGCGCGAAGTGCATCACCGGGTGAAGAACAACCTCCAGGTGATTTCCTCCCTCATCAACTTTCACGCGCGTGGCGCGAAGTCGCCCGAGGCGTCGCAGGCCTATGCGTCGATTCAACGCCGGGTCGATGCGCTCGCGGTGGTGCATCGCAACCATTACGCCGAGATGGAGGAAAATCGCGGGCTCTCGCTGCGGCCGATGCTGGGCGAGCTGGCGTCCAACATCCGCGCGACGGCGGCCGAGGGCACACAGCTGCGCATTCAGCTCGACATCGATCCCTATCTGGTGACGCAGGACGTCGCAGTCGCGGTGGCCTTCCTCGCCACCGAGTTGATCGAACTGGCCGTCACCTGCGATCCCGCGGCGCAATTGCGCGTGTCGGTCAAGGAAGCGGCGACGCCGGATCGCGCGACGCTGCGCGTCTCGTCGCGGGCGCTGATCGAGAGCCCGGAACTTCGCGACGGCCTCGCCACCCGCTTCGGGCGCGTGATCGAAGGCCTGTCGCGCCAGCTGCGCGCGCCGCTTCACCACGATCCACTGGCTGGCGCGTACGAAATTTCGATCGCGGTGCTCGGCCGGGATTGAGGCTGGGCCGGCGGCAGCGCCGCGGCTCAACTTTTTTCCACGATTGGCCCGAAAGCCTAGGAACCCCCGCCGCCGATCGACGTTCTACACTTCGGATAGCGACTTTATGCCCCCCCGCTCTCGCTATCCGCGACATAGGCCCGGAAGCGTCAACCCTCCCCCCCCCCCGGTGACGCTTTCGGGCCTTATTTCATTTCCTTGAGATCGTTGGCGCGAAGGAACGAAGTTCCTCACCACGCATTTTCCCGAATGCGAAATGACTGCGCGCAGGAGGGCTTGATGAAAAAGTTGTTCGGAATGGTTGTGGTGGCTGGCGCCCTGATGGTTTCGGCGTGCAACACGGTCGAAGGTGTCGGGCGCGACGTATCGTCGGCGGGCAACACCGTCGCCAAGACGGCGGACGACGCCAAGTAACCACGGCTTCATTGTCAGGAGACGGGCGGCGTCGAGGAGACACTCGACGCCGCCCTTCTTTTATTCGCTGGCGGCGGCGGCCGTTTTCTCTCGCGCGCGGCGGCGCTCGGTAAACCAGATGCCGATCAGCGCGAGTTCGTAGAGGATGCACAGCGGGATCGCGAGGAGCAGCTGCGACCCGACGTCGGGCGGGGTCAGCACCGCGGCAATCGCGAAGGCGGCGACGATCGCGTAGCGGCGTGCCGACACAAGCTGCTGGCGAGTCACCACGCCACCGCGTTCGAGCAGCATCAGCAGCACCGGCAGCAGGAACGACAGGCCGAAGCCGAACAGGAACTGCATGATGAAGGACAGGTAATTGCCGATCGACGGCAATGCGTCCTGGCTTACCCCGCCGATCTCCCCTTGGAAGCCGAGCAGGAAGTGCAGCGCCACGGGAACGGCAATATAATAGGCCATCGCGGCGCCAGCGAGGAACAGGATCGGCGTCGCGAGCAGGAAGGGCAGCAGCGCACGCCGCTCATTGCGGTAGAGGCCCGGGGCAACGAACTGCCACAATTGGTTGGCGATCACCGGGAACGACACCATCATCGCGGCGAAGAAGGCCACCTTGATCTGGACGAAGAAGGCCTCGAAAATCTGGGTGTAGATCAGCCGCTTCTGGCCGGCCGCGAGGAGCGGCTGCACCAGGAAGGCGAAGATCGCCTCCGCGAAATAATAGCAGACAGCAAAGGCCAGCAGCAGCGCGCCGATGCAATATAAAAGACGGCGGCGCAGCTCGATCAGATGGTCGAGCAGCGGGGCGCGCGTGTCATCGAGTTCGTCGGCCGGGTTCATGACGGGGCCTTGCCATTGGCGTCAGGAAGGGCCGTCTCGTTCGCCGGGCGCAGCACAGGCTGTTCGACCATCACTGGTTCATCGGGCTGGGACGCGTCCTGCGGGGCGACATCACCACTTGGTGCGGTCGCCTTCGGCTCCTGGGCAGCAGGCAGCTGCTCGGCGGCGGGCTCTTCCGGCGCAAGCATCGGATGCTCGCGCATGATCCGCTCATTTTCCGCCTTCCACTTCTTTTCCATCTCGGCGAGCTCGGCCTCGCGCACCATCTCGTCAAAGCCAGCGCGGAACTGGCGGGCAACGCCACGCGCCTTGCCGACCCAATAGCCGAGCACCCGAAGCGCCTTGGGCAGGTCCTTCGGGCCGATGACGAGCAACGCCACCACGGCCACGACGGCCATTTCGGAAATGTTGAAGTCGAGCATGGCGGACGATGGCGACGCGGATCAGATCAGCGCGCGACCTTGTCTTCCTCGACGATCGTCTCCGAGGCGGGACGCGCCGTCTGCTGCGCCTCGATCCGCTGCGCGGGCTTCGCAGACGCTTCCTCGTCTTCTTCCGACATGCCCTTCTTGAAGTTCTTAACGCCCTTGGCGACGTCACCCATCATGCTCGAGAAGCGGCCGCCACCCAGCAGAAGGATGGCAACGATCGCGAGAATAAGGATGTGCGGGAGGCTGAAGCTACCCATGGGGATTCTCCTGAAGTCCCGACCATCTAGTGCTCATCGTCGTTCTTTTCCACCGCGAGTTGTTCGACGGCCAGATCGACCGGATCGAGCAGGCCGGCGGCGCGCAGATCCTCGATCCCGGGCAAGTCGCGGCGCGATTGCAGGCCGAAATGCGAGAGGAACGCCGGTGTCGTGACGAAGGTGAGCGGCCGGCCCGGCACCTCGCGCCGGCCAGCCGGGCGGACCCAGCCCGCCTCCATCAACACGTCAAGCGTGCCCTTGGAGATCTGGACGCCGCGAATCGCCTCGATCTCGGCGCGGGTCACCGGTTCGTGATAGGCGATGATGGCCAGCGTCTCGATCCCGGCGCGGCTGAGGCGGCGAACTTCCTCCCGGTCACGGCGCAGCACATGCGCCATGTCGGCCGCGGTCTGGAAATGCCAGGCGTCGCCGCGCTGCACAAGATTGATGCCGCGCCCGGCATAGTCGCGGGCCAGTTGCTCCACCGCGGCGCGCACGTCGCCGCCCCCGACATAGGCGCGGATCGAATCGATCGTCATCGGATCAGCTGCCGCGAACAGAACCGCCTCCACTGCCCGCACCACGTCATTGGGCGGGGTCACGCGGGCAGCCTCAGGTACAATGGCGCAAAGGTGCCGTCCTGCCGCAGTTCCACCCTGCCCTGCCGCGCCAGTTCAAGCGCGGCGAGAAAGCTGGAGGCGAGCGCGGAGCGGCGAAAGGCACCGTCCGCGCCGTCGGGCAGGAAGCGGTGCAACATCGACCAGTCGATCGCCGTGCCGAGCAGGGCAGAAATGCGCGCGATCGCCGCCTCTAGCGTCATCACCTGTCGATCCTGCACGACATGCATGACCGGGCGGGTGCGCGCGCTGATCCGGCCATAGGCCGAGATGAGATCGTAGATTTCCGCGGACCAGCGCGCCTTGCGGATCGTGCGAAGCCCGTCGGGCGCGGGGCGGCGGAACACGTCGCGGCCCAGCCGATCACGCGCCATCAGCCGCGCCCCCGCCTCCCGCATGGCGGCGAGCCGCTCGAGCCGCAATTGCAGCCGCAGCGCCAGTTCCTCGGGGTCGGGCTCCACCTCAGGGTCGCGCGGCAAGAGGAGCGCCGATTTGAGATAGGCCAGCCACGCCGCCATGACGAGATAGTCGGCGGCCAGTTCCAGCTGCAGCGTGCGGGCGCGTTCGACATAAGCCAAATATTGTTCGACCAGCGAGAGGATCGAAATCTGCTTCAGGTCGACTTTCTGCGAGCGGGCAAGATTGAGCAGCAGGTCGAGCGGGCCTTCCCACCCGTCGAGATCAAGCGTCAGCTGCTCCCCACTCACGCGCCGATCGCGAGCAATTTGTCGCGCTTGGCGACCAAATCCGCGAACACGCCCTCGGCTGGCCGCAGCGTCGCCATCGCTCGGACGAGCCGGTCGCGCGATGGCTGGGCGATATCGTCCAGCCGATCGGCAATCGCGACCATTTCATCGAGCCGCGCCCAGCAGTCGAGCACGATGTCGCAGCCAGCGGCGATCGCCCCCGATGCCTTGTCCGCCGGCGTGCCGGACAGTGCCTTCATGTCGATATCATCGGTCATCAGCAGGCCATCAAAGCCGATCTTGCCGCGGATCACATCGTTGATGATGGTCGGAGACATGGTGGCGGGGCGCTCAGCATCCCACGCCTCGAACACGATGTGACTGGTCATGCCCATCGGCGCATGGGCCAGCGCGCGGAACGGCGCGAGATCATCCTCCAGCTC
The DNA here is from genome assembly GCF_045369765.1 of Sphingomonas olei. NCBI lineage: Bacteria > Pseudomonadati > Pseudomonadota > Alphaproteobacteria > Sphingomonadales > Sphingomonadaceae > Sphingomonas > Sphingomonas olei. The sequence continues at coordinate 43,539 of NZ_JBIQEU010000009.1, forward strand.
CGCCGCGGTCGCCGTGACGGTGGGGAGCAGATGGTGCGAATCTACCTTGGCCCGGCCGTGGCCCGGCATGTGCTTGACCACGCCGACGACGCCGCCGGCCGCCAGCCCTTCGAGCGTCGCGCGGCCGAGCGCGGCGACACGCTTTGGCTCGCTGCCGAAAGCGCGGATCGAGATTGCCTCGGTGGTGCCGGGGCCGATCACGTCGAGGATCGGGTGGCAATCGACGGTAATCCCGACCTCCGCCATCATCAGCCCGAGCGCCTGCGCATTGGCGCGCGCTGCCTCGATCGCGGACATAGGCGCGATGTCATACAGGCGATCGAAATCGGGACCGGCCGGAAAGGCGGGCCATTCTGGTGGACCGAGGCGGGCGACGCGACCGCCCTCCTGATCGACCAGGATCGCGACGTCCGAGCGACCCTCCAGCGTACGCAGCTCGTCGGTCAACGCGCGGAGCTGCTGACGATCGAGGCAATTGCGCTTGAACAGGATGTACCCCGCCGGACGCGCCTCGGCGAAGAATGCGCGTTCGTCGGAGGTAAGCGTCGGCCCGGACAGGCCAAAGATCACTGGCTTCATGGCCCGGTATTAGCGGGTCCGCCGGGGGTTTCCACCCCAGCGCGCGAGCGTCCCGCCGCGTCAGCTGGTGACGAAGCACTTCTCGCCGGCGACGGTCAGGCGGCCACACAGATCACTCGCGGCGTCCGCGCTGCCGGCATTCACCTTCAGGCGATAGACCTTGCGGCCGTTGACCTCGGCGGGCTGGACGGTTTTGCCCAGGGTCGCGACATAGGAGAAGCGCTTGGCCACCGCGCTCCACGCGGTGTTCGCCGCCGCCTCGCTCGGGAAGGCGCCGAGCTGGACCAGCGACCCGCCCGAGTTGGCACCCGGGATCTGCTTCTTCGGTGCGGCCATCGGTGCGGCGGCGACCAGCCGTCCGCCCGAGCCGGGAACCTCAGCGACGGTGCGTGCGCTGCCGTCGGTGGCCGGTGCCGGCGCGTCGGCGCGGCGGCCGGCGATCGGCGCCTCTGGCACGGCCTTCAGATCGATCGCGGCGGTGGCGCTTGCCCCCGCGCTGGCGGCGATCGCCGAATCCCCTTCCCCGTCGACCTTCAGCCCGCCGGGATCATCCGGCTTCACCTTATAGTCGCCCGGCTGCGCGGCGATCAGTTCACCCTGGCCGTCCGGCGCGCGGGTCTGGAAGCTGAATACGGCAAAGACGATGGCGGCGAGAAGCACGAGGCCGACGGCGACCAACAGCAGGACGCGCAGCACGCCCGGCCCTTCCGGCTCGTCCGGCTCCACCGTCTCAAGCCACGGAAGCCGGTCTTCATCCCTGAGATCGAATTCCTCGGTCGCCATGAATCACATCTCCGAGACTGCCTCCACGCCCATGATGGAGAGACCGTTGCGGATAATTTGTCCGACGCCTTCCGCCAAGAACAGACGCGCCGCCGTCATCGCCGGGTCGTCGGGCAGCAGGAAGCGGCGGTCGGGCCGATCGTTGCCGACATTCCATAGCGCGTGAAATGCCGCTGCCAAGTCATACAGGTAGAAGGCAATTCGATGCGGCTCACGTGCCGCAGCGGCCGTTTCCACCGCGCGCGGGAATTGCGCCGCCAGCTGCACCAGCGCCAGTTCCTCCGTATCAAGCCGGGACACGTCGGGATGGGACAGGTCGAGCCCCGCTTCGGCTGCACGACGCCGCAGCGAGGCGACGCGCGCATGGGCGTATTGGACATAGAAGACAGGATTATCCTTCGACGCCTCCACCACCTTGGCAAAGTCAAAGTCCATCTGCGCGTCGGAGCGGCGAGTCAGCATGGTGAAGCGGACGACGTCCTTGCCGACTTCGCGCACCACGTCCGCCAGCGTGACGAAGTTGCCGGCGCGCTTGGACATCTTCACCGGCTCGCCGCCGCGCAGCAGGCGCACCATCTGCACCAGCTTCACGTCGAAGCGGGTGCGCCCCTCGGTCAGCGCCGCGACCGCTGCCTGGATGCGCTTCACGGTACCGGCGTGGTCCGCGCCCCAGATGTCGATCAGCGCATCCGCCGTCTGCGCCTTTTGGAAGTGATAGGCGAGGTCGGCGCCGAAATAGGTCCACTGGCCGTTCGACTTCTTGATCGGGCGGTCCTGATCGTCGCCGAACAGCGTGGAGCGGAACAGCGGCAGCTCGACCGGCTCCCAATCCTCAGGTGTCTCTCCCTTGGGCGCTTCCAGCGTGCCGTCGTAGACGAGGTCGCGGGCGCGCAGCCACGCCTCGGCCGCCTCAGGCTTGCCTTGCGCCTGAAGCTCAGCCTCCGACGAGAATACGTCGTGGTGGATCCCGAGCAGCGCCAGATCGGCCTTGATCAGCACCAGCATGGCGTCGACCGCGCGGGTGCGGAACAGGGGCAGCCAGTCAGCCGCGGGCGCAGTCGCGTAGCGATCACCGAATTCCTGGGCGAGCTGCTGGCCCACGGGGACCAGATAGTCGCCAGGGTAAAGGCCTTCGGGAATCGCGCCAACATCCTCGCCCAGCGCCTCACGGTAACGCAGGTGTGCGGAACGGGCGAGCACGTCGACCTGGCCGCCGGCATCGTTGACATAATATTCGCGGATCACGCGGTTGCCGGCAAACTCCAACAGCGACGCCAGGGCGTCCCCTACCACGGCGCCGCGGCAGTGGCCCATGTGCATCGGGCCGGTCGGGTTCGCCGAGACATATTCGATGTTGACGGTCGTGCCTTGCCCGGCGGTGGAACGACCATAGTCAGCGCCACGATCATGGATCGCGGCAAGTTCCGCCCGCCAGCTGTCATCGACCAGTCGGAGGTTGATGAAGCCGGGGCCGGCGATCTCGACCGCGGCAACCTCATCGAGCTGCTGCAATGCAGCGCCGATCTTCTCAGCCAGTGCGCGCGGGTTCGTCTTTGCCGCCTTGGCCAGCACCATCGCCGCATTGGTGGCGAGATCACCATGGGCGGGGTCACGCGGCGGCTCCACCGTCACCGCGCGGCGCTCGATCCCCGACGGCAGGTCGCCAGCTGCCTCGAGCGCATCGAGGGCAGCGTCAACGTAAGCGGCGAAACGGGAATAGAGCGTCATGGCAACCAATCGTGTTCGTGAAGACGCGCGCGATAGACCAATGCGACGAGCGCGACAAATCCGCCAGCGATTGCATCCGCTGCAACTGTATTTTCGACTTTTGCGCTTTGGTTGGTGCGGCGCAGCATATATTGTGCACTTGCGAAAAGATTTGGTTTCAAACCGAGGAATCCTACCATGCGCAAGCTCATCATGACCGCCGCTTTCCTCACTGCAATGGCGCCGTTTGCTGCGCAGGCGCAGGACGAGAAGAGCTTCCAGCACGAAAATCAGACCTACGTCTACAAGACCAGCGAAGGCCGCGAAGGCGCGACCGTGATCACCGGCCGTCGCGTCGGCGGTGACCGTTTCCGCCTGGTCGTCGAGGGCGAGAAGGTCCGTGGCAACGTCGGCGGCACGCCGGTCGCTTTCCGCGCGCCGCAGGGCGGTGCGGTGTCGGTGCTGACCGCGAACTGATCCACTCGGGGGGCCAAGCCCCTCCGCAGATGATCAAAGGGCCGCTGGCGCTGAGATGGCGCCGGCGGCCTTTTTCATGGCCGCTGCCCGGCGGTGGGCCGCCCTCTAGCGCAGGGCGCCGCTTTTGGCGGTGACGCTGATCGGGTGCTTGGGTTCTGGCGAGAGGGTCCGGGCCAGGGTCTCAAACCGGCCATCGGCGATCCTGATCTCGTTGAACGCCGGCGGTGACGAGCGCAGCCGTTTTGACAATGTTCCCGCGCCGATCATCCGTACCGTCCAGTCGCCAAATGTCACTGGCTTGTCGAAGGGATCATGCACATGGCCCGACAGGACGGCATGGGTGCCGGCCTCCGCCAGCGCCTTCAGTGCCTCGTCACCATTGCGTGTCTTGGCGGTGCCGCGCGTCCCTCCTTCGATCAGGGGATGGTGACCAGCGACGAAGATGAGGTTGCCTCGCGGCGCCGCGGCGATCAGGTCCAGCGTATTGTTCAGCGCGTCGCGGCTGACATGCCCCTTTGACCAGTTGAGCCGCAATTGCGCGCGGGCCGTCGTCTTGAGCGGCACGATCGTGATGCCGGGCAGGTCGAGGGTCTTTTCGATCATGCGTTCCGCCGCACCATAGCGCTTGTACGGACTGAACAGCCGGCGCAACGGATCCCAATAATAGGGCAAATCATGGTTGCCGACCTCGATCGTCACCGGGACGCCGAGCGACATCAGCCACTTTCCACCGGCGTCGAATTCGCGGGTGCGGGCGCGCATGGTCAGGTCGCCCGTCATGATCACCGCATCGGGCGACTCGTCGGCAACGCATTGCGCGAACCAGTCGAGCGCAGCGGGATCCTCAGCACCGAAGTGCACATCGCTTACGTGGAAAAGCTTCATCGACATGCCAACGCGCTGCCCGCGATTCGGTTCGCGGGCAAGCGCCTAGCGTGTCGCAGGTCAGCTGCGTCGGTGCTTCCCGCCGTAATGCGGGCCGATATAGCTGGCGATCTTCGCCATCTCCTGCGCGGCGCTGCGCGCGGCCTCGGCGCAACAGGGGATCGGATCGCGCTCTGCCTGGCTCGCGCGCATCGCCACCCGATCGGTCAGCGTTTCGATATCCGCGCGGGTCAGCACGTTTTTCTCCCGGAGCAAGCAAAGCAGGCTTTGCAGGATCACCAGGGATTCTTCGCCCGCGCGCTCTTGTGGCGTCATTGGCTCTCTCCTCTTCCTAAGTACGGGAGAGTAACAAAAACGTTCCGAGAGGCAAGGCGGTTAGTTTAATCCACCACCCAGCGACCGGTAGAGTTCCACAAGATTGCTTCCGCGCGCCAGACGCGTCGTCACCAATTGCTGTTGTGCAGCATAAGCGGTGCGCTGTGCGTCGAGCGCCACGAGGAAGGAATCCACGCCTGCCCGGTAGCGCGCGTCGGACAGGCGGGCCGCCACCGAGGCTGCCTCCGCCCGCGCCGTCTGCGCGGCGACCTGCTCCTCGATCGTGCCGCGCTGCGCGAGCGCATCGGACACTTCGCGGAACGCGGTCTGGATTGCGCGTTCGTAGGTGGCGACCGCCACCTGCTGCGACGCCTTGGCATAGTCGAGATTGGCGGCGTTGCGACCGCCGTCGAACAGCGGCAGTGCGACCGACGGCGCGGCATTGTAGGTGAAGCTGCCGCCGCCGAACAAACCCGACAGCGCGGTAGAGATCGTCCCGATCGTCGCGGTGAGCGAGATACGCGGGAAGAATGCCGCGCGCGCCGCGCCAATGTTGGCGTTCTCGGCAATCAGCTGATGCTCCGCCTGGAGCACGTCAGGACGGCGCAGCAGCACTTCCGAGGACAGATTGCCGGGCAGCGCATCGCGGGTCACCGGTGCGTTGCCGAGTTCGGTCGGCAGCTGGTCCGCGGGCACGGTGGCGCCGACGAGGAGGTTCAGCGCATTCTGATCGCGGGCAACCTGAGTCTGCAGCGCCGCAATGTCATTGCGCGCGGCCTGGTAATTGGTCTCCGCCTGCCGCGCCTCCAGCTCGGACGCGACGCCGATACGGAACTGCGCGCGGGTGAGCTCCAGCGATTGTTCGAACGCCTTCAGCGTCTCGCGGCTGATGCGCAGCTGTTCCTGGTCCGCCGCCATGGTCAGCCAGGCATTGGCGATTTCGGCGATGAGGCTGATCCGCGCGGTGCGCTGCGCCTCTTCGGAAGCGAAATATTGCTCCAGCGCGGCGCGCGAGAGGTTGCGGACGCGACCGAAGAGATCGAGCTCGAACTGCGAGAAGCCGGCGTTGACCGAGTAGAACTCAAGGTTCGACGAGGCCGAGCCGATCCCGCCGCCAACCGCGCCAGCCCCTGCCCCGGCGCCAACACCCGTGCCGCCGCCAACACCGCCGGTGCCGGTGCCAGACCCGGTGCCAGTGCCCGTGCCAGTGCCCGTGCCGCCGCCGGCCATTCCGCCAGCGCCGAGCCCGCCGCCGGCCGCGCCGAAGACGTTGTTGGTGTAGGTGCCCGAACCGGAAATGGTGGTGTTCGGCACCTGGCTGGCACGCTGGACGCGATATTGCGCCCGCGCCTGCAACACGTTGCCGGCGGCAATCCGCAGGTCACGATTGTTGGCAAGGCCGGTATCGATCACTTGCCGAAGCCGCGGATCGAGGAAGAAATCGCGCCAGCCCACCTGGGTGATGTCCGGCGCATCGGTCGCGGCGCGTGGATAGATCCCGCCTTGCGGCAGGGTTTCCGGGGCGGCGCCGACCGGGCGGACATATTTGGGCGCGAGGTTGCAGCCCGACAGGGTGGTGGCGACGGCGAGCGCCGCCAGGAGGGAACGGGACTTCATCTGGATCATGCTCCCTGCGGCGTCGGGCCACGATCGCGCCCTGCGTCGCCATCGTCCCCGTCGTCACGCAACGGTTCGTAGTTGTTGACGTTCTGATCCCCCTCATCGTCCTTGCCGTGGCCGAACAGCCGCGAGACGACCACGAAGAAGGTCGGAACCAGGAAGATCGCCAGCACCGTCGCGGAGAACATGCCGCCCACCACCGACCGGCCAATTGCATTCTGACCACCGGCACCCGCGCCGGTCGAGATCGCCAGCGGCAGCACGCCGAAGATGAAGGCCAGGCTGGTCATCAGGATCGGACGCAGGCGTAGTCGCGCAGCCTCCACCGCCGCGTCGAACGGCTTCATCCCTTCCGCGATACGTTCCTCCGCGAACTCCACGATCAGGATCGCGTTTTTCGCCGCCACACCAATCGTGGTGATGAGGCCGACCTGAAGGTAGATGTCGTTGTTCAGCCCGGTCAGCGTCGCCGCCAGGAGCGCACCGATCACGCCCAAGGGGACCACCAGCATCACCGCGATCGGCACCGACCAGCTTTCGTACAATGCCGCGAGGCACAGGAAGACGATCAGCAGCGACAAGGCATAGAGTGCCGGTGCCTGGCCACCAGACAGCCGTTCCTCGAACGACAGCCCGGTCCACTCCAGCGCGGTGCCGGGTGGGAGCTTGGCCTGAATTTCCTCCATTGCCTCCATCGCGGCACCGGTGCTGACGCCCGGCGCCGGCGAACCCTGCAACTGCATCGCGGGCTGGCCATTGTAGCGAGTCAGCGACACCGGCGCGTTGGTCCAGCTCACCGTCGAGAAGGAGGTGAACGGCACCATCTGGCCCTGGTCGTTGCGGACGTAGAAGTCGGCAATATCCTCCGGCCGGACGCGATAGGGCGTGTCCGCCTGGACGTAGACGCGCTTCACGCGGCCGCGGTCGATGAAGTCGTTGACGTAGGAGCCGCCCCACGCCGTCGCCAGCGTCGAATTGACCGTCGCCAGATCGAGCCCCAGCGCGCGCGCCTTGTCCTGATCGATATCGACCTTCAGCTGGGGCGCGTCCTCCAGGCTGAGCGGGCGAACCTGTGCGATCAGCTTGTCCTGCATCGCCATGCCCAGCACCATGTTGCGCAGCTGAGTCAGCTTTTCATGGCCGATCCCACCCGTGTCGACGAGCTGGAGGTCGAAGCCGGTGGCATTGCCCAGCTCCTGCACCGCGGGCGGCACCAGCGCGAAGATCATGCCGTCCTCGTACTTCGAGAATACACCCATGGACTTGGCGGCGATGGTCTGCGCCTTGTTGTCGATCCCCGGCCGTTCATCCCACGGCTTCAGGCTGATGAAGGCGAGACCCGCATTCTGCCCCTGCCCTGCGAAGCTGAAGCCGTTGATGGTGAAGACGGACTGCACACCCGGCTGCTCGAGGAAATAATTCCGAACGAGGTCGAGACCCTTGTCGGTGCGCGCGGTCGTGGCGCCCGCGGGCCCCTGCACCAGCGCGATGACCGTGCCCTGATCCTCATCGGGCAAGAAGGCGCTGGGCAGCCGGGCGAACAGCAGCACCATGCCACCGACGATCAGCAGATAGACGAGCATCGACCGCTTCCAGCTGCGCGCGGTCTTCTTCACGCCCCGCTCGTACTTGACCGTCCCCTTCTCGAAGGTGCGGTTGAACCAGCGGAAGAAGCGGGCGAAGATCCCGTTGCCTTCGTGCTTGGTCGGATCGTGCGGCTTCAGGATGGTGGCGCACAGTGCCGGTGTCAGGATCAACGCGACCAGCACCGATAGGATCATCGCCGAGACGATGGTGATCGAGAACTGGCGATAGATGACGCCCGTGGAACCGCCGAAGAACGCCATCGGCAGGAACACCGCCGACAGCACCATGCCGATGCCGATCAGCGCGCCCGAGATTTCGTCCATCGACTTGCGCGCGGCGTCCTTCGGGCTGAGCCCCTCGTCGACGATCAGACGCTCGACGTTCTCGACCACGACGATGGCGTCGTCGACCAATAGCCCGATGGCCAGCACCATGCCGAACAAGGTCAGCGTATTGATGGTGAAGCCCGCCACCTGCATGATCGCGAACGTGCCGAGCAGCACGACCGGCACCGCGATCGTCGGGATCAGCGTGGCGCGCCAGTTCTGCAGGAACAGGAACATCACCAGGAAGACGAGGACCACTGCCTCGACCAGCGTGTGGATGACCTGTTCCACCGACAGGCGGACGAACGGCGTGGTATCGAACGGGTAGACGACCTTGACGTCGGCCGGGAAACCCTTGGCGATCGATTCCACTTCGGCCTTCACCGCGTCGACGGTGTCGAGCGCGTTGGCACCCGCGGCAAGACGGACGCCGAAGCCCGAGGCGGGCTTGCCGTTGAACTTGGTATCGAAGCCGTAATTCTCGGCGCCAAGCTCAACCCGAGCCACGTCGGCCAACCGAACAACCGCGCCATTTTCCGTCGTCTTCAGGCGGATCTGACCGAATTGCTCCGGCGTCTGGAGGCGTGACTGGACCGAGACGGTCGCGTTCAGCATCTGCTCCTTGGGAGCGGGCTGAGCACCGATCTGGCCGGCCGAGACCTGGGCATTCTGCGCCCGCACGGCATTGGTCACATCGGCGATGGTGAGCTGATAGTTGTTCAGCTTCAGCGGATCGATCCAGATGCGCATCGCATATTGCGAGCCGAAGATCTGAAGCTCGCCCACGCCGTTCACGCGGCTGACCGGGTCCTGCAGCCGCGACACGACCATGTCCGACAGGTCAGTGATCGAGTGCGAGCCGTCTTCCGAATACAGGCCGACGATGACGAGGAAGCTGGCGGCGGACTTCTGAACCTGAATGCCCTGTTGCTGCACTTCCTGAGGCAGCAGCGGGGTCGCCGCCTGCAATTTGTTCTGAACCTGCACCTGCGCGATGTCAGGATCGGTGCCCTGTTCGAACGTCAGCGTGATCGTGAGCACGCCCGATGAGGAGGACGAGGACGAAAAATAGCGCAGGTTATCGATGCCGCGCAGCTGCTGCTCGATAATCTGCGTGGTCGTGCGTTCCAGCGTGGTCGCATCCGCGCCCGGATAGGTCGCGGTAATCGACACCGTGGGTGGCGCGATCTCCGGGAACTGCGCGACGGGAAGGCTGCGGATGGCGATGACGCCAGCCAGCATCAGGACGATCGCGATCACCCATGCGAAGATGGGTCGATCGATGAAATAGCGTGCCATGTAGGGTTACTTCGCCTGAGCCTGGCCGTTGGGCTGCGCCTGGGGTTGGCCAGCCTGGGCCGGTTGTCCCTGCCCCTGCCCCTGCCCCTGCGGCTGCCCTTGTGGTTGCCCCTTGCCTTGCGGCTGACCGGGCGCGCCAGGGGCACCCGTGCCAGCGGGCGCCGCATTCGGGTTCCACGGCTTGGGCGAGACGGGCATGCCCGGACGCAGCATGCCGCCGCCACCTTCCACGATGACACGATCCCCAGGCTTCAGCCCGGCGGTTACCAGCCAGTCCTCGCCAATCGTGCGATCGGTGGTGAGGATCCGCGGTTCGACCTTGTTGTCCCGTCCGACCACCATCGCAGTGGCCTGGCCGCTTTCGTTGCGCTGCACGGCGCGCTGCGGCACCAGGATGCCGTTGCGCTCCGTCCCCTCGACCAGTTCGGCGCGGACGTACATGCCCGGCAGCAGCAGGCCGCGCGGGTTCTGGAAGATCGCTCGGATCGTCTGCGTTCCGGTGGTCGGATCGACGGTGACGTCGGTAAACTGCAGCTTGCCCTCGATCGGGTAAAGCGAGCCATCCTCGAGCCGCAAGCGAACGCGCGCGGCGCCGCCGCCGCGGGACAGCTCGCCAGCCGCGATCGACTGACGCAGGCGCAGGAGGTCGGCGCTCGATTGCGGCACATCGACATAGATCGGATCGAGGCGCTGGATGGTGGTCAACGGATTGGTCTGGCCCGAGGTCACCAACGCGCCGGTGGTCGACTGCGCGCGACCGATCCGGCCGGAGATCGGCGCGCGGACCGTGGTGCGCTCAAGATCGATCTGTGCGGAGCGCAAGGCCGCCTGCTGCGCCGCGACGTCGGCCTGCGCCTGCTGTGCAGACGTGATCGCATTGTCATATTCCTGGCGCGAGATCGCGTTGATCTTCACCAGTTCGCCATAGCGACGCTGCAGCGCCGCGCTGGAGGCGATGGCGGCGCGGGCTCGCGCGAGCGACGCCCGCGCGCTGGCGACCGCGGCGAGATAGGGCTGCTGATCGATGCGGAAGAGCGGCTGGCCGCGACGAACCGAATCGCCCTCCGTGAACAGGCGCTCAACGATCAGGCCATTAACCTGCGGGCGCACTTCGGAGGTTTCAAACGCGGCCGTGCGGCCCGGCAAGGTCGTTGTCAGCGTCACAGCCTGCGGCTGGACGGTGATGACCGATACCTGAGGGGGTCCCGCCTGCTGTTGCTGCTGACCCTGATCGTTCTGCCCACCACAGGCGGACACCGACGCCAGCAGCAGGGCTGATAGCGCGACCCTCTTGAATGCCATATCGTTCTCTGAAATAAAGTGAGTGATCGTTCACTCACGTTTGCTGCTACTGCGAACTGGAAAACGCGTCAAGTCGAGGAGAGAGGTCATCGAACAATGTGGCGCAGCCCTCCCCGGCTTGCGCATCGGGCGGGCAAACGCACGGCGCGAGAAATTGATCCAGGCGGCACGTGAAGCCTTTGCGGCGACCGGGTTCCACGGCACGGGCATGGCGCAGATCGCGCAGACGTCGGGAATTGCCGTCGGGCAGATCTACTGCGATTTCGCCAACAAGGAAGCGATCGTGGCGGAGATCGTCGCGCGCGATCTGGAAGACTTTCTGTCGGAACGTGGCTTGTGCGCCGCGGGCGCCACGGGTGATCCCGCCGTGGTGCGCGCGTGGATCGGTCAGTTCGTTGCGTGCGAGAACCCCGAGGGGGGACGACTCGTGGCGGAGATCATGGCCGAGGCATCGCGCAACGAGCGGATTGCCGAAATCGTTCGCGCGGTGCGGGAGCGGATGCGCAGCGAGCTGACGTCTGCCTTGTGCCTGCTTGTGCCGGCATCGGTGTCGTCGAGCCGGTTCATCCAGGTGGCGGAAATGATCCAGACGATTGCTGCCGGCGTTTTCCAGCGACGCGTGACCGAGCAGGATCAGCCCAGCCCGGACGTGATCCGCGCGTTGATGACGTGCATCAACGCGGCCATCGACGGACTGCAGCACGACGCGGGCGCCAGCGAAACGGACGCCAGCGCCGAAGCCGCCCTTTCGTGACGGGCGCGCCTAGCCGCTGAAGCGCACGCCGATCCACAAGGTGCGCGGCGTCGCACGTTCAATCACATCGGCGCCGCTGACGCCCGCTTCGACCAGCGCATCGAACAGGTTTTCGCCCCGCGCCTCGATCGCAAGCCCTCGCGTCACCGGCACCGACAGATACGCGTCGAGCGTCGTTGCGGGGGCAAGCACGCGGGCGTTCTGATCGTCCTCGAACTGGCCGGACATGTGGCGCAGCGTCGCCGACGCGGTCCAAGCGCCCTGACGCCAGCCGAGCGTGCCCGACAACTGATCGCGCGGCGTCTGCGCCGGGCGCAGGCCGTCGAGCGGCGCGGCGGCACCTGATGCTTCCACCCGCGGATCGACATGGCTCCACGAGGCGATGGCGAACACCGGCCCCGCCTGCCAGCGCGCGTCCAGCTCAAGCCCCTTGGAGCGGATCGCGTCCAGGTTCTGCCGCACGCGATAGGCGCCGTTGACGAAGCCGACGCCCGGGAAGGTGCCCGGCCCCTGCCCCGCGGTCACATTGGCGATGGCATTGTCCAGCCGGTTCCAGAACACGGTGGCGGACAGCGTCAGATTGGCCAGGGGCGCCAGCGTCACGCCGCCGTCGACGCCGCTCAGCCGCTCGGGCGCGAGATCCGGGTTGGCGGCGGTGGCATCGGCGCCGACCCGGAACGGGCGGTACAATTCGTTGAGCGTCGGCAAGCGCCAGCCGCGATAGCCGCTCACCCGCAAAATGACGGCCTCCACCGGCGCGAAGGCGAGACCGGCGCGACCGGTCCATTCGGTGCCGTCGCGCTCCGGAAAGCGGCTGGCCGTCAAGGGCACGCCGGTCGCCAGCGTATATTCGTCAAGCTGCCCGTCGGCGATGCGCCAGCGATCGAGGCGCCCGCCCAGGGTGAGCGTCCAGCGTCCTGCCTCCACGCTGCCGTCGGCGAAGATGCCGGTCGTCCTGCTGCTGCCGCCGGCGATGCGCCGCCGCGTGGGCGCACCGCCGACATAGGTGTAATTTTCCTGGGTGCGCCCGGTCACGTCGCGCACGTCGATGCCCAGGCGCAGGTCGCGGCCCGCACCGACGGGCGGCACGATCTCGAACCGCGCGCCGATACCGGTGGCAGGGGTGTTATACTGGTCGAGCGTCTGGCTGGCGCTGACCCGGCCTGCGGAGACACTGGCGAATTGCGACGCGAAGGAGCGGGTCTGGAGATAGGCCAGCGCCGAATAGCCCCACGCCCCGCGCCCGACGATGCGCAGGCTGGCGTCAGCCCCCTCGCTGCGATTGGCAGTGAAGGCGGTGCCGCGTTCGCGATGATCGGTGAAGCCGCTGACATTGGCCTGAAGCTCGGTATCGGGCGCCACGCGGATGACCCCGCGCAGCGCCGCCGATGCTTGTTCGTAAGGCGCGGGCCGGTCGGCCGGACCGCCATCTGCCGCGACCACCGGGATGAAGCCGTCGCCACGCGCATAGGCGGCCGAGACGGTGGCAAAGCCCGGTCCCGACAGAAACGTGCCCGACGCCTGTGCATCGAGCGAATCGCGACTGCCATAGGCAAGGCTGCCGAGCAGCGTCGGGCGATCGCGCGGGTCAGCGCTTTCCAGTTCGACCGTGCCAGCAAGCGCGCCGGGGCCGAAATAGCCGCTCCCCCCGCCGCGGGTGACACGGATGCGGCCGATCCGATCGGTGGCATAGGCCGGAAATGGCACCCATCCGCCGAACGGATCTGCCTGCGGCACGCCATCGAGCACCAGCAACGCGCGGCTGGACGCGTTGCCGCCGATCCCGCGCAGCGAAATGCCCTGGCTGGTCGGATTGGCCGAGCGCGAGTCCGAGCGGCGAAACTGCTGCAGCCCCGCGACATCAGCGAGAACGCTTTCCAGCCGATCGCTGGCATTGGCGCTGATCCGCTGCGCGTCGATCGTGACTACGTCTGCGGTACGGTCGCCGGGACGGTCGTCGAGCCCGCGGCCAGTGACGACGATGTCGGGACCCGCCTGGGCGTGGGCCGCAGTGGGCAATAGGATCAGGACGAGGGCAGCGCTGGCGCGAGAGGTCATGCGCCGCCTATGGGTTGCCACGCCCCCTTCGTGCAAGCGGCGCAAGCGCGGTCAGAGCTCCAGCGCCACCTCTGCCACCCGCTCCGTCGACGCCAGCACCTCGGTGAAGCGCTTGCGCCACCAGATCACGTCCTCGTCGACGACATTGTCGAACATCGGACGCCAGCGCGCGATCCGCTCGTCACGCGGCATGTTCAGCGCATGCTCGATTGCGTCCGCCATCTCGTCGGGGCTGTAGGGGTTGATCAGCAATGCCCCGGTAAGCTGCGCCGCGGCGCCAGCGAAGCGGGACAGGATCAGCACGCCGGGATCCTCGGGATCCTGCGCCGCCACAAACTCCTTCGCGACAAGGTTCATGCCGTCGCGAAGCGGGGTGACCAGCCCGATCTTGGCGGCGCGATAGACACCCGCGAGCACGCCGCGCGGCAGCCCGCGGTTGACGTAGCGCAACGGCACCCAGTCGATTTCCGCATGCGCCCCGTTGATGCGGCCGGACAGCGCGTCGAGTGTTGCGCGAATGTCCTGATAGCTCTGCACGCTGGCACGCGACGGAGGCGCGATCTGGAGCATCGTGACCTGGGCATGGGCGTCGGGGCGGGTATCGAGGAAGCGAAGATAACCGTTGAACCGTTCCTCCAGCCCCTTGGAATAATCCAGCCGGTCGACGCCGACGATCAGGCGACGGCCGCTCAGGCTTTCGACGACGCGGTTCTGGGTCGTCACCGCCTCATTGCTCTGCGCGCTGGCGATGAATTCGCGCGCGTCGATGCCGATCGGACAGGCGATCGCCCGGATCGTGCGGCCGCCGACGGTGACGCGGTCATCATCCTCGATCGTGCCGCCCATCTCCCGGACGACATAATCGTGGAACGTCTCCAGCCATTCGCGCGTGTGGAAGCCGACCAGGTCATAGGCGAACAGCGCCTCCACCAACCGCCGATGCTCGGGCAGGGCATGCAGCAGGTCGGTCGGCGGCCAGGGGATGTGCAGAAAGAAACCTAGGCGATTGGTGATGCCCTGCTGGCGCAGCAGCCAGCCGAGCGGGATCATGTGGTAATCGTGAACCCAGATCAGGTCATCGGGCTCGATATGTGGGCTGATCACTTCGGCGAACAGCCGGTTCACCCGTTCGTAGCCGCCTTGGAAATCGCGTTCGAACTCGGTCAGGCCGAGGCGATAGTGGAACAGTGGCCAGAGCGTGCGGTTCGCATAGCCGTCGTAATATTCCTCCACGTCCTGTTCCGGCAGATCGATCGTGGCGGAGGTCACCCCATCGAACGTCTCGAACTTCAGCTCACCCGTCTCGCCCGTCTCCCCCGACCAACCGAACCATATGCCGTCCGCCTCGCGCAGCGCGGCGGTCAGGGCGACCGCCAATCCTCCTTGTGCGCTTGGCTGTTGCGGGGTTGGTGCAGAAACGCGGTTGGAGATGACGATCAGACGGCTCAACGTATGGCACTCCAGGGTTTACTGAGCAGGACGGCGCAATTGATCACGCCGACGAGCGAGTAGGTCTGGGGATAATTGCCCCACAATTCACCGGTATTCGGGTCGATATCCTCCGACAACAGACCGGCGGGGGTGCACCGCGCCAGCATTTCTTCAAACAATTCACGCGCATCCGCGTCACGGCCGGTGAAATGAAGCGCCTCGATCAGCCAGAAGGTGCAGACGTTGAACGCGGTGTGCGGCAGGCCGAAATCATCCTCCGTCGCGTAGCGCAGCATGTACGATCCGCGGCGCAAGCCTCCCTCCACCGCCTCCAGCGTCGTCCGGAAACGGGGGTCGTCGGGCGAGAGGAAGCGGAGGTCGAGCAGCTGCAGCAGGCTGGCATCGAGGTCGTCGCCGCCGAAGGTCGCCGACATGCGCTGCGTGTCGGGGCGCCAGGCCGCTTCCTCGATCCGCGCGCGCATCGTCTCTGCCCGCTCGCGCCAGAAATCGGCGCGGTCGTCGAGCTTCAGCGCCTCTGCGGCATTGGCGAGCCGGTCGCATGCCGCCCAGCACATCGCCGCCGAATAGGTGTGCACATGGCTCTTGGTGCGCAATTCCCACAGGCCCGCGTCAGGCTGATCGAACTTCTGCCAGGCACGCTCGCCGATCGGCTCCAGCGCCTCGAAATCCTCGCGCCCGGCGACGCGCAACAGGCGATGATCGAAGAAGGCTTGCGCGTTAGAAAGGACGATCTGGCCATAGGCATCATGCTGGATCTGCTCATAGGCCTGGTTGCCGACGCGCACCGGCCCCATGCCGCGATAGCCCGACAGCGCCGGCGCCTCCCACTCGATCAGGGTCGCCTCCCCGCCGACGCCGTAGAGCGGCTGGATGTGGCCATCCTTGGCGTTGTCGACGATGTTGCGCAGATATTCGAGATACCCTTCGAGCACATCGAGCGCCCCCAGCCGGTTGAGCGCCTGGACGGTATAGTAAGCGTCGCGGACCCAGCAGTAGCGATAGTCCCAGTTCCGCTGGGAATCTGCATGTTCGGGGATCGACGTGGTCAGCGCGGCGACGATCGCGCCGGTTTCCTCATGCTGGCACAGCTTCAGCGTGATGGCGGAGCGGATCACCGCCTCCTGCCATTCATAGGGCGTCGCGAGCCCGCGTACCCAATGCCGCCATTCCTCGATCGTTCGCTCGAGCATATTGTCGAGCGCGGCGTGAAGATCGTCGGAAAAGCTTTCGTCCGGGCCGAGGAAGAAGTGCAGCGGACGCTCCACGCGAAACATCCGCTCATCCTCGATCCAGCCGACCGGCGCCGTGGTCGACAGGCGAAGCACGCTGTCGTCCAGCAGGTAGCGGATATGGTTGGACCCACGCGTCGTCGTGGCCCGCACGGAGCCCCAGGTCACGGCGGGGCGCAAGCGAACGCGGATGCGCGGGCTGCCCGCGACGGGCCGCACAATGCGGGCGAACGCCACCGGGCGGTAGCGCCTGCCATTACGGGTGAAGCGCGGGCAGAAATCGATCACCTCGATCGCATTGCCGTCCTCATCCTCGTGCCGCGTGACCAGAATGGGCGTGTTGCGCAGATAGGATTGCGTCGTCGTGCGGCAGCGATCGATGTCGATCTCCCAAAAGCCGAACGCATCGTCACCGGCCTTGGGATTGTCATCAAGCAGCGAGCAGAAAGCCGGGTCGCCATCGACGCGCGGGGTGCAGCCCCACACGAAGCGGCCGGCGCGGTCCACCAGCGCGGATACCTGGCAATTGCCGATCGGCCACAGATCCATCGTCGCGGTCATGCCGCCTTCTCCAACCAGGCGCGCACGGCGGCCACATCATCCAGGCGGAACTGCGCCGCCGTCTCACGCGGAGCGCCGACCAGCACGCCGACACCGCCGCGCTCGGCGACGAGCGCCAAGCCGGATTCGTCGGTCACGTCATCACCCGCGAACACTGGCATGTGCCCGGCAAACGGCTCATGCCGCAGCAGCGCATCTATTCCGGTGCCCTTGTCGTGGCCGCCGACGCGCAGTTCGACCATCATCTTGCCGGTCTGCAAAACCAGCCCGTCCCGATCAGCATATTGTTCGGCGAGCCGCCGCGCGGCTACGCCATGCTCCGGTGCCATGCGATAATGAACGGCAACGCCCAGCGATTTCACCTCGACCACAACCCCCTCTTCGCCCGCGAACGCCGCGGAGAATGCCCGCTCGGCCTCGACCAGCGCGGGCGGACGATCCGGCGCGATGTTCCGGCCTCCCAGCCGCAGTTCGGCGCCATGACTGCCCACCACCGCGATTTCCGCGGCAGCATCACCCAGGAACCCCTCGATCTGCGCCACTGATCGTCCACTGACTAAGGCGAAACGGCCGGCAAAGGTTCCAGCGAGCTGGTGAAGAAGATCAATTAGCCCGGTATCGACCACGATCGCGTCGGGCCGATCCACCAGATCGACCAAAGTGCCGTCGAAATCGAGAAGGAGACAATGGCCGCTCGCACGAAGGGGCGGCGGCGGGGGAAGCGACGCAACTGGGCTCATGGCCGACGCTCTAGCGTGCGCGCCCGCGTTCGTCAGCGTCCGATGCTGGCGCCATCCCGCCAAGTCTGTCATCAGCGGCAAAAGAGCAGATTAAATGATGGGGCGGATGGCCGATGTTCCTCAACTTCCTCGATGAGCTGCGCGTCGCGGGCATTCCCGCGAGTCTGAAGGAGCATCTGCTCCTGCTCGAAGCGCTCGACGCCGAAGTGATCGACCGCACGCCGGAGGATTTCTATTACCTGTCTCGTGCGGTCTACGTGAAGGACGAGGGCCTGCTCGACAAGTTCGATCAGGTGTTCGCCAAGGTCTTCAAGGGGATCGAGAACAGCTTCATCCAGGAAGGCGCGCAGATTCCGGAAGACTGGCTGAAGGCGGTCTCCGAGAAGTTCCTGACGCCCGAGGAGATGGAAGCGATCAAGTCGCTCGGCTCCTGGGAAGAGATCATGGAGACGCTGAAGAAGCGGCTCGAGGAACAGCAGAAGCGCCACCAGGGCGGCAACAAGTGGATCGGCACCGGCGGGACCAGCCCGTTCGGAAACTCCGGCTACAATCCCGAGGGCGTTCGCGTCGGCGGCGAATCGAAGCAGAAGCGCGCATTGAAGGTGTGGGACCAGCGCGAGTTCAAGAACCTCGACAACACCAAGGAGCTGGGCACCCGCAACATCAAGATCGCGCTACGCCGGCTGCGCAAGTTCGCTCGTGAGGGCGCGCAGGACGAACTGGACATCGACGGCACGATCGACGGAACTGCGCGGCAGGGCTGGCTCGACATTCGCATGCGCGCGGAACGGCGCAATGCGGTGAAATTGCTGTTGTTCCTCGACGTGGGCGGATCGATGGACCCGTTCGTCAAGCTGTGCGAGGAACTGTTCTCGGCCGCCACCAGCGAGTTCAAGAACCTGGAGTTCTTCTACTTCCACAACTGCCCTTACGAAGGGGTGTGGAAGGACAACAAGCGCCGCTTTTCCGAGCGGACGCCGATGTGGGACGTGCTTCACAAATTCCCGCACGACTACAAGCTGGTGTTCGTCGGTGACGCCTCGATGAGCCCATATGAGATCACCCATCCGGGCGGCTCGGTGGAACATTTCAACGAAGAATCGGGCGCGGTGTGGATGAACCGCCTGACGACTACTTACCCGGCCGCCGTCTGGCTGAACCCGGTCGCGCAGGCGCAATGGGGCTATTCGCAATCGGTGAAGATCATTCGCGAACTGATGAACGACCGCATGTACCCGCTGACGCTCGCCGGGCTGGACGATGCGATGCGGGAACTCACGCGCAAGCGGTGACCTTGCGCTGATCCGCCCGCCCTGCCCCCGTTCGTCGCGGGGCGGGCGAGCGATCGTTCAGCGCTTGCCGGTCCAAATGCGGACGCGGGCGTTCGGCTTCACGCCGCCCTGGTGCGCCGGGCAGCGGGTGTAGCGGAACTTCCTGTCCATGCAGATCCAGACCTCGTTCAGCCAGCCCATGCGGTCGGTCGTGACGCGCATCATGTCGGCGCGCATGCCGCGATTGACCCGCGCGATTGCGGTGGCGAGCTTGCCGGCGGTCAGGCTCTGGCGCGCGAGGGCGTTCATGTCGGGATAGCGGACCTCGTTGAAGAGCGAGGTCGCCTTGCCGAAATAGCTGTCGGGCGTTTCGCTGGGCATGCAGGTGCCGTGCTTGGCCCATTCATGCTGCAGCAGCTGCGCCGACGGGGTCGCGCACAGGTTTGCCCGCACCGTGCGTTGCGAAATCAGCGGCGTCGCCTTGCAATATTGCGGCCACTCCTTGCCGAACCCGTCGGGCCAGAGGCCGTGCAGGACGAAGCCGAAGCGGTTGCCGCTGCCGCACTGGAACGTGGAGCGGGCGGCGCGATCGGGGGTGCGGCAGTGCTGCGGCGACCAGCTGATCGCCAGCGTATAACTTCCGATTGGCAGCAGGCGCTGTGGCTCGCTCTTGCTTGGCAGGTCGGGACGCACCCGCAGGTCCGTGCCGGCCGGCACCGAGCATTGATATGCCTGGGCGGCGGCCACGCCCGGCATCAGCGCCAGCGCCAGAGCAAAGCCACGAATCATTCGGTAAACTCCTGTTCTTCAACGGCATGTTCGCCGAACCATAGCCTGGCATCGGGGCGAAACAGATAGGCCGCCGAAACGACGTACAGCGCGCCCGACGCAAGGCCGGCGAGTGATGCCGCCAGCGACGGCGTGGCACCGACGATCAGCGCGACCAGGCCGAACAACAGGATCACGAAGGCGATCGCCGCAAGCACCACCACGAACCATTTGGCCGCGATGCTCGGCTGGCGGGCGGTGAAATACCACAGCAGCAATCGCAGCGTGATGTTGAAGACCACCGATGTCGGCAGCAGCCAGCCCATCTCCGCCAGCGCAGGATTGCTGGCGAAGCTTGCGACACGCTGAGGCCAGTCGAGCATGGTGCTGAGCAGGCCGAGCGCGAGCGCCAAAAGGTACAGGCGCTCAAAGCGCCTGATCGACAGGGGACGGATCAACGGCGAGGTTCCTCAGGCGAGAGCGAAGTCGAGGCCGATATCCGCGGCAGGCGCGGACTGGGTGAGACGCCCGACGCTGACATAGGTGACGCCGGTTTCCGCAATGGCGCGGATCGTATCCAGTGTGACGCCACCGGATGCCTCGGTCGGCACCCGTCCACCGACGAGCGTCACCGCACCGCGCAGGATCTGCGGCGGCATGTTGTCGAGCAGCAGCCGCGTTGCGCCGGCGGCGAGCGCTGGCTCGATCTGCTCCACCCGGTCGACCTCGACGATGATGTCGGCGACGCCCGCGTCACGCGCGCGGCGCACCGCTTCCTCGACGCTGCCGGCGACCGCGACGTGATTGTCCTTGATCATCGCCGCATCCCACAGCCCCATGCGGTGGTTCTGCGCACCGCCCATGCGGGTGGCATATTTCTCCAGGAGGCGAAGGCCCGGGATGGTCTTTCGCGTGTCGAGCAGGATGGCCCCGGTGCCGCGGATACGATCGGCATAGGCGGCGGTCAGGGTTGCGATGCCCGACAGGTGCTGGACGGTATTGAGCGCCGACCGCTCCGCCGTCAGCAGCGCCCGCGCGCGGCCGGCCAGCCGCATGACCGGCGTGCCGGCCGCGACGCGATCGCCATCGCTGGCCAGAAGGTCGACCGAGGCATCAGGATCGAGCCGGCGAAAGAAGGCAGCGGCAATCGGCAGCCCGGCGACGGCAATCGCGTCGCGCGTGGCCATCACCCCCTCAAACCGGGCGTCGGCCGGGATCACCGCCTCGGACGTGACGTCGCGGCCGCCGCCGAGATCCTCGGCAAGCGTCGCGCTGACAAAGGCGTCCATGTCAAAGCCAGCGATCACGGCAGCACTTCCTCTTGTTCCACGCCCCAGAGGCGGCTGATTTCCACGAAGCCCGCCTGGCCGCGAATATCGAGGCGGCACCAGCCGCGCGCGCATTGGCTGACCCGGCCGATCACGCCCGGTTCGGCGCGCCACAGGATGCGCGCGCCATAGGCGGGCCGGTCACGCAGTTCGGCGATCGACTCCTTGATCATCGCGGTGCGCGTGCTGCTGATCAGCGAGCCGAGCATCCACCCCTGGGTACCGCCGGGATCCTCCACCTTGCGCCATTCCTTGAACACGTCGACGACGCGGACCGGCAGGTCGGCGCGGACGTAGAGCCAGGTCGCCGGATAACTGCGTCCGGGGCCGGAGCGCATCCGGGCCTTCCCGGCCGAAATGGAGGCGAAATAGGGTGGTTTCGGCCTGTCCTTGGCCTGCGCGGCGACTTCATTGGCCACCAGCCCGAACAGCACGGCAAGCGCCACCCATCCCGCCGTCCATCGCCGCATCGATACACCCCCGTCGACCAAGCCGTTCCTGTAGCGCCCGCACGGCTGCCGCATCAACCGATCGTTGACGCCCGCGCCGCGCTTCGCCAATCCAATGCCATGGTCGATACTCGCCGCTGCGCCAATCCCCGCGTGATCGTGACGCGCGAATTGCCCGACATCACCATGGACCGGCTGGAGGCCCTGTTCGACACGGTCAACAACCGCGGTGACAAGGCGATGACCCGCGAGGAGCTGGCCGCTGCCATGTCCAATTGCGACGTGCTGGTGCCGACGGTGGTGGACACGATCGACGCAGAACTGATCGAGGGTGCCGGCGAGCGGCTGAAGCTGATCGCCAATTTCGGCGCGGGCGTGAACCATATCGACCTGAAGGCGGCGCGCCGGCGCGGCATCATCGTCACCAACACGCCCGGTGTGCTGACCGAAGATACCGCCGACATGACGATGGCGCTGATCGTTTCCGTCCCCCGCCGGCTGGCCGAGGGCGAGAAGCTGGTGCGGTCGGGCGAGTGGAAGGGTTGGAGCCCGGGCGGGATGCTCGGCCATCGCATCGGCGGCAAGGCGCTGGGCATCGTCGGTATGGGCCGCATCGGCCAGGCGGTGGCGCGCCGCGCGCGCGCGTTCGGCCTGTCGATCCATTATCACAATCGCCACCGGCTGCCGAAGGTGGTGGAGGCCGAATTGCAGGCGCAATGGCATCCCAATCTGGACGAGATGCTGGCCAATATCGACATCCTGACGATCCACACGCCGCGCAACGCCGACAGCGAAAACCTGATCAGCGCCGAGCGGATCGCGCTGCTGCGCCCACACGTCTATCTGATCAACGCCAGCCGCGGCGGGATCGTCGACGAGGATGCGCTGATCGACGCGCTGGAGGCGGGCCGGCTGGCGGGCGCGGGGCTGGACGTATGGAAGCACGAACCGGCGATCGACCCGCGGTTGCTGGCGCTGCCCAATGTCGTGATGACGCCGCATATGGGATCGGCCACGTTCGAAGGGCGGCTGGCCACCGGCGAAAAGGTGATGACCAATATTCGCATGTGGGCCGATGGTCATCGGCCGCCCGACCAGGTGCTGGAAGGCTGGGTCTGAGTACCCGAGAACTGTAAAGTTGCGTGTCCTGCCGGAACGCAACCTATGTTGGGCGCATTGTCCGGTTGTTAATTCGATCGGAGAATGTGCGATGAAGAAGACGTTTCTTCTGTTGATGCTTGGCGCCACCGCCGTGACTACCTCGGCCTGCTCGACGCTGCGCGGCGCGGCAATTGGCGGTGCAGGTGGCGCTGGCGTAGCAGCGGCCACTGGTGGCAGCGTGGAAAAGGGCGCGGCGGTGGGCGGTACCGCCGGCGCGGTGATCGGCACCATCGACAATTGATGCGCCCTCCCTGGCCGTCATCCTTCTGGCGCAATGGCGCCAGGCAGGATGACGGTGGAGGGGTTGAAGGCCGGAGCGCGGACCCCGGCCAGACAGGATCAGTCGCCCGTCAGGATCCGGTCGACCAGCTGCTTCACCGTCGGCACGAAGCCGTTCGAGTAGAAGGGATCACGCTTGAAATTATAGGCTGCATGGCCGGCGAACATCAGGTTCGCCTCCGTATCGCCGCCGTGCGCGATATCCTGCAGCGTCTTCTGGATGCAGAAGCTGCGCGGGTCGGCGAGACGGCCGGTCGAGTTCGTCTCGGTATCCGCCCAGCTCGAGAACAGGCACTGGCTGAGGCAGCCCATGCAATCCGCCTGATCCTTGCGGATCTCCGCCTTTTCCTGCGGCGTCACGAACACGAGCGTATTGTCCGGCGTCTTCAATGCATCGGTGAAGCCGTGGCCGAACCACTCGCGCGCGCGCAGCAGATCACCCTTGGTGACCCAGAAGTTCTTGCCCTTCACGCCCACGTCCAGCTGGAAGATGTGGTCTCCAGCCTCCTTCGTCGAGAAAGCGATCTGGCGTTCCGAGCGCGCCTCAAGGCTACGCAGGAAAGGATTGCGGACGGCCGACGAATAGAAGCCGGTCGGCGAGAAGCGATGCAGGAGGACGTCACCCTCCTCGATCGTCATCAGCCGTTCCTTCCACTGCTGCGGAATCGGGCTTTCCTGCGTCAGCAGCGGGCGGGTGCCATACTGGAAGGCGATGGTGCCGAGTTCCGGATTGTCGATCCAGTCGTTCCAGTCGCGCAGGTACCAGACGCCGCCGGCCATGATGATCGGGGTGGTATCAGGAATGCCACCCTCGCGCATCGTTTCGCGCAGCGCCTTCACGCGGGGATAGGGATCCTCCGGCTTCAGCGGGTCTTCGGCATTGGAGAGGCCATTGTGGCCACCGGCGAGCCAGGGATCCTCATAGACCACCGCGGCCAGCAGCTCCGACACCTTGGAATAAGCGCGCTTCCACAGCGCGCGGAAGGCACGGCCCGAGGAGACGATCGGCAGGTAATTGACGTTGTAGGAAGCGGCGATCTCGCTCAGCTTGTACGGCATGCCGGCGCCGCAGGTGACACCGGCGACCATGCCGCGGGTCCGTTCCAGCACGCCTTGCAGCACGCGCTGCGCACCGCCCATTTCCCACAGGACATTGATGTTGATCGCGCCCTTGCCACCGGCGATCTCCCAGGCGCGCTGCACCTGCTGCACGGCGCCTTCGATGGCGTATTCGATCAGTTCCTCATGCCGATCACGGCGCGTCAGCGCGTGATAGACCTGCGGAATGATCTTGCCTTCGGGATCGTAGCTGTCGGCGTTGACGGCGCTGACCGTGCCGATGCCGCCCGCGGCCGCCCATGCGCCGGCCGACGCATGATTGGTAGCCGCAACACCCTTGCCGCCTTCCACCAGCGGCCAAACCTCACGGCCATTGTAGACGATGGGCTTGAGCCCCTTAAACACGGCAGTCGCCACGGCCTTAAATCACCTCTCGAAAATCCAATAAGGCGCCCTAGCGAGAAAGGTTGCACGGCGCGAGCAATTTACGCCCTTGTCAGTGCGCCCGGCCGTCCGAGCGCTGATTCATACAGCGCGGCGTACCGTGCGATCATCTGCCGCTCGTCATATTCCGCCTGTGCCTTGCGGCGGTTGGCGTTACCGACGGTGCGTCGCAATTCAGGGTCGGCGATCAGCGCCTGCATCGCGTCGCGCAGCCTGACCTCGCCCGGATAATCGGTGATGAAGGGCGCGTTTTCCGGCGCCACCATGAACGGCACGTCGCCGACCGGCGGGGCGACGATCGGCAGCCCGGCGGCCATCGCCTCGACCACCGCAATGGGAAATTGCTCGGACCGTGAGGACAGCGCCAGCATGTCGAAATGCCCCATGAAACGATACGGCCGGTCGAGGAAGCCGGGAAGGACCAGCTCGTCCTCGATCCCCATCGCCAGCGCCGCCTGTTCGATCGCGGCGCGTTCCGGCCCCTCGCCAACGATCACCAGCCGGAAGCGGTGCGACAATCCTCCCGCGGCGCGGACCAGCGCCGGCAGATCCTTCACCGCGCGAAGGCCAGCGACGGTGCCGATCACCACCTCCTTGGGCTTGCGCACGAAGCCGGGGATCGCCTTTGGCTCGGGGCGCTTGGCATACAGCTCGGTCGCGATGCCGTTGACGATGCGGTGAACTTTCGCGCGCGGCTGTTTCCAGGTTTCGAGCGCGATCCGCTCCAGCGTGGTGGAGGGCACCGCAAGACCGTGCGCGGCCGACAGCGCGAGCCGGCGGTAGAGGTTGCGTTCCCGCTTCAGCCCGCCGGCCTCATCCTCGTTGAAGCCATCCTCATGGTGCACCACCGGGGGCACGCCGCGCCCGAACACCCGGCGCGCCATGACGCCGTCGATGGCGCCCCAATTGTAGGTCAGCACCAGATCGAAGCGGCGCATGTAGCGGGCGATCGCATCGTAACGGCCAACGGAGGGCTTACCCTGCAGCGGCGGCGGGTTCTGTGCGATTTCGTAACGGATGCCCTTGGCGATCCGCTCGCGCGCGCCATAGCGCCCCTCCATGCCCGACACGATTGTGTGTCGCGCACGATCGCCAAAGGCGTTCATCAGCCGCACCGCCCGCGCCTCCTTGCCGCCCAGGTCAAAGGTGGAGTGGAGGTGCAGGATGTTGATCGGCTGTGGCATCGCGCGTCGCTTTAGCGGTGATCAGGGCGAATGTTGAGCCATTGCCGCGATGCGCCTTCTTGCCGACGCGGACCCATGCCGGCTCCCGCCAGTTAGACCGCTGAGACAAGCGGAGAACAACATGGATCAGGCGTTGCACGAGATCGTTCAGGACATTGCCCGCGAGATCAAGGCTGATGCGGTAGAAATCGAGGCCGCGGCGGATGCTAAGGAAGAGGGCAAGGCGCCGGGCAATTTCGGCATGGCCGTGGTGACGATGGACGAGGAAGTGATCACCGGCGGGGCGGCGGACACCCCCTTCCCGCTGCAAAGCATTGCCAAGGTCTTTGCACTGGAGCTGGCGCTGTGCGCGCTGGGCGACGACGTGTTCAAGCGCGTCGGGCGCGAGCCGTCGGGCGACCCGTTCAACTCGATCATCGACCTGGAGCGGACCGGCGGCATCCCACGCAACCCCTTCATCAACGCCGGCGCGCTGGCCGTGGTCGACATCCTGGTCGAGCAGCTGGACGACGACGAACAGGCCAGCGCGGTGGTGGATTTCGTGCGCCATCATGCGTGCGTCGACGACGTGGCGCTGAACCAGGACGTGCTCGATTCCGAGCACAAGGGCGGCGACCTGAACCGCGCGATGATGAGCTTCATGCGCCACCACGGCAACCTCAACAGCGACCCGGACGAGGTGATGGAAGCCTATGTCAAGCAATGCGCGATCATGCTCGATTGCCGCGGACTGGCACGGACGGGGCTGTTCCTGGCGCATACCCGGCGCAATCCCGACGATGAGGATGCCGATGCCGTAGCAGTGCGGATGCGCAAGCTGCTCGCGCTGATGATGACGTGCGGCCATTATGATGGCTCGGGCGACTTCGCGATGCGGGTCGGCCTGCCCGCCAAGAGCGGCGTCGGTGGCGGCATCCTGGCGGTGGCGCCGGAACAGGGCGCGATCGCGGTCTGGTCCCCCAACCTCGACCAGAACGGCAATTCGATGCTGGGCGTGCGCGCGCTGGAGATGTTCGCCGACCGGACCGGCTGGTCGGTGTTCGGGCCGCCGATGGTGGCGTGAGCACGCGCGGCGGTCGCGCCTCAGCCGGGCGCGATCGCCGTCTTGGGAATGTGGGTGATGCGGCAGGCGAGATCAGCCTCGCCGCTCGCCACGATCCAATGATCGCCAGCGTCGACGATGCCGGTCGTGAAGACCACATTGTCGAGGTACATGAGGTCCTTCAGCGGCTCGGTCAGCGCCGGGTTGGGCTCCAGCAGCGGCTGGTGCTGGGTGGCGACGGTGCGCCATGGCTCGTCACGGTCGAGCAATGTCCAATAGGTGCGGTAGATGCCGACCACGCCCGACGGCTCGACGCCGTGCCAGAGCGTGAGCCAGCCGTCGTCGGTCAGCACCGGCTGCGCGCCGCCGCCCATCCGCGCGGTGGCGACGGTCGCGGCATGGGGGCGGATGCCGGGATGGTCGCTCGGCTTCCAATGCAGCGCGTCGGGCGAGGAGGCGAGGTTGATCGACGGGCCGGCGCGCCATTCGCTGTCGGGCGGATAGGCGAAATAAAGGTCGCCCAGCGGCCGCGTCTGCGACCAGAACTTGCCGCCGATCCGCCCTTCGAAAATCAGCATGTCCTTGTTCTGGTGATCGAGGACAATCCCTTCGAGCTGCCAGTCGCGCGCGTCATCGCTGGTGTAGAGCGTGGTGGAATGACGCTCGGGGCTGACCGAGCAGGTGGTCATCAGATAGCGGCCGTCAACACGACTGATGCGCGCATCCTCGACACCGTAATTCTGGTAGCTGGCGCGCGGCGCGATCGCCTGGTCGTAATGCACCGCCTCGACCCGCCGGCCGCTCGCGTCGAGCTCGACCGGAAGCAGCCAGGACAGCGAGGTCAGCGCCATCACCTTCCACCCGCCGCCGCGCATCATGAACTTGCGCGGATCGGCGGTGTCGACGAGCTGCAGCGGCCAATTGTCGAGGTGATAACGCCCGTCGTGCCAGCGGATGGCGCGGACATGACCCTCGCGGATCGGCGTGCGCAGCGCCTCCGCCACCCGGACCATCATCAGCAGATTGCCATTGGGCAGCCGCGTCATGCCCGGGTTGAATGCGCCCAGGACATAGGTTTCCTCGTCGATGTGCCCGGCGAGCGGGGAGCGCGACAGGTCGACGTCGTGCGGGGTGAATACCAGATGGTCGAGCGGGAAGGTCATTCTTCGTCCTGCATCCGGGGAGATATGGTCAGTTGCTGGACGACCGAGCGGCGCGGCTGGGTCAGCAGGTAATGGACGCCGACGGCGATATCCTCCGCGCGCAGCATCTCTTCCTTGGCGATCCGCTCCGCCTGTTCCTCGGGCGTGCCGCCGACCATGTCGCTGCCGGTCAGCCCGGGCTCTACCAGCGAGACGCGCACGCCCTTGCGCCCAAGCTCGCGCCGCAGAGCAATGGCGAAACCCTGAATACCGTATTTGATCCCGGCATAGACGGTCGAGCCCTTGCCAAGAACATAGGCGCTCATCGAGCCGATCAGGACGATGTCGCCGCTGCCCTTCGCATCCTCGCCGTGCGCGCCCATCGCCTTCGCCGCAGCCTGCGCCGACAGGAGATAGGCGGTGAAATTGCTGCCGATCGTGTAGCGAAGCTCCGCCTCGCTCATGTCGGTCAGCCCCTCGGCGCCGCGTGCGGCGTTGATCACCGCGACGTCCACGCCACCGAGATAGGCGCTTGCGGCATCGAACAGCCGGGCGACATTATCTTCCTCGGCGAGGTCAATGCTCATGCCGTCGCCCTCGCCCACCTCCCGGATGCGCTTCAGCGCGTCGGCGAGATGGGTTTCGTCGCGGCCGCAGACGAACACTTTTGCGCCCTCGCTCGCCAGCAGCACCGCGGTCGCGCGGCCGATCCCGGTGGTACCGCCGGTGATCAATACGCGCCGCCCGGCAATCGGCGTCGTCGCGGTATGCGCATCGGAAATGTCGGCCATGAAAGCTCCTGTTCGCGGGAGCAGTTCCGACGTTTCAGGCGCTTGCGGGTTCCACGGCAGCGCGCGCGAGCCATCGGTCGATCGGCCCCTGCACCGCCGGTTCGGTGAGCAGCGGCGCGTGCCCCACGCCCGGCACCGTCACCAGTTCAGCGAGCGGCAGGCTGGCGACCATGCGTTCCGCCACGCTGGCGCTGAGCACGTCCGATCGGCCGCCGCGAACGATCAGCACCGGCACCGTCGCCAGCGCATGAAGCGCGCCCCACATGTCAGGGCCCGTTTCGTTGCCCGGCACGCGAAACGGCTCGGCAATGCGCAGGTCGTAGTCGAGCACGATGCGGCCATTGCTGGTCAGCCGGTACAGACGCTTGGCCATCGCCAGCCAATCCTCGATCCCGAAATCGGGATAGGCATCGGCATTCGCCTCCCGCGTGGCGCGCGCGGCGTGCATCCAGGTCGGCCAGGTGCTGGACCGCCCGACATAGCCACGGATGCGCGCGAGCCCGGCCGGTTCGATCTCTGGCCCCACATCGTTTAGCAGCGCCCCGGCAATGCGGCCCGGCACCAGCCCGGCGAGCAACATGGTCACGATGCCGCCCAGCGCGGTCCCGATGGCGATGAACCGGTTGATCCGATGTTCCGACAGAAATGCCGCCACGTCACGGGCATAGGTGGTCGGCACGTAGCTCATCGGATCCCTGGCGTGGGCGCTTTCGCCGCGGCCGCGCAGGTCGAGCGCGAAGACCCGCCGCTCTCCCGCGATCCGCCGGGCGAGCGCGTCATAGTCGCGCGCATTGCGCGTCAGGCCCGGGAGGCAGACCACCGGCAGCGCGGCATCGTCACCGGGATAGTCGCGGGCGTGAAGCCGCAACCCGTCGTCCGATGACCAAAATATGTCCTGCCAGGCGGCCATCCTTGCACCTTTCGTCGCGCGCGCCCCATATCCACGCATGGCCCCAGAACCACAAGCTGCCCCGCACGCCTATCAACCAGAGACGCTGATCCTGTCGCTTGGCGACGCCTTCTACGATCCGGTAGCGGCGGCCGATTTTCCCGAGACCACACTGCGGTTCCGCAATGATCGCGCGGCGGCCGAGGTCGGCCTCGATACGCTCGACGATGGCGCGTGGCTGGAACATTTCGGCCGCTTCCGGCCGCTTCCGGCCACGCTGCCGCAACCGCTGGCCTTGCGGTATCACGGCCATCAGTTCCGCGTGTACAATCCCGATCTGGGCGACGGGCGCGGCTTCACCTTTGCCCAGCTGCGCGACCGCAACGGGCGGCTGATGGACCTTGGCACCAAGGGATCGGGCCAGACGCCGTGGAGCCGCGCCGGCGATGGCAGGCTGACGCTGAAGGGCGGCGTGCGCGAAGTGCTGGCGACCGAAATGCTGGAGGCGCTGGGCGTGCGCACGTCGCGGACCTTTTCGCTGATCGAGACGGGCGAAGCGCTGGAGCGCAACGATGAGCCCTCCCCCACCCGCGCCGCGGTGCTGGTGCGGCTGAGCCACGGCCATGTGCGCATCGGATCGTTCCAGCGGCTCGCCTATGAGCGCGACGAGGAATCGATGCGCCGGCTGGTTCGCTATGTCCTGACCAACCTTTATGGCGAGGACAGCGATGATCCGGTCAGGCTGCTGAGCCTGGTGGTCGACGGCACGGCGCAGCTGGCGGCGAGCTACATGGCGGCGGGGTTCGTCCATGGCGTGCTCAATTCGGACAATATCAACGTCACGGCCGAAAGCTTCGATTATGGCCCGTGGCGGTTCGCGCCGACGTGGGAGCCGGGCTTTACCGCCGCCTATTTCGACCATGCCGGGCTGTACGCCTTTGGCCGGCAGCCCGAGGCGATCCATTGGGACGTGATGCAGCTTGCCGCGTCGCTGCGGCTGCTGTCCGAGGCGGAGCCGCTGATCGCCGCGCTGGAGCGGTTCGCGCCGGAATATCAGCGCGCGGTGGTCGATGCTTTCCTGTGGCGGATGGGACGCCGGCCGAGCGGGAGCGACGCCGACCGGGCGCTGGTGCAGGCCACCGAGCGCGCGTTGCGCGAAACGGCGACGGGGATCGACCGTTTCTTCTTCGACGCCTTCGCCCAACCGCTGCCGCCCACTTATGGTGAGCCATGGACGGAGGTGCGCGCACTGCTCGACGCCGCGCCGCTGCGCGCCGACCGATCACATTCCTATTGGCAGGGTGAGCCCTGTTCGATGCTGATCGAGGAAGTGGAAGCCATCTGGCAGCCGATCGCCGAGCGCGACGACTGGGCACCATTCCATGCCAAGGTCGCCGCGATCAGGGTTATGGGCGAGGCACTTCGCTGACCTTGTGACACCGCCGGTTCCTATCCTAAAGCAAGCGACGTGACGTCAAAGGGCCATCCGTGAGCGAGATCATCTCCTTCGAACCAGCGACCGGCGCCGAATTGTGGCGCGCGGCGGTGGGAGACGTCGACGCGGAGGTCGCGGCGGCGCGATCGGGCTGGGCCACCTGGGCGGCTCGCCCGCTGACCTATCGCATCGAGACGCTGCGCCGCTTCGCCAATGTCGTGCGATCGCGGCACGAGGCGTTCGCCGACGTGATCGCGCGCGAGACGGGCAAGCCGCTTTGGGAGGCGCGCACCGAGGTCGACACGGTGATGGCCAAGGTGGATATCTCGGTGTCCGCTTATGCCGACCGGACGGCGCAGCGCCGGCTGGACGCGCCGATGGGGTCGCGCATGGCGGTGCGGCACAAGCCGCATGGCGTGCTGGCGGTGCTGGGGCCGTACAACTTCCCCGCGCATCTGCCCAACGGCCACATCGTTCCCGCGCTGATCGCGGGCAATGCCGTGGTGTTCAAGCCATCGGAAAAGACGCCGGCGTCGGGCGCCTTCCTGGTCGATTGCTATCGCGCGGCAGGCGTGCCGGAGGAATGCATCCGGTTGGTCATTGGCGGGCCGGAAGAGGGCCGCGCATTGGCCGGGCATGACGGGATCGACGGGTTGCTGTTCACCGGATCGGCGCGCACCGGCCTGGCGCTCAACCGTGCGTTCGCCGAGAAGCCGGAGAAGATCCTGGCGCTGGAGATGGGCGGCAACAATCCGATCATCGTGTGGGACACCCCCGACCTGTATGCCGCGTCGATCATCATCATCCAGTCGGCCTTCACCACCGCCGGCCAGCGGTGCACCGCGGCGCGGCGGCTGATCGTTGACCAGAAATTGTTCGATCCGCTGATGGAGCAGCTCGACAAGCTGATCTCGCGGCTGATCGTCGGCGCGCCGCATGATGACCCGGCACCGTACATGGGCCCTGTGATCGACAATGAGGTGGCCGACCAGCTGAGCGAGAGTTTCCTCGCGCTGCTGATGCGCGGCGGGCGGCCGATCCGGCATCTCCAGCGCACGCAGCCCGATCGCCCGTTCCTGCTGCCTGGCGTGATCGACATGACCGAGGCGAGCGAGCGGCCCGACATGGAATTGTTCGGCCCGATCCTTCAGGTGGTGCGGACCGAGACGTTCGACGAAGCGATCGCGGAGGCGAACAACACCCGCTACGGCCTGTCCGCCTCGCTGATCAGCCAGACACCGGGGCTGTACGATCGTTTCTGGTCCGGCGCGCGGGCGGGCATCGTCAACTGGAACCGGCCGACCAACGGCGCCTCCTCCGCCGCGCCGTTCGGCGGCATCGGCTGGTCGGGCAATCACCGGCCGAGCGCTTATTATGCGGCCGATTATTGCGCCTATCCGGTGGTGTCGAACGAGGCGGATGCGGCGCGTGCGTCGATCGGCATCGGGCTGCGCGACGCCTGATCCGGGCGCAACCCGACGGCTGGTCGGCCGTTCAGCACGGATGCGAAACCTTTCCCCGGCGCTGATCCTGGCGGTCGCGCTTGCCGCCTGCTCGTCCGAGCCCGAGAGCCCCAACAGCGCAGCGCCGGTCGATGCAACGACCGAAGCGACGGAGGGAGCCACCGTGCCGGCAGCCACCCCCACGCCGCTCAGCAGCCCGACACCGGTCGCCAGCCCGACTGCGGCGCCGACACCCGCCGAAACCCCAGCGCCGGGCAAGACGCTGGCCCTCGAGGGGTTGGGCGCGTTGCGCATTGGCGAGGCGGTGCCGCGCGGCAGCGGCTGGGCCGAGCGCGGCGCGCAGATCGATGAGGGCTGCCGCACGGTCAGCTCGCCCGCCTTCCCCGGCGTCTATGCGATCGTGACCGAGGGCAAAGTGCGCCGAATCACCGTGGGCCAGCGATCCGACGTGAAGCTGGTCGAGGGGATCCGCGTCGGATCGAGCGAACAGGCCGTGCAGCAATGGTTCCGCGGCTTTCGCGCCGAGCCGCACAAATATGAGGATCGCCCGGCGAAGTATCTGACCGCGCCCAATGCCGCGAGCGGCGACCCCGCGGTGCGGTTCGAGATCGGGCAGGACGGCAAGGTCAGCCTGATCCATGTCGGGACGATGCCGGTGCTGGCCTATGTCGAAGGCTGCGCCTGATCTCGGCGGGCAGCTCGCGGCAATAGCTGACCTAGGGGCTCGGCAATTATCGCTCGGTTGCTGCGCTGTCACGGCAGGACCATGTTCACGCAACGATGGCCAGCCTTCTTGATCCTGATGCACGCGGACGCGTGATCCTTGTTGGTGCCGGCCCGGGCGATCCGGGCCTGCTGACCGTTCGCGCCGTGGAGGCGCTGAAAGCCGCGGACGTGGTGGTGCACGACGGGTTGATCGACCCGCGCGTGCTCGACATTGCGCCGGCCGATGCGCACCGCATCTCGGTGGCGAAGCGGCGCGCGCGCCACACATTGCCGCAGGAGGCAATCAACGCGCTGATCGTGGCGCATGTGCGCGCCGGCAGCCAGGTCGTGCGGCTGAAGGGCGGCGACCCGTTCATCTTCGGGCGCGGCGGCGAGGAAGTGGAGGCGGTGCGTGCCGCCGGTCTGCCCGTCGAAGTGATCCCCGGCGTCTCGGCTGCGCTCGGCTGCGCGGCGGAGGCGATGCTGCCGCTGACGCACCGCGACCATTCCAGCGCGGTCAGCTTCGTCGCCGGCCAGTGCAAGGGGTTGACCGAACAGGATTGGTCGGGCCTCGCCGGCCAGGGACGCACGCTGGTGATCTACATGGGCGTCGCCACCGCGGATGCGATCGCGGACAAATTGATCGCCGATGGCGTCGCGCCGGACATGCCCGTCGCGGTGCTGGAAAAGGGCACCTGCCCCGGCCACCGCGCGCTGAAGACGCTGCTGGCGGATCTGGGCGCGATGGTGACGCGGGAGAAAGTGGCGAGCCCGGCGATCATCGTCGTGGGCGAAGTGGTCGAACTGTCGGATGCGGAGGACAAATTGGTAGCCTGGGCACGTGCTGCGGAGAGCATGAACGGATGAAATTGCTGACGGGGAATGATCTGGTGACCGGCGACGTCACATGGTGGACCGGCGAAGGCTGGTCGCGCCATGTCGAGGATGCCGTCGATGTGGGCGATCGCGGCGAGGCGATCGCCAAGGCGGAGGAAGGCGCGCGCCGGGTCAACGTGCCCTATGTGATCGACGCGGTGGCGACGCCCGAGGGGCCGCGGCCGGCGCATATCAAGGACCGCATCCGCGCGCTGGGGCCCACCGTCCGCCCGGACCTGACGCTGAAGCCGGCTGATCCCGATGCGGGCAGCTGGGTAATTTGACCCGCGATCCCGCCGGCGAGCGGCGGGGACCAGGAAGACACGATGTATCAGTATGACCAGTATGACCAGTCGATCGTCGACGCCCGGGTGGAGGAATTCCGCGACCAGGTGAAGCGGCGCCTCGCGGGTCAGATGACCGAGGACCAGTTCAAGCCGCTGCGGCTGATGAACGGCCTGTACCTGCAGTTGCACGCCTATATGCTGCGCGTGGCGGTGCCCTATGGCACGCTGAGCAGCCGGCAGATGCGGATGCTGGGGCATGTCGCGCGCAAGTATGACCGCGGCTATGGCCATTTCACGACGCGCCAGAACATTCAGTTCAACTGGATCAAGCTGGAGGATGCGCCCGATATCCTCGCCGAGCTGGCAACGGTGGAGATGCACGCCATCCAGACCAGCGGCAATTGCATCCGCAACATCAGTTCGGACCAGTTCGCCGGCGCGGCCGCCGACGAAGTGACCGACCCGCGCCCCTGGGCCGAGCTGCTGCGGCAATGGTCGACGTTCCACCCGGAATTCACGTACCTGCCGCGCAAGTTCAAGATCGCGGTGATCGCCGCGGCCGAGGATCGCGCGGCGATGCGGCTGCACGATATCGGGATCGAGCTGCTGAAGAAGGACGGCGTGCTGGGCGCCAAGATCTTCGTGGGCGGCGGCATGGGCCGCACCCCGATGATCGCACACGAAATCCGCGATTTTGTCACCGCCGACGAGCTGCTGAGCTACCTCGAGGCGTGCCTGCGCGTGTACAATCGCTACGGCCGGCGCGACAATATCTACAAGGCGCGGATCAAGATCCTGCTGCACGAACTGGGCCCGGACGAATATCGCCGCCAGGTCGAGGAGGAATTCGCCCATGTGAAGACGCTGGGCATCGACCCTCCGGTGGCGGAGCTGGAGCGGATCAGCGCCTTCTTTGCGCCGCCGTCGTTCGAAAGCGGCCTGTCGGATGAGGTGGATCGCAGCGATCCCGATTTCGCCGTCTGGCTGGATCAGAATGTGAAGCCGCACAAGCAGCCGGGCTATGCGATCGTGAACGTCTCACTGAAGCCGGTCGGTGGCATCCCCGGCGACGCCTCCGCCGACCAGATCGACGTGATGGCGGACCTCGGCGAGCGTTACTCGTTCGACGAGCTGCGCGTCACCCATGCGCAGAACATCGTCCTGCCGCATGTGCGCAAGGCGGACCTGTATGCGGTGTGGCAGAAGCTGACCGAGGCGGGGCTGGCCGAGGCGAACCTCGACCTCATCAGCGACATCATCGCCTGCCCCGGCCTGGATTATTGTAGCCTCGCCAATGCGCGGTCGATCCCGCTGGCGCAGAAGATCGCGCAGCGCTTCAGCGATCTCGATCGCCAGCGCGACCTGGGCGAGCTGAAGCTCAAGATCTCGGGCTGCATCAACGCCTGCGGCCACCACCATGCTGGGCACATCGGCATCCTGGGCGTCGATAAGAAGGGCAAGGAAAACTACCAGCTCTCGCTCGGCGGATCGGGGGCGGAGGACGTGAGCCTCGCCAAGATTACCGGACCCGGTTTCGACGAGGATGGCGTGGTCGACGCGATCGAGCGCGTGACCGACCGTTTCGTTCAGGTGCGCGAGCCGGGCGAACGCTTCCTCGACACCTATCGCCGTGTTGGCTTCGAGACGTTCAAGGAGGCGATCTATGGATAATCTGCTCCGCTTCCGCGACGACGAGGCGCATGACGAGCCGGCGATCACGCTGGATTCCTTCCTCGACGGCCAGACCAATGCCGGCGCGGTGCGGCTGGAAGCGGGTGACGACGCGCGCGCGCTGCTGCCGCTGCTCGGCCAGCTGGCGCTGGTCGAGGTGAGCTTCCCCAGCTTTCGCGATGGGCGCGGCTATTCCGCGGCGCGGATCCTGCGCGAGGCGGGTTACACCGGCGAGCTGCGCGCCGCGGGCGACGTGCTGGTCGACCAGATCCCGCATATGCGCCGCTGCGGCTTCGACAGCTTCGCGCCCGAAGCGCCGGTCGATGCCGAGACGCTGAAGCGCAGCCTCAACCGCTACGACCATCCCTATCAGCGCGCGGCCGATCCGGCGGTGCCCGTTTGGAAGCTACGCCATGGCTAGTGCTGCTCGTTGCCTCGACATGATCGATGTCGCGCCCGCCTTCACCGCCGCGGATGCGGCGGCGATGGAGGCGCGCTTTGCCGGCGTGTCCACGCAGGACATGCTGCGCGATCTGCTCGGCGGCGAGCTGAAGGGCCGCATCGCGGCGGTTTCGTCATTCGGGACGGAATCGGCCGTGTTGCTGCACATGGTGGCGCAGGTCGACCAGGACGTGCCGGTCATCTTCACCAACACGCAGAAGATGTTCGGCGAGACGCTGGAATATCGTGACGAGCTGTCGGAGCGCCTGGGCCTCACCGACCTGCGCGTCTTTCGCCCCGATCCGCGACTGCTGGCGGCGAAGGACGCAAACGGGCTGCGCTGGTCCTACGATCCCGACGGCTGCTGCGACCTGCGCAAGGTGGAGCCGCTGCGCCGGGCGCTGCTGCCGTTCGACGCCTGGATCTCGGGGCGCAAGGGCTTCCAGTCGGCGACGCGCGCTGCGCTGCCGCGGTTCGAGGTGGACGACGGGCGGCTGAAGCTGAACCCGCTGGCCGACTGGGACCGCGCGCGGCTGGAGGCCTATTTCGACGAGCACGAGCTGCCGCGCCATCCGCTGGAGGCGAACGGCTATCCTTCGATCGGATGCAAGCCGTGCACGTCCAAGGTGCAGCCGGGCGAGGATCCGCGCGCCGGCCGCTGGCGCGGCTGGGACAAGGTTGAATGCGGCATCCACGTGCCCGAGAAGCCGGGTGAAGAACCCGCCTTCTGACCCTTTGCGTCGCGGGGCGGGCGACCGTCGCCGCCCGGCCCCGCCGCGCGATCAATAGCCGGCGTAGTCGCTGAAACGCGTCACGCTGGGGTCGAACTTCATCGTCACCTTGCCGGTCGCGCCGTGACGCTGCTTGGCGATGATCAGCTCGGCAAGGCCATACACGCGCTCCATGTCGCTGGCCCATTGCGCGTGATCCTCGAAGATCTTCGCCGCGTCGCCTTCGGTCGGGCGCTTGGGCTCCTTGGCGGCGACGTAATAATCCTCGCGGAACACGAACCAGACCATGTCGGCGTCCTGCTCGATCGAGCCGGATTCGCGAAGGTCGGACAGCTGCGGGCGCTTGTCCTCGCGCTGCTCCACCGCACGGCTGAGCTGTGAGAGCGCGAGCACCGGGACGTGCAGATCCTTTGCCAGCGTTTTCAGGCCACGGCTGATTTCCGAAATTTCCTGCACGCGGTTGCCGTCGCTCGCCTTGCCGCTGCCCGAGAGCAGCTGAAGGTAATCGACGATGACGAGGCCAATCTCGTTATTGTGGCGCCGCTGCAGCCGGCGGACGCGGGTGTGAAGCGCGCTGATCGACAGGCCGCCGGTGTCGTCGATGAACAGCGGCAGGCTTTCGAGATCAGCCGCCGCCGCGGCGAGCTGGTGAAATTCGGCGCGACTGATGTCACCTCGACGCAGCTTTTCCGACGTGATGCGCGATTGCTCGGCAAGGATACGCGTCGCCAGCTGATCGGCGGACATTTCGAGGCTGAAGAAAGCGACCTTTGCGCCGATCGATTCGCTGGGGGCAATGCCGGCCTTCATGTCCATCATCCAGCGCTGCGCGGCGTTGAACGCGATGTTGGTGGCGAGCGAGGTCTTGCCCATGCCCGGACGGCCGGCGAGGATCATCAAGTCCGACCGGTGCATGCCGCCGATGCGGGCGTTGACGGTGTCGAACCCGGTGGTGATACCCGAGACCTTGCCGCCGGAGTTCAGCGCCGTCTCCGCCATCTTCAGCGCGACCTTGGTCGCCTGCGCGAAGCTCTTGATCGCATTCTCGGTCGTGCCGTCGGCGGCGACCTTGAACAGTTCCTCCTCGGCGAGTTCGATCTGGGCGCGCGGGTTCACCTCCTCCGACGTGTCCATCGCGCGCTCGACCAACGTGCGCCCGACCGTCACCAGCGAGCGGAGCATGGCGAGGTCGTAGATCTGCTGCGCGAACTGGCGTGCGCCGATCAGGCCCGCGCCCGAGCCGGTGAGCTGTGCGAGATAGGCCGGGCCGCCAAGTTCGCGCATCCCCTCGTCCGCCTCGAACATCGGGCGTAGCGTGACCGGGGTCGCCAACATGTCGTTCGAGCGCAGCGTCTTGATCGCGGCGAAGATGCGGCCGTGGACGGGCTCATAGAAATGGGCCGGGTCGAGCCGGTCGGCGATATCGTCGGCCAGCCGATTGTCGATCATCATCGCGCCGAGCAGCGCGGCCTCCGCCTCGACGTTGCGGGGCAGCTGAACGGGTTCGGCCGGAGCCGGTTGGGGAAATGCCAGAGTAGCCATCAGACGACCGCATCTACCCCCGATCGCGCGTTGCGTGAACCGGCAGGACGTTGAAAGCTGTGGATGAGATTGCCGCACCCCTCATTGCCGCGCCCGCCGTTGGCCAGTATCGGGTCGTGATGGCCGATCCCCGGATCATCGATATCGAACTGGACGAGCGCACGATCCTGTGGCGTTCGGCCGATATCGAGCAGGAACGGCGGATTGCGATCTTCGACCTGATCGAGGGCAATTACTTCGCCCCGCAGAAACAGCATCCCGATGGCTATGCCGGGCCCTACCGACTGGCACTGTCGGTCGAGGAAGGACGGCTGATCCTGCAGATCAAACGCGAGGATGGCAGCCCGCTGGAGGCGCACATCCTGGGCATGGGGCGGTTCCGCCGCCCGATCCGCGATTATTTCGCGATCTGCGACAGCTATTACCAGGCGATCCGGCAATCCACGCCGCAGCAGATCGAGACGATCGATATGGCCCGTCGCGGGATTCACAATGAAGCGGCGGAGTTGCTGAAGGATCGACTGGCGGGCAAGATAGAGCTCGATTTCGATACCGCGCGCCGGCTGTTCACGCTGATCTGCGTGCTTCACATCAAGGGTTGATTTGTCTTGTTTCGGTTGAGGCGTTTCCTGCTGCTCGTCGGCGTGCTTGTCGTTGGCGCGCTGTTTGCCTGGCGTGCGGCGGTGCAATGGCATCCGGCGGTGGCGGACTATGCGGTGCAGGGCGTCGACGTGAGCGATGCCAATGGCGCAGTGGAGTGGAAGGTCGTCGCCGGGGGCGGAGCCGATTTCGCTTATGCCACCGCGACGCATGGGGCGCGGCGGCGCGACCAGCGGTTCGAGGAGAATTGGGAGGGAATCGCCGGCGCCGGGATGCGACGAGGGGCGGTGCACCGCTGGTCCTTGTGCGACCCGGCGATCGACCAGGCAAATGCCTTCAACACCATGGTCCCGCGTGATGAGGAGGCGCTGCCCGCGGCGATCGATTTCGACTTTGCCGAGGATTGCGCCAACCGCCCCGACGCCGCGACGCTGATCGAGGATGTGCGCAGCGCCGCGGCGCTGATCGAGGCGCATACCGGCAAGCCCGTGCTGCTGCGCGTATCGCGCGCGTTCGAGCGCGATTATGACTTGGCGAGCGCCCTCCCCCGCCCGGTGTGGGCGAGCGGTTTCTTCTTCAAGCCCGATTATGCCGCCCGGCCGTGGCGCATGTGGCGGGCGAGCGACATACGGCGGATCGACGGCATCGACGGTCCCGTGAACTGGAACGTGGCAGCATCATGAACGACGAAGCGACTACCCTGATCGACCAAGCCCGTGCCGCGGCGCGCAATGCCCATGCGCCCTATTCCAACTTCGGCGTCGGCGCGGCGGTGCTGCTGAGCGACGGCCAGGTGGTGAGCGGGGCGAATTTCGAGAACGCCAGCTACGGCCTGTCGCTTTGTGCGGAAACGGTGGCGATCGCCACGGTCAACGCACAGGGGCGGCTGGCCGATGTGGTGGCGATCGGCGTCGTGGGCGGCATGATCCGCGATGGCGCGATCGTCGGCGCCGACGTGGTGCGCCCGTGCGGCCGCTGCCGACAGGTGATCAACGAGGCGGCGCAGATCGGCGGGCGCGACATCCGCGTGCATTGCGCGGGCGCCGAGGGCGACGCGCTGACCAGCTATCGCCTTTCGGAGTTGCTGCCCGACGCCTTTGGCCCAGCGGACCTGGGCATTTCCGCCCGCCGCGACTGATCGACACGCCACCCACAGACAAGGGTGGCGTGCCGTTGGTGGATCAGCCGAGTGCGTTGGCGCTGGCGTCGCCCAGATCGCTGCCGCCGTCGACGTTGAGGATCGCGCCGGTGACATATTTTGCCGCCGGGCTGGACAGCCACAGCGCCGCCTCGGCCACATCCGACTTGGTGCCGTAATCGCGCAGCGCGAGGCGGCCCTTGATCTGCGCCTCGCGCGCGGGATCACCGCCAAGACGCTTCATCCCCTCGGTATCGCCGATCGGGCCGGGCGAGATGCCGTTGACGCGGATCCCGGCCGGTCCCCATTCCAGCGCCAGGCACTTGGTGACCATGTTGACGCCGGCCTTGGCGGCGCAGGCGTGGATCTGGAACGCGGACGGATGCACCGCCTGCCCCGCGGTGATCGCGATCAGTGATGCGCCCGGCTTGGTCAGGTGATCGTAGCTGGCGCGGAACACGTTGAACGTGCCAAGCAGGTCGATGTCGACCACGGTCTTGAAGGCATTGGCCGACAGCTTCACCGCAGGCGCAAGGAAATTGCCCGCCGCACCCGAAATCAGCACGTCGATCGCACCGAACTTGGCCGTCGCCTGCGCATAGGCGGCCTCCAGCCCGTCATAGTCGCGCACGTCGCAGGCGATGCCGAGTGCCTCGCCACCGGCATCGCGGATGCCCTGCGCGGCAGCCTCGATCTTGTCGGCGCTGCGGCTCAGCACCGTCACCTTTGCGCCGGCCCGCGCGAAGCTGTGCGCGATCTCCAGATTGATGCCGCTCGATGCGCCCGCGACGAACACGTGCTTGCCGGAATAATCCTGGCTCATGGCTTTCCCCTCCGTACCATAACTATAGTTACGCCCCTCCATCGCGTGATCCGCGGACGAGCGCAAGACCTGCCCTTGTCGCCACCATTGCGGGCGGCTAGCGCAGCGGCAGGGAGCGGGAGCACAGATGCAGTCGGATCGATCGGCAGCCTTGTCGTGGGAGGATGTGGACGCACTGGCGGCCGAGGTAGTCGCCTATGGCGCACGCGTCGGCCTCCCCTATGTGGCGGCGCAGAGCGACCTCGGCGATCCGGTGCCGATGGCCGATCGCGACGGCCGCGCCTATGCCGAGCGGATGCCGTGGGTGTGCGCCAACGACACCTATTGGCGCAACCGCAGCCTGGCGCTGCGATCCAGCTTCCTTCACGCCGCGCGGATCTTTGCCGAGCCGATCTGGTATGCCGACGGGCGGCTGGGATCGTGGCGCGCGACGGGGCTGCTCGAGGCGATCGATTGTTCGCGGGTGACGGAGGAATTCGGCTTTACGGGCGCGCTGATCGCGCCGGTGCATCTGGCCGGAGGCCAGGTAGGCACGGTGCTGTGGGTCGCGACCCAGCCGGTCGACATGCCGGCGATCTTTGCCGAATGGGCGGAGCCGCTGTTCGCGCTCGCCTATCGCCTGCTCGCCGCTCATACCGAGCTGACGATGCGGCGCGTGCGCACGCCGCCGGGGCAATTGTCCGCGCGCGAGGCGCAATGCGTGCGCTGGGCCGCGGCCGGAAAGACCAATGCCGAGATCGGCACGATCCTGTCGCTGTCGGTGTCCACCGTCCGCTTCCACCTGCGCAATGCGGCGGAGAAGCTGGGCGCGACCACGCGCGCGCGGATGATCCAGATCGCCACCGGCCACGGATTCCTCGGCCCGCACGCCTGACAAGCCTGCTCCCTGACAAGCGTGCTCCCTGACAAGAGCGTCAGGTGCATGGCGGGCGCGCCGCGCGCACGGTGGCGGCATGGAGAGCCTGAACAGCGCAGACGCGCGCGCCTTTCGTGATGAGGTGCGCACCTTCCTGTCCGAGAAGCTGACGCCCGAGTTGCGCCGCGGCGCCCGGCGTGGGACGAGCGTGTTCCTGCACCCCGATGTCGCCGACGCGTGGCAGCGTATCCTTCACGCGCAGGGCTGGGCCGCGCCCGACTGGCCGGTCGAATATGGCGGGACCGGCTGGAACGAGATCCAGCGCTATATCTGGGCGGAGGAATATGCCCGCGCGCACGCGCCCGGCCTGTCACCGATGGGGCTGAAGATGGTGGCGCCGGTCATCATGCACTACGGGTCGCCCGAACAGAAGGCGACGCTGCTGCCGCCCATCCTGTCGGGCGAGGATCGCTGGTGCCAGGGATATTCGGAGCCCGGCTCCGGATCCGACCTCGCCTCGCTGAAACTGCGCGCCGTGCGGGATGGCGATGATTACGTGCTGAACGGCTCAAAGATCTGGACCACGCATGCGCATTTCGCCAACCGCATGTTCTGCCTGGTGCGCACCAGCACCGAGGGGCGGCCGCAGACCGGAATCACCTTCCTGCTGCTGGAGATGAACACGCCGGGCATCACCGTGTCGCCGATCCACACGCTGGCCGGCGAGCATGAATTCAACCAGGTGTTCTTCGACGACGTGCGCGTCCCCGTCAGCGGGCGGCTGGGCGAGGAGAATGACGGCTGGACCGTGGCGAAGCACCTCCTGACCTTCGAACGGTCGGGCCGCTACGCCCCGGGCCTTGCCGCGTTCCTCGACATGGTGCGCGAGGCGGCGGAGGCCACCGGCTGGCTGAGCCACGAGGGCAATCGCGAGCGGCTGGCCCGCGAGGCGATCGCGGTTGATGCCTTGCGCGCCATCGAACTGGCGGGACTGGAAGGCGGCGGGCCTGCCGACGCAGTGCGGCCGTCGATGCTGAAGGTGCTGGGCACCGAAGCATCGCAGCGGATCGACCTGCTCGCGCTGGAGATCGCTGCCGACTGGGAGGGCGACCTCGAGGACGCGCCCGACGCAATCGCAATCGCCATGCCCAAATATCTGAACAATCGCGCGGCCAGCATCTACGCCGGATCGAACGAGATCCAGCGCGACCTGATCGCGCGAGTCGTGGTGGATCAGGCGGCCTGAGCGGGAAACCGTCGCCTTCCACAGTTCACGGGGCGGGCGGCGGCGAGAACGGTGACGGGATCATCGATCCGTCTGCCCCTGATGGCTCAAGGTGAGGACGAATCAGCAGCCGCCGCGTCCGGCGAGATGGGCGGCTCGGGACTTCGGAATACCCGCAATCCGGCGTAGGAGCGGTGTGCCGCATCCTCGCTGCCGGGCGGCATGGCAAGTTGAACATGGTCTAGCGCCTCGACTGGCATTTCAGCCCTCCTCCGGATAACCCGCACATGGTGACCGGTGTGCCCATCCCTCGGAAATTGTCGCCCGCGCCGAGGCATGTTGCCGTTTGGCCGCGCACCTGTTGTGATGGGGCATGATACGGGCTTTTGCCAAATCGGTACTCGCCGGCGCGCTCGTCGGGGCGGCGCCCTATCTGCTCTTTTCCACCTTCTTCGCGCTGCTCGGCCTTACCCGGGTCGAGCAGGCCACCGACATTCCGGCCTCGCTGCTGCTGGCGATTGCGCCACTTCTGGTGGCGGCGCCGATCGTGGCGGGCGGTACGCTGCTGATCGGTCTGCCGTTCACGGCGTGGCTGGCCCGCCATGATCGCGAAAGCGCGCTGGCCTATAGTGCGGGCGGCCTTGTCGCCGGCGCAGCATTTGCCGCGCTGCTCGTCTTCGTGATCGACGTGCGCGATGGCTACTGGCTCGCTGGCCTCGGCGCAGCGAGCGGCGGCGTAACCGGCTGGACCTGGTGGACGTCCGCGCGACGGCCGGACGCCCGTTAAGACCGGATCAGGGGGTTCGTCAGGCGGCGTAGCGTCGCAGGTGATGGCGGGCGGTGCCGTCGCCTTGCGCCAGCGTGCGCGCGCGGCGGAAATAGCCGCCAAGCCGCAACTCCGCGGTCAGCCCCATCGCGCCGTGGATCTGCACCGCGCCCTCCCCGATTAGGCGAGCGGCGTCGTCGCACACGACGCGCGCGGCGGACACCGCCCGCGCACGGCCGGTCTCATCGCCATCGAACGCAGCGATCGCCGCGCCGGTGATCGCCTCAGCCTGCTCAAGGATCATCGCCATGTCCGCCATGCGATGGCGCAGCGCCTGGAAGCTGGC
The DNA here is from genome assembly GCF_045369765.1 of Sphingomonas olei. NCBI lineage: Bacteria > Pseudomonadati > Pseudomonadota > Alphaproteobacteria > Sphingomonadales > Sphingomonadaceae > Sphingomonas > Sphingomonas olei. The sequence continues at coordinate 87,925 of NZ_JBIQEU010000009.1, forward strand.
GATCGCGACCCCGAACTGGCGGCGCTCCTTGGAGAAGGTCGCGGCGTCGCGCAGCATCGTTCGGCACAGGCCGACGATCTCCGCGCAATGCAGCACGGTCAGCGCGTCCTCGGCCCATTGGCGCTCGCGCGGCTCCCTTGCACGCGCGAGCGCCGCGACGTCGGCATCCGCACGCGGGCCATTCTCCCCCCGCGCACCCAACCGGGTCGCAACCCAATGTTCCGCCCAGGGCAAGGCAGCGTTCGCGCGCCCGAAGGCAGCCGCAACGACCGCCGCATCGCGCAGGTCGGTGCCAAGCCCCTCCTCGTCCGCCGACACGCCCAATTGGCCGAGCCCGGTGTCCACCACGGCCGCCTGCCAGTCAGCCCCGTTGGAAAGGGCAACGTCCAGCGTCTCGGCCAGCATCCGCTGTTCGTCGGTGCGTGCGAAGCTCGTCAATTCACTCTCCGTTCGTGGCCGGACCAGAAAGGCTCGCGCAGCGTGCGCCGCAGGATCTTGCCCGACGGGTTGCGCGGCAGCGCCTCGATGAACTCGACGCTCTTTGGGCATTTGAACCCGGCGATCCGCTCGCGGGCATGGGTGATGATCGCATCGCCGTCGCATTCGGCGCCGGGCTTCAACACCACCATCGCCTTCACCGCCTCACCCCATTTGGGGTCGGGGACGCCGATCACCGCGACGTCCGCCACGGCGGGATGGCCGTAGATCGCGCTTTCCACCTCCGCGGGATAGACGTTCTCCGCGCCGGTGATGATCATGTCCTTGATGCGGTCCTGGATATAGAGATAGCCCTCTTCATCAAGGATCCCCGCGTCGCCGGTGCGCAGCCATCCATCGCCGATCAGCGCCTTGGCGCTTTCCTCCGGCTTGTTCCAATAGCCGCGCGTGTTGTTTGGGCTGCGGATCGCGACCTCGCCGATCTCGCCGGGCGGCAGCGTGTTGCCATCCTCGTCGATGATCTTCAGCTCGACGCCAGGCAGCGCCTTTCCGGCGGCGGTCATCTTGTGCTCGCGCCCGGGCAGGTGATCCTCTGGCGGGAGGGCGACGATCGAACCCCACGTCTCCGTCATGCCATAGACCTGGACGAAGCCGCAGCCGATCCGCTCCACCGCCTGCTGCAACAGCGGCAGCGGGATCGGGCTGGCGCCGTAGGACAGGGTCTCGATCGAGGAGAAATCGGCCGTCGCCGCCTTGGGATGCTGCAGCATCAGGCCGATCGCGGCCGGAACCAGGAACAGCCGGCGGACGCGATGCTCGGCAATCGCGTCCATCACCGCGCCCGCCTCATATTCGGCGTGGATGATGAGTTCCTGCCCGCTGTTGACGGCGCCAAGCGCGACGCCGACGCCGCCGATATGGCCGTACGGCATGGCGATGATCGTGGTGTCACCCGGATCAGCGAGCAGCCAGTCAATCCGCGCGTCGATCTGCTTCTGCCGCTGCTGAATGCCATTGGCGTGGCTCAGCATCACCCCCTTGGGCGCGCCGGTGGTGCCCGAGGTGTAAAGCTGGAGCACCACGTCGTCCTCGGTGACGGTCACCGGCGGCGGCGTGCTGCTCTGCGCGTCGCGCCAGCGGGCGAAGCCGTCGTCCATGACCACCACCTGCGCGGCCGGAAAGTCGCGGGCGAAGGCAGGCTCGACAAACAGCGTCTGCGCACCGGAATCGCCCAGGATGCCGTCCACTTCAGCGGGGGCCAGCCGCCAGATGATCGGCACCAGCACCATGCCAGCGCGGGCAGTGCCGAGCGCCAGTTCGACCGCCCAGTCGCTGTTCTTACCGACATAGGCGACGCGATCACCGTGCTTCAGCCCCATCGCCAGTAGACCGTTGGCGATCTGCGACGCATGGGCATCGAAGGTCGCATAATCGGTCACCCGGTCCTCGAACCGAAGCGCCACCTGCTGCGGCCGTTCCGCCGCGTGCCGCGCCAGTGCCTCACCGAATGTCGGCGGCAAGTTCGTCATGCCTCTCCCGCTCCTCTCTCCACGCCTCAGAACCGGAAGGTCGCGGTGGCACCGTATGTGCGGACCTGGCCCGGGAAGCGCACGACGATGTTGGCGTTGCTGGCGACCGCGTTCCAGTAATATTCGTCGAAGAGGTTGCGACCCCAGACGTTCACCGCCCAGCTTTCGTCCGCCGCCTTCACGCCGAAGCCGGCGTTGACCACCGCGTACGGCTTGATGTCGTACAGCGGATTGAATTCGAAGATCGTCGTCTGGCGGGACTGCCAGCGTACGTTCGCGTTGGCGGTGAAGCTGACGTCGTCATTGACCGGCTGGTCGAACAGCGCGGTGCCCGACAGCGTCCATTCCGGGCTGTAGATGAAGCGCGCACCGTCGAAATCCTGCGGGCGGCCGGCGGCGTTGGTGCCGACATAGCCGTTGATCCGCGTCTTCAGCCACAAGGCGTTCGCCATCAGCGTCAGCGGGCGGGCGGGACGGACCGTCAGTTCGCCCTCGATGCCGTAAGCCTCCGACTTCGGGATGTTATCCAGCCGGGCGAGCGCGGTGTAGATCGGATCAGCGAAATAGGCGCTGATCTGCTTGTCCTTATAGTCGTAATAGAAGCCGGCGACGTTCAGCTGCACGCGGCGATCGAGGAAGCCCAGCTTCGCACCGATTTCGTAGGCGGTCAGCCGCTCCTGCTTGGCCGGCAGGTTCTGCGCCGCGTTGCTGGCCGCGTTGATCGGCGAGGTGCCCGACTTATACCCGCGCGAGATCGAGGCGTAGAACAAGGTCGTCGCGTTGGGCGTGAAGTCGAGCGCTGCGCGCCACGCGAAATTGTCCTCGTCCAGCCGCGAGTTGACGATGCCGAAGCTGTTGGTCGCCGGATTGAAGGTGTTGCATTCGTTGCGGCCGATCGGCGCCGCGAGCGGCAGCGTCGGGTTGAACAGCTGCTGATAGAGGCCGCGGTTGAACAGGTTGATGTTGGTCTGCATGCTGCCGTTGAAATCGCGCGAGCATCCGGTGAATTTCTGCAGATCCTGGGTGTAGCGCGCGCCCAGCGTGAGCTTCACGAGATCGGAGAAGGCATAATCGCCATTGGCGAAGATGCTCCACGTCGTCGTGTCGAACGCGCCTTCGTCGCGGTAGGTGCGGAACGTCGTGGCCGCATCGGCCAGCGTATAGCCAAAGGTGTTGATCGGCGAGTTGATCAGCTGCGACGTCGCGAAGCGGAGCAGCGCGGAATTGGCGTTCTCGCCCAGCAAGGTACGGTTGGTGTCGCTGATCTTGTCCTTGGCGTAATAGCCCCCGACCAGCCAGTTGAAGCCGGGGCCATCGCCCTCGACGCGAAGCTCCTGCGCGAAGCTCTTGATGTTGCCGTCCGCCTCCTGGATCAGCACCTCGTTGGGGATGCCGGACCAGTCGAACGTCGCCTTGCGATCGAACTCGTTATAGCCGGTCAGCGAGACCGCGCGGACATTGTCCGAAATGTCGAGCTGGACGCGCGCCTTCAGCCCGATGAAGTAATTGTCCTCGGCCAGCGGCCCCTTCAGGCCAGCACCGCGACCGATGTCGGCGGAGCGGCGGGCATAGGGCGCCCAGTCCGCCTGGCTGCCGCTGGTCGGGCGGTTGGCAGCGATATAGGCGGCCGCGCCCGGCGCGTTGAAGTTGCTTGCCGCGCCCCCACTGCCGGGCGTCGTGGCGGGGGTGAAGCCGATCGCCTGACCCACGACGGTGTCCGACTTGTTGACCCAGTAGGTCGCCGACACGTCGATTTCGAACGGACCCGGCTGCGCCGCCAGCGAGCCGCGCACGCCGTACCGCTTCACGCGGCCAAGCCGCTCGTTGGGGCGGCTGTTGCTGATCTGCCAGCCCTCGTTGCTGAGATCGACGCGATAGCCGATGCGGCCCTGGATACCTTCGGCGATCGGGCCAGTGACATAGCCGCCGACATTGAAGGTCTGGTAGTTGCCGACATCGACCGACATCGCACCCGACGCATCCTCGCTCGGCTTGCCGGTGACGAAGTTGATGAGGCCGGCGGTGGTGTTGCGGCCGTAGAGCGTACCCTGCGGCCCCTTCAGCACCTCGACCCGCTCGATATCGATCAGCGGGCCGGTGTTCATGATCGGATAGGCATAGGCGACCTCGTCGACATAGGTGCCGACGGTCGACTGGGCCGACAGGTTGATCGAATTGAAGCCGATGCCGCGCAGCGTGTAGGTGGGCACGCCCTGGTAGCTTTGCGCGACGGTGAAGCTGGGGACGACCGCGGTCAGGTCACGCACGTTCTGGACGCGCAATTCCTGCAGCGTCTCGGACTCCAGCGCCTGCACCGAAATGCCGACCCGGTTGATCGATTCCGCGCGCCGCTGCGCCGTAACGACGATGTCGCCGAGCGCGGCGTCACTTGGCCGTGTCTGCTGACTGGTCGTTGCCGGCGCTTCCTCCTGCGCCGGCGCGGTGGCATCGGGCGCGCCCGCCGCCGCGTCCTGCGCCTGCGCGGCGCCTGCCATCACCGCCAAGATGCTGGCGCCCAAATACATCGCCCGGCGCGTACGGCCCATTGCGGTCATCGATCCTCTCCCCGATCAAAGCTCAAGCGCCCTTTTCGGGCGTCTTCATCCTGTTCTACTAGCAGCGCCGCCGGGCGCAGCGCCTGACACCTGTGTCAGGTGGCGGGCGCGGCCTGTGTGCCGATCCCGGCGTGGCCCAGCATCCGCGCCTGCGCGCTCGGCGAGCGCCAAGCGAAATCGCCCGGCAGGCCGAGCCGCCGTGCCGCCTGCCACGCGGGCGAACGCGGGTCGCGCACCCGGTCTGCGAGAGTGCCGGCTGCGAGCAGCATCAACCGGTCGGTGCGCCGCAGATCATATTCGGCGCCCAGCTCCAGTCGCTGGCGCACCGCCGGCGGCAGCAGCGACACCGCCGCACGGGCGAGCGCCTGGTGAAGGAAGCGCGGCACGGCCGGCGCGGCCTTCCCCGACTGGATGATCGCCAGGAATTCTAGGTTGATCGGGTGCGCCTCGAACCGGGGCAGCAAGCGATCCAGCATGGCGAAGAAATCCTCGTCGCTGGTGAGCGGGTTCTCCACGCCGTACAGGCGCACCACGGGTTCGCCGTCGCGGTAATAGGCGCTTCGCTCCGCCTCGCTGAGCGGTGCGACGAAGCGATGATAGGCCTCCAGGAAGCCATAGGCCGCGGTGGCGCTGACCCAGTCGAGCAACTCGGGATCAAGCGCGCGATAGGCTTCGCCGCCGGGCGTCTCGCCGGTCACCTTGCGGTGCATGCGATTGACGCCGCCGATGATCCGCCGCGCCGTGCTCGCCGGCCCGAATACGCCCGCCATGGCGGCAACGCCGGTCCGCTTGGACCGGCCGATCGGATCAACCTCGTAGGTGGAGTGGTCCCACACGCCCGAGCGTATCCGCGCGTCGGCGAACTCCAGCAGCACCGCCGCCACCCCGCCGACCGCGATCGCCACCGGGTTCTTGAACACGCGCCATTGCGGCGACGTCGGCGGGACGAGCGACGCCTCCCCCACCGGGTTCGCATAATCCACCTGATAGCCCTGATGTCCGACTGACATATCCAATTCCGATCGTTCGATAGGATTTGATATGCTGCAATGGGCTGTCACGCAACCCCGGTGGGCCGTATGGAGGGTGGCGTGACCAGCGCCGTTCCCCCTCGCCCGCGCGCGCCGCGCGGGCCGTATCGCAGCAGCGCGGAGACGCGGCAGCGCCTGATCGGCGCGGCGCTGGCGCTGTTCAGCAAACACGGGTTCGAGGGGACGAGCACGCGCGAGATCGCCGCGAGCACTGGCGTCGCGCTGCCGGCGATCACCTACCATTTCGGGGGCAAGGAAGGCCTGTACCGCGCCTGTGCCGAACATGTGGTGGAGCGCTATCGCGCGCGCATGCTGACCGGTGTTTCGGCGATCCAGGCGGGGATGCCCATGCCACCGGATGTAGCGCGCGCGGCGTTGCAGGAAGTGGTGTCGCTGCTCGCAGGGATGCTGCTCGACGTTGCGGAGGACGACAGCTGGGCTACGTTCATGATGCGCGAGATGAACCACAAGGGGATGGCGCATGACCTTTTATACCGCGACCTGTGGGAGCCGGGGCTGACGCTGGTCGCCGGGCTGGTGGCGGCGATCGGCGGCCGCGCGGAACCGGCGCAGGAGGACCGGCTTGAGGCATTGCTGCTGCTGTCCAGTTTCTCCGCGTTCACCACGGCGCGGCGGGTCGCGCTGGATTTCGGCGGATGGGCGGCGGTCGATCCTGCGCTGGTGGCCGCGATCGTGGCTCGTCTCCAGGCCAGGATCGCGGCGCTCTAGCCACCGGCGATCATTCCTTGCCCGATCCCGGCTCGGCCATCGCACGATGCCGCTCCGCCAGCACCGACTGCGGCACGACACCGGAGCCCAACACCTGGATCTTGTTCTTCAGGCCCGACACGATGTGCCCCTTGCCGGCCATCAACGCGTCCCAGCCGTCCTTCGCCACGTCGGCAGGATCGGACTTGTTCTCGCTCTGCCCGACGGAGGTGTCGAGCATGTCGGCGCGGGCGAAGAATTCGGTGTCCACCGGCCCGGGCATCAACGTGGTGAGCGTCACGCCGTCCACATCCTTGATCTCGTTGCGAAGCGCCTCTGTGAAATTGTCGATGAACGCCTTGGTCGCATTGTAGATCGCGTTGAAGCTGCCGGGGATGTAGCCGGCGATCGATCCCGTCACCAGGATCTTGCCCGATCCGCGCGCCACCATGTCGCGCAGGCTCTTCTGCAGCAGATAGACGGTGCCGGTGACGTTGGTGTCGATCGAATGGCGCCAATCCTCGATACTTTCGTCGAGGAAGGGCCCGCCCTTGCTGATCCCGGCGTTGGCGCAGACCAGGTCGATCTGGCGCCCGGCCGCCGCGGCAAGCGCGGCGTCCACGCCTTCCAGCGTGGAAAGGTCCGCCTCTACGGCCACGACATTGGTGCCGAACTGTTCGAAGTCGCGCGCGGCGGCATGGATCAGTTCCTCATCGGCGACCACGATCAGGTCATGACCTTCCCGGGCCGCGATGGTGGCAAGTTCGAAGCCGATGCCGGTCGAGGCGCCGGTAACAAGGGCGAGCTTATTGGCCATGGCACCTCTCCTCAAAGGTCGATTTCGATCCGCTCAAGACCCGGCTTCAACACCACCTTGGTCACTTCATTCTGCTTGTCGTGGAAGATGCGGTAGCCGTCCGGGGCATTTTCCAGCGGCAGCGTGTGGCTGATCAGGAAGGTCGTATCGATCTTCTCCTCCATGATCGCGTTTAGCAGCCCCGGCATATAATGCTGGACGTGGGTCTGACCGGTCTTGAGCGTCAGCCCCTTTTCCATGAACGCGCCGAGCGGGAATTTGTCGACGAAGCCGCCATAGACCGCCGGCATCGACACCCGCCCGCCCTTGCGACAGGCGAGGATCGCCTGGCGGATCGAGTGCGGGCGATCGGTGCCGAGGAAGGTCGACGCCTTTATCTGATCGATGACATTGTCGACGAACAGGCCGTGCGCCTCCAGGCCGACGGAATCGATGCACGCATCCGGCCCGATGCCGCCGGTCATCTCCATCAGCGCCTCATAAGTGGCGGTTTCCTCGAAGTTGATCGTCTCGGCGCCGAACTTCTTCGCCAGTTCCAGCCGGCGGGGAAAGTGATCGATCGCGATCACCCGCGCCGCGCCCATCAGGAACGCGGACTGTACCGCGAACAGGCCGACCGGCCCGCAGCCCCACACGGCCACCGTGTCGCCCGGTTCGATCTCGGCATTTTCCGCCGCCATCCAGCCGGTGGGCAGGATGTCCGACAGGAACAGCACCTTCTCATCGGGGACGCCGTCCGGCACCACGATGGGGCCGACGTCGCTGAATGGGATGCGGACATATTCCGCCTGGCCGCCCGAATAGCCGCCGGTCAGGTGACTGTAGCCGAACAGGCCCGCCATGGGCTGACCATACATCTCCTGCCCCAGATCCTGGTTGTCGGCGGGCAGGCCGTTGTCGCAGGCGGAATATTGGTGCTTGCTGCAATGGTAGCAGGCGCCGCACGAGATGGTGAATGGCACCACCACGCGCTGGCCCTTCTTCAACGTCGATTTCGGGCCGGTCTCGACCACCTCGCCCATGAACTCATGGCCCAGGATGTCGCCCGACTGCATCGTGGGGATATAGCCGTCGTATAGGTGAAGGTCGGACCCGCAGATCGCCGTCGAGGTGATCTTGATGATTGCATCACGCGGGTTGAGGATTTCCGGATCGTCGACGGTGTCGACGCGCACGTCATGCTTGCCGTGCCAGGCCAATGCTCGCATCAGTTCTTCCCCTCGTCCAGAAGGCGGCGGTTGCGCGCGCCGGTGGCGATTTCGCCGGTTTCCATCAGTTGCTTGAACCGACGCAGGTCGCGCCGCGCCTGGATGGCGGGTTCGCGCTGGAACATCTTGGCGATGACCTTGCCGATCAGCCCGGCGGGCGGATCATAAAGGATCGTCGCGGTGACGATCGTGCCGCGATCGCCCTGTGCGTCGCGGAAATCGATGCGCCCGCTGTTGGACACGTCCGCACCCTCCTCCGACGCCCAGGCGATATACTCGCCCTCCTTTTCGTCGGTGATTGCCGCCACCCATTCGACGGTGTTCCCGCCCGGTGCGGTCACCGTCCAGTGCGAGCGGCGGTCGTCCAGCACCTCAATCCGCTCGACATTCTCGAGCACGTGGGGAAGGTTGGTGAAGTCTCGCCAGAAGGCGAATAGTTCGGCGCGCGGGCGCCGGATCGTCACGGTGCGCCCGATCAGCGTATCGGCATTGCCGTCCGCCGGATGCGGCAGCGTCGCATTGCCCGCTGCCTCCACGGCAGCACCGCGGTGTTTCGATGTGGAAAGCGGCGCGTCGTCGGCACGCGCCGGGTCGATCGTGTCGGCCATTGCATCCTCCTGAGGAATGCGGCCTTAACGAGTGCAACAGCGGGCCCGTTCCCGACACAATCCGATGAAATCAAAAACTTGCCCGACCAGCCCCGAAAGATTAAAGAAGAAGCGCAGATCGCATCCTGTCGTCGCGCATATCAGATGCAACGTCGATCACCTTCTATATTGATGCAGATCATATCTCATCTGGTCACGATACTGACCCACATCGCATCGTCCGCAGCTTCGAACATGCCACGACTACATCAAGACTGATGGACCCGTCGGCGTGATACTCCTCGCATCGATCACCCTCGCAGCCAACGCACGAGCGCGCCGGCGGATGCACTCAGCGGCGACGGCGGCGCTGCGTGCGCGCCGCCGCAATGCTCGCCATCATGGTTTCATACTGACCATGGGTGAAGCCGGCGTCGAAGAAGGCGCGAAGCTCGCTTGCCGCGACCTGGAAGCTCTGGTGCCAGGCGAGCACCGCCATCCGCCGCAACGCCTCAAGCCGCTCGTCGGCAAGACGGGGATTGTTCTGCCGCATCACCGCCCGTAGCGCGACCGACAAGCGACCTGGCTCGCGCAAGGATGACAGCCGATCATTGCGCGCCAACGCAATGACAGACCATTCCAACGCGCCGAAGCGGGCATCATCGGCATAGCGATCGTCCCGCGCAGTGCTGGCGGGGATCGGATCGGCGATCGGCGCCAGCGGAAGCGCAGCGTCGATAGTGTTGAAGGCGAGATAGGCCATGATGCTTCCCTTCTGCCCTGTTGGGCGCGCGACCGGGCACCGTCGCGCGAGCGACGGGCGGGCGGTGGCAATCTGAACAGTTGATCTTCCCGGCGTCGGTCGCCAGGCATCCTCGGCGCCGTTCCCGCATCATGGCCGATGATACGGGAGCAGCTGTTGTGTACCGGTTGGTATAGAGACGCTGCCAGTGCCGGTCAACAACCATTCATACCGATCGGTATGTTTTGAATCAACTGCTGGTCGGGAAGTGTCCGACCTACTGCGCGACGAGACTGATGCTCGTCAGGCGATCCACTCGGGCGCGCCACGATGATTGCGGATGCCCGCCCACCATCCCGCCAGCGCGTCGCGCCATTGCCGCACCGCGCCGCGCCGGGCGAAGCGTGCCGCACCCAGTACCAGCGCCGACACCGCCGCGAGCGGCAGATGCGCCGGCGTCGTATCGCGCACCACGTGCAGCTTGTTGCGCTCATCAAGGAAGATCGGCAGCCGCGGCCGCTGCCGAATGGCCGCGGCGGAGCCGGTGGTGCCACCCTGTCCATGACAGACACGGGCCCCTGGGGCGAAGCCCAGCCGCAGGCCCTGCTGCTGCGCGCGAAGGCACCATTCGATCTCTTCAGCGTAGAGGAAATAATCGTCCCGCATCGGCCCGGCGGTCTGCACAAAGGCACGGCTGACCAGCATGCACGCCCCCAGCAGATAGTTCATGTCCCGCTCGACCCGGGCCGCATCGGGCGGCGCATCGATCGAAGCACCGACCCCGATCGAGGTTGCCCGCGCCAACACCGGGTACCAGCGCCCACCATAGGCCTGCACCCGGCCGCCCGGGTGGTACAGGACGCCGCCCACCGCGTCGCAACCCCCCTGCCCCAATCGCGTCACCAGTGCGGTGAGCGCACCGGGTTCCGGCGTCGTGTCCGGATTGAGCACCCACCAGGCCGCGGCGTCGCGCCGCGCGGCGATGCAGGCATTCACCCCGCCGGCATAGCCCAGATTGTCGGACTGGGGGACGACCGTGACCGGCTGCCCGCCGGGCAGCGTCGCGGGCAACCGGTCCTGCAACGCACGCCGCGCCGCTGCCCCGCCATTCTCGCAGATTACCACCGCGAAGTCGGTGAACGTCGAACGGGCCAGTGCCGTGAGGCATTGTACGACCAGCGCCGGATCACGGAACGACACGATACACACTGCGACCTCGATCACGGGCGTGCGCCCACCAGCCGCAACATGCCATCGGCACAGCGCCACAATCGCAGCCGCGCGAGCGTCGCGAGACCACGCCGACGCTCCCGCCAGTTGGTCAGCGCGGGGCTGGTCAGGATGCGCAGCCCATGCACCAGAATCGACACCGGCATCGCCGCGCTTGCCACGAACCACCGCAACCGCCCGCCCCGGCGCTCGCGGGCAAAGGCGAACATCTCCGCGTTGAGCCGGCGCCATTTGCACAGCAACGCCGGCCAGTCGCCGCGCGCGGGGTGCCCCACCACCGCTGCCGGAGCGTAGCCGATTCGAAATCCCAGCGCCCGCGCCCGGACGCACCAGTCGCGATCCTCCGACGTGCCGGCGAGAAACGGACCAGAAGCGGCGAAGACCGTCCGGCGACAGAACAAATTGGCCGTGACGGAGAAACCCTGCTGCTCGACATAGCGCCGGTTGCGAAAGGCGAAGACCGCCTCATACGCCTCCGACCCGGTCTTCTCCCCGTCATTGTCGATCAGCACATCGACCTGCCCGCCGACAAAGTCATGATCCCATAGCGCCGCCAATCCCGCCTCGAGCCAGCCGGGGGCCGGCACGCAATCCGCATCGGTGAAGGCAAGCACCGCGCCGCGCGAATGCGCGACGGCGACGTTGCGCGCCGGCCCGGCCCCGCGCTCCCGCGCCAACACCACGCGCGCTCGCCCTGCCACCAGCGCACGCACGGCGTCCTCCCCGCACATGCTCATGTTATCGGCCACGATAATCTCGAACCGGTCGCGCGCCATGGTCTGCCGCGACAACGCATCCAGGCAGCGATCAAGCCCCGCCAGATCATCATGATGCGGGATGATCACGCTGACCTCCATCATCGTGCTCATGCGGCGCTCGCCAGCCCCGCCGCCGTGGCGACGTGTGCGCGCCCCGCCGGATCAAACACGAACTCGGGGTTGCGCAGGACCAAGTCACGCAGCTGCGCCAGATCCATCTGCCACCATTGGCTTCGCTCCAGCACGGCCTGAACCTCCGGCGTGAAGCGCTGGCGCAGCACGCGCGCGGGGTTGCCGGCGACAATCGCATAGCGCGGTACGTCGCGGGTCACGACCGCCCCCGCCCCGATGATGCTGCCCCGGCCGATCCGTCGGCATCCAGGCAGGATCACCGCATTGTGGCCGATCCACACGTCGTCCTCGATGACCTGCGGTGAATCATAATGCAGGTCGGCGTCCACCACGCCGAACTGCCGCTCGTACAGCACCGGGTGGGTCGAGATCGCGGCAATGGGATGGTTGATCGGCGCCGAATGGACCGTCCTGGCGATCGAACAGTACCGCCCGATCACCAGCGGGCCTGGCATCCGCCACGGATCGAAGCAGCCGTACGTGTAGAGCCCGACGTCAACCCCGTAGCGTTCCCGTAACCAGCGACGCAGCGCCAGGCTATGCAGCGGATCGCGTTGCCAGCGCCATAAACGCGCCTTTTCGATCGCGCGTCCCACCAATCGCCGCATCACTTGCCCTCAACCGCCAACACGCGAGGTGGCATACCGCGCCGGAACGGAGATGCCGCTCCAGCCGGTCGGAAATGGACCTAATTTCGGTAGACCATTGGTGGCGGCATCATCAACTGCGCACGGCGAATGCAGCCACCACCAGCCCGGCGACGATCGCGATCAGCTGCACCGTTCGCCAGTCGATCACGCCCACGGCATCGGGATCGTGCCGCTGCGTCCGGCGCCGATCGCCCCAGGCCGCGCCCGCGGCCGCCGCTGCGCATGATGCCGCCACCCCGTACAGCATCGCTTGCGTTGACATTCACTTGCCTCCACACCCCACCAGCGTCTTGCCGGGAGAGATAAAGATAATGCGCACCATCGCCATTGCGACCGTCCTGCTTGCCAGCGCCGCGGCGGTTTCCGCCCAGACGGCACGGCCCACCGCACCGCAACCCTCAGGCGCCATCAGCAGCGCCGTCAATGATGCGCAACGCAGCGCCGCCAACCGGCAACGCGACCAATATCGTCACCCCGCCGAAACGCTCGCCTTCTTTGGCGTGAAGCCGACCGACACGATCGTCGAATTCAGCCCTGGCGGCGGATGGTACACCGAAATCCTCGCGCCCATGACCAAGGGCAAGGGCCGCTATGTCGCGCTGGTCAACCAGCGCGGCGTCGACAGCGCTCAGAAGATGCTGACGGCGAAGCAGGCGTGGTTCGGCCCGGCGACGGTCGCCACGATCGATCCCGCCACCGGCACCAGCACCGTTCCGGCCGGTAGCGCCGACGTGGTGCTCACCTTCCGCAACGTGCACAATCTGCTGATGAACGACGATCCCGCAGTGGCCGCGCGCACGTTCAAGGCATTCTTCACGATGCTGAAGCCGGGCGGCGTGCTGGGCATCACTGACCACCGCCTACCCGAAACGATGGACACCGCGCTGGAAAAGAAAAGCGGCTACATCAAGCGATCGACGGTGGTGCAGCTTGCCGAACGGGCCGGGTTCAAGCTGGCCGGCGAAAGCGAGATCAACGCCAATCCCAAAGACACGCACGATCATCCCAATGGTGTGTGGACCCTCCCGCCGACGTTCGCGCTGAAGGACGTCGATCGCGCCAAATACGCCAGGATCGGTGAGAGCGACCGCTTCACGCTGAAGTTCGTCAAGCCGCGGTGAGCGGACGACCGGGCGGGACAGGAACGGTCAGGCCCACCTCGCGTCGCCTGCCGGATGGACGAGTACCCGGCTGGGAACGATTTCTCCTCGAAGCGCCGTTTGAGGAAGCGGGCACTGGTACGCGATCGCGCTCATCTCCGCGGATACGCTCCGACGGCGTGTCCCCGAGGTCGCCTTGGTTGCGCCCGGCTGAATGTTGCGCCGGGTCGTGCGTCGCCCCGCACATCGGACGCTTTCACGGAAAGATGCCGGGTACTTGCGCAGCGGGAGCGTTGTCTCGTCAGCCGATAAGAGCGCTCAACCGGGATCGGAGCTGAAAACGCCGTCGCTCCGCCGAGCCTTCTGGCTCGTGCCACGGTCTTGGCCACGGACGTATGTGCGGGCGCAGGTTTATCTGTTGTCTCGAACTATAAGCAGAGCGACGTGATCGGTCCTGCCTGCTGACCGCAGTATTACCAAACCCCGCTGATCGCTTCGGTGCTGGTCACAATTGATCCCCAACCGCGTCCTGAGGCACGCCTGCCGCCAACGCGGTCGACCGCGCCGTTTGTCTGCTTCACCATGATGCCTCGACATCAAAGTCACGAGGCGGTCACGATTTTGAGCGGCTGCTCTAACCGAAACCTTCGGCTTTCAGCCGGACGGAGCGTCACGACAGCGCGCGAGGCAGCGATGTCTCTGCTTGCATTCTGGCAAAGCCGCCGAAGCTGCGGGAGAGGCTGCGACAGCCACCGTTTGGGGAAGCAAAGAACGTTGGCGACCTTCTCTCGGGTCAGGTGAAGCTCGACACGCCGCTCAGTCTATTTTTGGCAGATCGCAGCTGCGCATCGCTGCCAGCGCGTGCGATCAGAGTCATTGAACGGGGTCATCGAATCGCTCCCGTGCTTTCGCGAATGATGACAAAGGGCCGTAGATCGCTGCGCTGAGAAGCCTCGTCGAGTTCCGCACCCATAGTCATCGCGGGGCGTCACCAAGGCTATATGTAGAGTCTGTTATACACTCCCCGCTTGGTCGGGGCTCCACATTGGCTGCATAAGTGAAGCATGTGGCAATACCATAGTCTGATAGCTGGCCGGTCCCGCCGCTCCGCGAAGGTTGAAACGGTAAGACTCTTCACCGCTTCGGGTCATCATTGGAAAGCACTGATAGCTCTCGCGATATGGCGCATCCGCCTTCCGACTCTTGTCCTAGTGGCTTTTGCTTGTGCGAAAGGCCTAATCTTATGATTCCAGATTTTCTGATTCTTTGGCCCAGCGAATAGAGGGTTGAGTTTAACGCCTCATCATCATAATCGGCGCAACGCGGCCTGACATGTGCTGACCCTGCTACGTGCGGCAGCCAACCGCTTGCTTAAGCTTTGCCACTCGCCAACATCGTTCTGACGCTTCCTGATCTATGACCAATGTCGCTTCGTTTGGTCGCACCGTACGGTGCTGGTCTGCCGCATCTTCTGACGGTCACCAATCCGGTAGCCGCTGCTCCCGAACCCGCACTTGGTCAAAACGCGGCGAGAAAGCTCCCGACCAGTCGCACGCGATCGCTCGAGAGTTCGGCCACCGTGCGATGGACGTCGGTGAGCAATGTCATGTCGCGCCGCGCAACGATCAGGCCGTAGCGAACGCCCATCGCGATCTGCCGCGCGTCGCTGCTGCCGTCGGTTGCGGGGGTGTCGACGATGGTGAACTCATAGGCGCGCATGCAGTCATCGATGATCTGCTTGAAAAGGCGGCTGGCGATCAGATCGTGCGCGCGCGGTGATGCGCCACCGGCATAGAGCACCGACAGGTTGGGGCGCACCTCTCGCCGGATCTCGTCGGATCGCTGCTCGGCCCCAACGGACAGCATCTGCACCAGACCGCGTGCGGGCTGCTCCGGGCGGATGAAGTCCTGCACTGCCGGGCGGTGCAGATTGGCGTCGATCAGCAGCGTGTTGATCCCGGCCTGGGCAAAGGCCACCGCGAGGTTCACCGCCACGCTGGTGCAGCCGCAGGCCGGCGTGGGCGCACATACCGCCAATCCCCGCCGTCCATCGCGCACATGGCCGGCGAGCAGATGCGTCTGGAGGGCGCGATATCCCCGTGCCGCCACGCCGGCGGGCTCGGAAAGGCAAGCGATGCGTCGGGAAAAGCTGTAGTCAAACGTGCCCCGGACTGGCGGCTCCGAAGCATCGTCAGCAGACACCTTCTCGTGCTCGCCCCCCCTGGCCTCGGCATCGGCCCTGCCGTCCTCCGTCGGGCCCATCGCGGTAGCAGCAGCAGCGGGCACTGAAGCAGAGGTGGAGACGGCCGATTGCGCCAAGGGACGGTCGCCCTCCACTTCATGGTCCTGTCCGCCGCCCGCCTCCCCGCGGACGCCAGCCTCCTCCCGTCCCGCCACTCGGTGATCAGCGACGTTCAGCGCAGTCGCCTCGCTCGCAAGCGCCTGTGCCGAAGGGCGGTGGTCCATTCCGTTGGCTGCCGGCACCGTCATCGTTTGAGCGTCCATGTCGCTTCTTCCCCCATCGCCTTCGGCGTCGCGCCGATGAGCCGAACGATCGCCCTTGGTCATTCCGGCGCTCCGCCCTATCGCGCCCCGCCCGGAGAAATCTCCGCGCGCTCTTCGCCGTGCGTGACTGCCTTCATGCCTTGGCGAGCAGCGGGGGGAGCGCCCGAGGCGGCGGCGGTCACCATGCGCGCTGCGGCCGTGCAAACAGGCCGCGCCATCCGGCGGTCGCCGTCGGGCGCGGCAGATCCAGCATCCCGATCAGGGGCAACCCGTCGATCTGCTGCAGATCCTCCGCCCCGCGCACCCGCCGGGCGAACAATTCGGCGGCAATCGCCAGAACTGCGCCCAGGATCATCCCTGCGATGCTGCCGGCCAGCACCAGCATCCAGCGCGGCGGATTGATCGGCGAGCGGGGGGTCGCCGCAGCCCCAAGCCGGCTGAACCCGGCATCGGTCGATTGCGCCTGGAGCTCGAAATCGGCCGCGCGCTGCATCGTCTTGGCCACTTGCTCGCGAAGCACGACAACATCACCGGCGAGCCGCCGTGCCGCATCCACCAGTCCGCGCTGCGCCAGCACCTTCTGCGTCTGGGCGCCGAACTCCGCCGCCTGACGATTGCCCGATGATCCCGACCCGCCACGCATGCTGCCCATTTCTCGCGCGACCGCAGCAGCAAGCGCGCCGCGTTGCCGCTGGAGCGCCACCATCTCCGGATGGTTCACGCCCAACGTCTGGCGCGCCGCCGCAAGCTGGGCATCGACCTGCGCCAATTGCCCGGCCGACGGCGCCACCACAGGTCCCGTAGCGATGGCTGCGACCGCCGCCGGGGCGCTGCTGGCCAGTGCGCGCAGCTTGGACGACTCTGCGTCGATATTGTCATCCTGCAGCACGATGTTGTTCGCCCGCTCGAACGCGGCCTTGCGCTCCTCGGCAGCGGCCAGGCGCGCCTTGAGCGACGCCGCCTGCCGCGCGAACCAGCCGGCGTTCTGCGCCGCGTCACGCCGCTTGCTGTCGAGCGCCTCTGCCAGAAACGCCTCGCGCACCGCGTCCGCGCCGCGCCGCGCGGTCCCGGGCACGGCGGACACATAGGCGATCTCGAGGATCGGACTACCGCGGATCAGCTCGGCACTGGTGCTGGCCGACGCCTGTTCCGCCAGCCAGTCGCGCAGCCCCGCCCGGGACCCCGCGGCTTGCGCCGCGGCATGTTTCGCGCGCAGCTCGGGCGATTGCGTCCACCCGAACTGGTCCGCCACCCGCCGCGTAACCCGGGGGTCACGGATCAATTCGACCTGCGCGGCCAGAAAGGCCTCCATCGTCTTGGGCGGAAGCGCCTGCCCGGTCACCGGGTCGGCGCGCAGCAGGTCGACGACCACGCGGGACCGCGCCTCGTAGCGTTTGGGAATCTGCCGCGCGGCGATCAGCCCGGCCACCGCACCGATCACGGCGAGCAGCACGATCAACCAGTAGCGCGCCTGAAGCATGCGAAGGATCTGTTGCGGTCGCATAGGGGCCTCAGAAAAACCGCTCGCCGACGACCAGCACATCGTCGGGACGCAAATTCTCGCTCAACGCCACCTTCGTCTCACTGCCCCCGCGAACCAGCTTCACCCGCCGCACCGAGCCAAGCGGCGTAAGGCCGCCGCTCCGCGCCAACGCCATTTCCACAGTCAGCGGCCGATCGATCGGGTAGCTGCCGGGCGCATTGACCTGCCCGTAGATGAAGAAGGTGGCAGGCGCGGCGACGAACACCTTGTCGCCCGATTCCACCGTCGGATCATCGCTGACCGCGCTGGTCGCGAGCGTCCGCAGCGACAGCGCACGGGACGAACCGTCCGGGCGGGTCAGCGTTACTGCGTCCGCCGCCTTGTCGCTGGGCCCGCCGGCCCGCGCGACTATCTCCGTCAGGCGATAGGCGCGGTCGATCGGCACCACCCCCGGCTGGTTCACCTGCCCCAGCACCGTGACATATCGGCTGCCGTAGCTGGCCACCATCACGCTGACCGCCGGGTTCTCCAGAAAACCGCCCTGCTGCAGCCGGGCGCGCAGATCATCGCGCAGCTCCAGCACACTGCGCCCAGCCGCCGGAACGCTGTTCACGAAGGGCAGCTGGACCGTGCCATCCTCCTGCACCTGGACCCGCGCGGTAAAGTCGCTGCGGCCCAGCACCGCCGTCTCGATCACGTCGCCCGTGCCAAGGAGGTAGCCCGTCGCGGCGGGAGCAGCCCCCACCGGCGACGTCGTCCCCTCCCGCGTGCCGGCCGCGGCGTCATTCCTCGCCTGAGCCGCCACCGACGACGGCGCCAGCGAGCACAGCGTGGCCCCAGCCAAGGCTGTCGCCATGATCCAACGTCGCATCGTCTGCATGCCGCCCGCTCCTGCCCGGCCGGATGAATCCTGCCGTTGATCGCCATCCGCTTCTGCGCCGCCTGATCGACCACCATCCCTGACAAGCGAACAGAAGAACAGCGCGTGTCGACCGTGGTACAGCCAGGGAGCGGTTGCTCAACACCTCCGCAGGACTACTCGCTCCGTTCTGGATCAATTGCCCCGGTTACTGGTCCAGAACAGAGGCTCCATTCATGCCCGCGCGCCATTTGCTTTATGCCTCGCCGCACTGACTGAGCGGCGGCGCCGGATATACACGGCATGGCAAGCCGCACGACGCAGTCGGATCGCGTCCCTTAGCCTTGGCGACGTGCCTGGAAAGTAGCCCGCCGGGTCCGTGCACGCATGAACGAGAGGATCATCATGGCCACCCTGATGGCATCCACTGCCGCCGAGTTGATGAGCCTCGCGGGCGCGGCACGTGCGGGAGACGTGATCGCGCTGGCCCCCGGCAGCTACGATCGCGTCGCCCTGCGCGATCTGCGCTTTGACGGTGAAGTCATCATCACCTCGGCCGATCCCGCGCGACCCGCCCAGCTTACGGGGCTGAAGGCGTTCGGGGTCGAGAACATCACCTTTCGCAATCTAGTGCTGGCCGATCATGAGCCGGGCGGGCTGTTCGGTTTCGAGGTGAGGCAGGCCGCGCAGGTGGCGTTCGACCAGATTCTCGTCCACGGCCCGCCGGGGGAGCGCGGTTACGACACCAACGCCTTCATCATCCGCGACAGCATCGACATCTCGATTACCCAGTCGGAGTTCACTCACCTGCGGCATGGCATCAACATGCTCGACAGCGTCGGGGTGACGGTGCGCGGCAACTACTTCCACGACCTGCGCTCGGACGGGGTGCGCGGCGGCGGCGTATCGGACATCGTGGTCGCCGATAATCTTTTCACCAACTTCCGCCCGGCATTCGGCGATCACCCCGACGCCATCCAGTTCTGGACGCTGAACCAGCCGAACAGCGCCAGCGCGATCACCATCACCGACAATGTCATCCTTCGCGGGGCGGGTGCGGCCGTGCAGGGCATCTTCATGGGCGATGAGAATGGCGCCAGGCCCTATGTCGACGTCACCATCGCCGACAATCTGGTGCTCGGCGGGATGTTCAACGGCATCTATGTGGAACGCGCCGACGGCCTGTCGCTCACCGACAATGTCGTGGCGGGGTATCTCGATCAGCCGTCCTGGATTCGTGTGTCCGACGTGGATCGAATCGTGGGGAATGTGGCACAGGTCTATATCATCGACGGCATCACCAAATGGCCGCCGGCCGGCAATCAGGCGACCTTGCCCGCCCTCGACAAGGGAGCCGGGCTGATCGGCGCCTGGCTCGCCAGCCATGGCGACTGGGTCACGATGGCGGCCGAATCGCCGGTGCTGGCGGAAGGACTCGCCGACCTCCTCGACCTAACGGGCCCCCGGCCGCCCGCCGGCCCGGTCACCACGATCGAGGGGACGCCGGGTGCCGATCGACTAGTGGCGGCGGCCAAGGGGGACAGCATCCTCCTGGGCGGCGATGGAGACGATCACCTGACCGGCGGTGCGGGCCAGACACGGATGGACGGCGGGAATGGTGACGACACCTATATCGTCGCCTCGTCGCGCGATCGGGTGATCGAGCGCGCCGGCGGCGGCAACGACACGGTCTGGACGTCGGTCGATTACACCCTGGCCGCGCATATAGAGACCGTACGGCTCACCGCGGGGGACCTTACCGTCCACGGCAATGTACTCGACAATCGCATGATCGGCTCCGACGAGCAGGACCGGCTGTACGGAGGCGCTGGGCATGACCTGATCCAGGGTGGCGCCGGTGACGACCACCTTCATGGCGACAATGGCAACGACACGCTGCACGGCGGCGACGGTGCCGACCGGATCGAGGGCGGCTCGGGCGACGATCTCCTGATCGGCGGCGCGGGGGGTGACCGTCTGCTTGGCGGCACGGGGCGCGACACGCTGGACGGCGGCAGCGGCAACGACGTCCTCACTGGCGGCAGCGGGCCGGACATGTTCCTGTTCCGCGCCGACACTCTGGGCGACCAGGACACGATCGCCGACTTCTCACAGCGTCAGGGTGATCGGATCGGCCTGTCGCCGATCGATGCGGACATCAGCACGGCGACCGACGATCCGTTCCGCTTCCTGGGCACGGACGCATTTTCGGGTCAGGCCGGCGAGCTGCGCTACGACTCCAGCGCCGCGGGCGCGATCCTGTCGGGCGATGTGGACGGGGATGGCCGCGCGGACTTCACCATCCTCATCGAAGGGGTCGATTGGCTGAGTCGCGACGCCTTCATCCTCTAGCGCTCGCGACAGCGAACAAAATGCGTGATCGTTACACCTTCGCAACACCGCGCACGAGAGGCCGGAAGGCATTGGTTAACCATGTTGCGCAACCTCTCGCATAGAAACGGCGGTTAGTTTTTGCCCCGTGATGAAGCGCTCCCCCCTCGCTCTCGTCGCAGCGTTCGTTTGTGCCCTCGGCTCCCCCGCGCATGCGCGATCGCTGCTGGACTATAATGGCCAATGCGTGCCCTTCGCGCGCCAGGCGTCAGGCATCCAGATCTATGGCGATGCCTGGACCTGGTGGAATCAGGCACACGGTCGGTACAAGCGCGGCGATCAGCCGAAGGTCGGCTCGGTCATTGCCTTCGCGCGTCAGTCGCGTCTTCCGCTCGGCCATGTCGCCGTGGTCAGCCGGATCGTCGAGGATCGTGTGCTGATGCTGACCCACGCCAATTGGTCACGCATCGACGGTACGCGCGGCCACGCCGAACAGGATGTCACCGTATTCGACGTCAGTGAGGCGAATGACTGGAGCCGGGTGAAGGTCTGGTACCGCGATTCGAACGGCCTAGGCGGCACGATCTATACGGTGCACGGCTTCATCTACGCGCCTGGGCGCCCGCACGAACATCTCACCGCGCAGAACCCCGATTACGTCGGCGCGCTGATCGACGCCTATGTGCCTGGGGCGGGAGCCGGCAGCAGCGCACACGCCTCGCGTTAATCCGCGCGGCGGTAGCGGAAGTACCAGACCTCATGGCCCTGCCGCCGGGCCTTGCGTTCATAGCGGGTCTCGGGCCAGTCCGCCGGGCGCTCCAGGAAATCCGCCGGCCGGTGCGCCAGCCAGGTGAAGTCCGTCCGCTGTGCCATGATCATCATCGACCAGCGGCAATAGGTCGGATCATCGGTGCCGAGGCGGAACTCAGCCCCCGGCTTCAGCTTGGACGCGATCAGGTCCAACGGCCCGTGGTTCATCATCCGCCGCTTGGCATGGCGCGCCTTCCGCCACGGATCGGGATGGAGCAGGTAAACGGTGTCGAGCGACTGGTCCGGCAGTCGCTCAACGACGTCCAGCGCATCACCCATGTGCAGCCGCACATTCTCCAGCGCGCTATCGCGGATATGGCCGAGCGCGCCCACCACCCCGTTCAGGAACGGCTCGCAGCCGATGAAGCCGGTATCCGGCGCCGCCGCGGCCTGCCCGGCCAGATGCTCGCCCGCGCCAAAGCCGATCTCCAGCCGCAGCGGGCGATTGTCGCCGAACAGGCGCATCGCATCGAGCGGCCCCGTCTCCGGCACGGCAACGCGCGGCAGCAATTCCTCGACCAGCGCGGCCTGGCCCTTGCGCAGCTTGTGGCCCTGGGCGCGCCCATAAAGCCGACGGATCGTAGCGGGATCGTTCATCGGCCGGCGCGATAGCGTCCTGAGCGGCGGGAGCAAAGCGGCCCGCGCATCGTTTTCCGCCCGCTATGGGAAAGAAGCACAAGAAGGCGCGCGATCTCGCCAAGGCAGAGCATGACGCAATCGGCGCCGCGGCAAAGGCCGCCGACCACCCGCCCGTCGCGCTGGCCGGCAAGGCGAGCGAGATCGCCGATCAGCCGCCGCTCGTCGCCCTGTCGCTCGCGACGATCGGCGTCGGCCTGATGCTGCGCCGGCGCGATGTGACTCGCACCGGCACGCGCATGCTGCTCGCCCATGCGCTCGCCACCGCCGGCAAGACGGTGCTGAAACGCGCGATCGACCGCTCGCGCCCGCGCCGCGCGCTGAAGGATGGAGAGCATGAGGCGCGCGCCGGCAGAGGCAGCGACGATACCGAGCTCAATTCCTTCCCATCCGGCCACACCGCGGGCGCGGTCAGCGTGGCGGAGGCGATCGCGCGCACCGCTCCGACCTATGCCGCGCCGGCGCGCGGTGGCGCGGCGTTCGTCGCGGCGGTGCAGTTGCCGCGCGGCGCGCATTATCCCAGCGATGTCGCGGTGGGCGCCGGGATCGGCTGGGTCGCCGACAAGATCGCTGGCCTGGCGATCGACGCGGGCGAACGCGCGATCGAGCGCCGGCGGCAGAACAAGGAAGATGCGGGCGCGCTCGCCGAAGCGGAGGCGCATCCGAGCTGACCCGCGATATCCCGCCGGTTAGAAGAAAGGGGCCGCCGTTTCCGGCAGCCCCTTCATCATGTCGTCAGGCGAGTGCCGCCTTCAGATCATCGACCAGGTCCAGCTTCTCCCACGGGAAAAAGTCACCCTCGGCCTGACGACCGAAGTGGCCATAGGCCGCGCTGCGCTCATAGATCGGCTTGTTGAGGCCGAGGTGCGTGCGAATGCCGCGCGGCGTCAGGTCGCCCAGCTTCCCGATGCCCGCGATCGCCGCCTCGATCTTGTCGTCGCCCACCGTGCCGGTGCCATGCGTGTCGACATAGAGCGACAGCGGCTTGGCGACACCGATGGCATAGGCGAGCTGGATCGTGCAGCGCTTGGCAAGGCCGGCCGCGACGATGTTCTTGGCCAGATAGCGGGTGATGTACGCCGCCGAGCGATCGACCTTGGTCGGATCCTTGCCGCTGAACGCGCCGCCGCCGTGCGGGCTCGCGCCGCCGTACGTATCGACAATGATCTTGCGGCCGGTAAGGCCAGCGTCGCCATCCGGCCCGCCGATCTCGAAGCTGCCCGTCGGGTTGATGTGATAGACGGTGGCGTCGGACAGCAGCTCTGCCGGCAGCACATCGGCCACCACCTTCTTCACATAAGCGTGAAGCTCGGCTTCCTGCTCGCCCTTGTCATAGCCGGCGGCATGCTGCGTCGACACGACGATCGCGGTGCAGGCCACGGGCTTGCCATCCTCGAAGCGCAGCGTGACCTGGCTCTTGGCGTCCGGCTCCAGGAACGGTGCCGCGCCCGAGTGACGGTCGTCGGCCATGCGCTGCAGGATGCGGTGGCTGTAGTAGAGCGTCGCGGGCATGAGATCCGGCGTCTCGTCGCAGGCGAAGCCGAACATGATGCCCTGGTCGCCGGCGCCTTCGTCCTTGCTCGCGCTCGCATCGACACCCTGCGCGATCTGCACCGACTGACCGTGCAGGTTGTTCTGGAAGCGGAAGCTCTCCCAGTGGAAGCCCTCCTGCTCATAGCCGATGCGCTTCACCGTGTTGCGGACCGTTGCCTCGATCTCTTCCTTGGCGCCCGGCACCCACTCGCCATTTTCGTACACGCCCTTGCAGCGGATCTCGCCCGCCAGCACGACCAGCTGCGTGGTGGTCAGCGTCTCGCAGGCGATGCGTGCTTCCGGATCCTTGGACAGGAACAGGTCGACGATCGCGTCGGAGATCTGATCGGCGACCTTGTCCGGGTGGCCCTCGGAAACCGATTCGCTGGTGAACAGATACGATTGGCGCATGGTTACTCCGCCTGAGCTGGTGAGGGAGATAAGGATATAAAGATAGCTTTATATGGCTCTACCGATGGCGGCGGCGGATGGCAATGGCTGCCCCCGCCAGCAGCAGCGCCGTCAGCCCCGCCAGCCAGTTGCCCCATCGCGAGAAAAAGGTCGGCGGCAGCGGCTCGGGAATTGCCACCTCGATCGCGCCAGCCTTCTGATGCGGCACCGTGCCCACCAGCCGGCCATCCGCGGCGATCACGGCGGAAATGCCGTTGGGGGTTGCGCGAATGACCGGCAGCCCTTCCTCGATCGCGCGCATCCGTGCCTGCGCCAGATGCTGCGGCGGTCCCCAGCTGCCGAACCACGCATCGTTGGACGGATTGAAGATCAGCCGCGGCCGGTGCGCCGGATCGACGACCGCGCCCGAGAAGATGATCTCATAGCAGATCTGCATCCCGATCGACCCGAAGCCGGGCACCTCCAGAGCGCGCGGCCCCGGCCCCTCGGCAAAGTCCATCGATCCCGGCACCAGTCGCGCCAGCCCCAGCGGCTTCAGCAGCCAGGGCATCGGCAGATATTCGCCATAAGGCACCAGATGCGCCTTGTCGTAGCGCCCCGCGATCCGTGCGCGCGGGTCGATCGCAAAGACCGAATTGGTCGCGGTGATCGCCGTCCCCGCCGTGTCGAACTGGAGCGCCGTGCCGCCAGTCAGCAGGATGTCGCGCGGGCCAAGCAGCTTCGCCATCCGCCAGCGGAGCCAGAACGGATCGGCATCATAGACATAGTCGGGATAGCCATCCTCGAAATAGTCGCGGATCACGCCTTCCGGCCACAGGATCAGCCGCGGCGCCTCACCCGGCCGGCCCGACAGCTCCGACAGGCGGGTGAGCATCATCTCCCCGTCGCTCTCCCCACGCTGGTCCTGCGGCACGTTCGGCTGCACCACCCGAACCCGCGGCGCGTCGATCGCCACTGGCCCGTCCGCGTCGCGATAGCTGAACAGCTGCGCCGCGATCAGCGCGGCAAATCCCGCCAGCGCGGTCGCGAACGGCGCTGGCCGGCGCGGCAGGAGCAGCAGGCTTCCCGCCAGCAGCACGGTCAGCCCCGACAGGGCATAGGTGCCGACCCAGGCCGACAGCGCCGCAACCGGCTGCACCGGCACCCAGATCACGCCGATCGGATCCCAGGCATAGCCGGTGAACATCACGCTGCGCAGCCATTCGGCGACGATCCACGCCGCGGCGAACGCCAGCACATAGGCGGCGTCCACACGGGTCCCGCGCATCTTCCACGCCAGCCCCGCGGCAAGCGCCGGATAGACGGCGAGATACAGTGCCAGCGCGATCGGCGCAGCATAGCCAAGCTCCGCCGGCATCGCATCCTGGAAGGTAAAGGCGTGCTGGAACCAATTGTTATTGATCGTGAAATGCCCCAGCCCGAACATCCACCCGCGCCACAGCGCGGCCCTCAGCGTGGGCGCGCGATGCACCAGCAGGATCAGCAGCGAGAGCGCGGCAATGGTCAGCGGCCACAGCTGCAACGGGGCAAAGCCACAGGCCGCCGCCGCACCCAGCAGCAGCGCGGCCAGCCGCGGATATTTATCGAGGAGGGACATCATTGCCCGTCCCGCTACCAAATGATGCGCCCGGCGGGGAGAGGCGATACGCGCGGCGGCTCACCGCGCAGAAGCAGTGCCGCCCTCACCCCCTTCCCGCTGGCGCCGCAGTTGGTGTATCAACCGCGCATGACACTGCGCCCCTTTCACCTCGCCTTTCCGGTCCATGATCTCGCCGCCGCGCGTGCCTTCTACGGCGGCGTGCTCGGTTGCCGCGAGGGTCGCTCCAGCGACCGCTGGATCGACTTCGATCTCGGCGGGCATCAGATCGTCGCCCATCTCGACGATACCGCGCGCCCGGCCGGCGCTAGCAACCCTGTCGACGGGCATGACGTGCCCGTGCCGCATTTCGGCGTGGTACTGACGATGGCGGACTGGCAGGCGCTGGCCGCTCGGGTTGAGGCGGCCGGGGTGCCGTTCGGGATCGCGCCGCACGTCCGCTTCAAGGGGCAGCCCGGCGAGCAGGCGACGATGTTCTTTCGCGATCCCTCCGGTAACGCGCTGGAGTTCAAGGCGTTTGCCGACGACGCCCAATTGTTTGCCACGGAGTTCACGGCATGAGCGCCCCGATCGAAGTTGATATCCCGCACCAGCTCGGCACCGCCGCCGCCAAGCAGCGGATCGGCAGCAGCTTCGGCAAGCTGGCGGATTTCATTCCCGGCGGCGCGATCACCGAACATCGCTGGGAGGGCGATTCGCTGACCTTCACCGTGGAGGGTCTGGGGCAGCGCGTCGGCGCCCGGCTCGACGTCAGCGACAGCAACGTCCACGCCACCTTCGAATTGCCGGCGTTCCTCGCCATGTTCTCCGACAAGATCCGCGACAAGCTGCAGCGTGAGGCGCCCAAGCTCCTCCAATAGCCGTGGATGAAAAAGGGCCGCGCTCCCGGGTGGAAGCGCAGCCCTTTTTTTATGCCAACGCATCACGAAGCGCAGGCAAATCGTTTTGGTTAAACGATAATCAGAACAGCAGCGTAAGCCCATAAAAGGCGCTGCCAACGATCGCCGAGCACGGAATCGTGATGATCCAGGCGACCACCACGTTGCTCGCCGTGCCCCACCGCACCGCAGAGGTGCGGCGTGCGACGCCCGATCCGATGATCGCGCCGGTGATGGTGTGGGTGGTCGACACCGGGATGCCCATCGCCGAGGCGGCGAACAGCACGATCGATCCGCCGGTCGAGGCCGCAAAACCCTGATGCTGCGACAATTTGGTGATCCGCGAGCCCATCGTCTCGATGATCTTCCACCCGCCCGACAAGGTACCGAGCGCGATCGCGACATAGCAGCTGATCGCCACCCAGTGCGGCACTTCGAACTCGCCGGTCAGCTGGCCGGTCGAATACAGCAGGACGGTGATGATCCCCATCGTCTTCTGCGCGTCGTTGAGCCCGTGGCTCAGCGAATAGGCAGCCGACGATACGAGATGGAGCGAACGGAAGGTCCGCTCCGCCTGGCGGGCGGTGTAGCGGCGCAGCGCCCAGCTGCTCGCCAGCATCACCAGCAGCGCCAGGATCATGCCCAGCGTCGGCGACACGACGATCGCCACCATGGTCTTGGTCAGCCCGCCGACATGGATGCTGTGCACGCTGGCATGGGTCACGCCAGCACCGACCAGCCCGCCGACCAGCGCGTGGCTGGACGATGACGGGATACCCTTCTGCCACGTCACGACGTTCCAGAACATCGCCCCGCCCAGCGCACCGAAGATGACGGCTGGCGTGACAACATCCTGATCGATCAGTCCCTTGCCGATCGTTTCTGCGACAGCATGCAAGCTGGGAAAGGCAAGGGTGACGAAATAGGCGGCGAAGTTGAAGAAAGCGGCAAAGGCCACCGCCTGCACCGGCGACAGCAGGCGCGTGGCAACGACGGTGGCGATGGAATTGGCTGCATCGTGCAGCCCGTTGAGAAAATCGAACGCAAGCGCGACGAGGATCAGGCCGACGAGCAGCGGGAACGCGAGTTCATGCATGGGGCTGCGATCGCTCAGGCGTGATCGATGACGATGCCGTCGATCTCGTTCGCCACGTCCTCGAACGCGTCAGAGATCTTCTCGAGATGCTTGTAGATTTCGCGGTCGACGACGAACTGCATCGCGTCCCCGCCGTCATGGTGATGCTTTTCGAAGAGGCGGCGCAGGCCCTGTTCGTGGAGGCCGTCAACCTCGCCCTCCAGCCGCACCAGTCGCTCCGTCAGCGTGTGCAGGCGGGGGCCGTTGCGCGCGACATCCCGCAGCAATTGCATCGCCTCGACCGACACGCGCGACGCCTCCAGCATCAGCTTGGACATGGCGTGCATGTCGGGCGCGAAGCTGCGCACGCCGTAGAGGCTCACTGCAGTCAGCGCCGCGTCCATCGCGTCGATCGCATCGTCCATGCGGTTGATTAGATCGCTGATCGCGCTGCGATCGAACGGCGTCAGGAAGGTGACGCGGACGGTCTGCAGCACGGTGCGGGTGATATCGTCGGCCTGGTGCTCATAATCCTTCACCTCGGCGATCAGCGCGTCGATGTCGCCGTCACCGGCGAAGATCTTGGTGGTGGCCTCCGCAGCCTTCAGCGTCACCGCCGCATGCGCGTCAAACAGTTCAAAGAAATTGCCGCGCTTGGGAAGAAGGCGCTGGAACCAGGCGAACATCAAGAGAATCCTTGAAGAGAAACAGAGGAATAGGGATCAGCGCCCGAAACTGGCGGGCGCCGATGACACGACGGCGGTGTTGCCGCTGCGGATTTCCTGAACTTCCAGCGCGCGCTCGGCGATGCCGTCCCGGCCGAAGCGGAAGGCACCATCGATGCCGGAGAAGCCCTCGCCCGACCGCAGCCGCGCTTCGGGGAAGGGCGCGCCGACCTTCCAGTCACGCGCAATGCGTGCCGTCAGCAGCACCGCATCATAGCCAAGGCTCGACAGGCGATACGGTGCGGCGCCGAAGCGGGCGCGATATTTGGTCGCATATTGGCGGTACAAACCATTGGAAACACTGGCATACCATGCGCCGTTCAGCGCCGGACGCGCAGCCACGCCGCTGTCGGTGTTCCACAATTCGGTGCCCATCACCTTCATGTCCGGGCTGGTCTTGCGCAGCAGCGGCACGGCGGTGGCCGCGGTCCCGGCCGAATCGGCGATCAGCACCCCGTCGAACGGCGCCTCCTTGGCCATCCGCGTCACCGCCGCGCCGATCGCGCCGGGGGTGCGGTCATAGGTCTGCAACGCCACGACGCGCCCGCCGGCGGCCTCGACCGCGCGCAGGAAGGTGGTGGAGGCGCGGGTGCCATAAAGCGCGTTGGGGACCAGCCCGCCGAAATTGGTGACCCCCTTGCTGCGCGCATAATCGACCACCCGCTCGATCGACTGCGACGGGGTATAGCCCATCAGGTAAACGCCATCCCCCGCGACGCTGACGTCGTTCGAAAAGGACAGCACCGGCACCCCCGCGCGCCGCGCGATCGGCGCCACCACGCGCACGTCATCGGCCAGCAGCGGCCCGAGAATCAGCTGCGCCCCATCTGCCACCGCGCGCTGGGCGGCGGCTGCGGCGCCTTGCGCGGTGTCATAGTTGGTGACGCGAATCTGCTCGTTCTTGGTGTCGAGCAGCGCCAGCTGCGTCGCATTGGCGAGGCTCTTGCCCACTCCCGCATTGGCGCCCGACAGCGGCACGAGCAGCGCGACCCGATTGCGCGCGGTATCGCGCGGGATGCCCGCTTCCACGCCGACATCGGGCCGGGTGCTGGGCGGCGGCGCCTTGGTCGGCGGCGGCGCGGAGGGGCCCCGCGGGACAACGGTGGAGCAGGCAGAGACCAGCAGCGCGGTGAGCGCGACAGCCACCGGGCCGGCGATGCGGCGCGGCGATGACACGCCTCCGGGAATTCCACGAACGATCACGTTCGCCCGTTGCGATACGGTTGCGGCCTCTGCCATGACACTCCTCGTGGAAAACCTAAGTCCCGGCCTGTACATCGTCGCAACCCCGATCGGCAATCTCGGGGACCTGTCTCCACGCGCCGCCGATATTCTGTCGCGCGCGGCCGTAGTCGCTGCAGAAGACACTCGTGTTACAGCTGTGTTACTACGGCACATCGGGACGAAGCGCCCGATGGTCCCCTATCACGATCACAATGCCGATCAGATGCGGCCGCAATTGATCGCCCGCATGGCGAGCGAAGCGGTCGCGCTGGTGTCCGACGCCGGCACGCCGCTGATCTCCGATCCCGGTTACAAGCTGGTGCGCGATGCCCGCGCCGCCGGCCATGCGGTGGTCACCATCCCGGGGCCGTGCGCCGCAATCGCCGCACTGACGCTCGCCGGCCTGCCCACCGACCGCTTCCTTTTTGCCGGCTTCCTGCCCTCCAAGGCAAAGGCGCGCAGCGAGACGATCGCGGAGCTCGGCGCGATCCGCGCGACGCTGGTGCTGTACGAGAGCGCCCCCCGCCTCGCCGCGACGCTCGCCGCGCTGGCGGAAGGGTTGGGCGATCGCGACGCCGCGGTCACGCGCGAGATCACCAAACGCTATGAGGAAGCGGTGACCGGCACGCTCCCCGTCCTTGCCGCGCGCTATGCCGATGCCCCGCCCAAGGGGGAGATCGTGATCGTCGTCGGCCCGCCGGGTGAGCCGCCCCCCGCCAGCTCCGAGGATGCCGACGCCGCATTGGTCGAGGCGCTGACCCGGCTCCCGGTCGCCAAGGCTGCCGGAGAGGTCGCAAAAAAGTTCGGGCTCGATCGCAAGGAACTCTACGCCCGGGCCCTCGCGCTGAAGGACGCCTAGCCACCGACCACTCCCGATTCGTTGGGGGCTGAGGGCGTCGCTCGCATCACCCCTCGCCCTCCTCCTCCGGGCGCGCTAGCATCGCTTCTGCGCCCTCGGGCTGGCGCAGGCGATGGGCGAGGCAGCATGATGCGGACGCACAAGGAAAGCCATCTTGTCACGCGAGTCGGCTGGCTCCGCGCGGCCGTGCTGGGCGCCAATGACGGGATCGTCTCCACCTCCAGCCTGATCCTCGGCGTCGCCTCGGCGGGGTCGAGCCATGGCGCGGTGCTGACCGCCGGGGTCGCCTCGCTGGTCGCTGGCGCGATGTCGATGGCGGCGGGCGAATATGTCTCGGTCAGCTCCCAGGCCGATACCGAGAAGTCGGACCTCGCGCGCGAACGCCGCGAACTCGCCACCCGGCCGGAGGCGGAGCTGCAGGAACTGACCGGCATCTACATCGATCGCGGCGTCGATCCGGCGACCGCGCGCACCGTCGCCACCCAGATGATGGCGCATGACGCGCTCCAGGCGCACGCCCGTGACGAGCTTCACATCACTGACGAGACGATCGCCCGCCCGGTCGTCGCTGCCATGGCGAGCGCCGCGAGCTTCACCGTGGGGGCGGCGCTGCCGCTCGCGCTCACCGCCGCGCTGCCGCTCGCCACGATAGGACCGGGCGTGGCGATCGGATCGATCCTGTTCCTTGCGCTGCTCGGCGCGATCGGCGCGCGCACCGGCGGCGCCCCCATGATGCGCGCAGTCGTGCGCGTCGTCTTCTGGGGCGCGATGGCGATGGCGCTGACCTCATTGGTCGGGAAGCTGTTCGGCGCCGCCGTCTGATCGCGCGGCGCGGACCGGCACTTGCGCAGCCACGCGCGCCTGCCACACTGCGCCTGATGCCGCCCGCCCCGCCCTCCCGCTCCACCGACGATCGCCGACGCGCCGACGCCGCCGGACGGCGTGGGGAGCGATTCGCCGGATGGTGGCTTCGGCTGAAAGGCTGGCAGATCCTCGACCAGCGCGTCCGCACCCCCGCGGGGGAGGTCGATCTGGTGGCGAAGCGTGGCGCGCTGATCGCCTTCGTGAAGGTTGGTTTTAACCCCGCTTCCACAGTTCGCTTGAATAATGCGGACGGAAGCAAGGGTGTGAGACACAGCCGTCATGAACGAAGCCATCATCTATGCCCGATTCTCCAAGGCCGATCAGGTCAAGGGCCACTCGATCGAGCGCCAGCTTGATAACGCCCGCGAGGTCTGCGCCACCCGCAACCTGATCACGTCGCCACGCCTCACTTTCATCGAGAAGGGCAAGAGCGCCTTCACCGGGGCGAACAGGTCGAAGGGCTCGTTGCTCGCCAACCTTGAGCTTGAGATCGAGGCTGGTGCCCACCACGGGCGGACCTTGGTCGTTGAGCATCTGGACCGAATTAGCAGGCAGGGACACGATGAAGTCCGCGACTTCCTGCGGGCCTGCTCCGACAACGGCGTGAGCGTAGCGACCTATGATGGCGGTCGCCTCTACCCGGCTGGCGAGCGGGTGCAGATGATCGAGGTCATCGAGATCATCCTCAAGGCCGAGCTTGCCCGCGAGGAGTCGGAGAAGAAGTCCTTCCGCATTCGCAAGAGCTTCGCCGCCAAGCGGGATGAGGCCGCTGCCGGTGAAGGCAAGCGGATCGCCAGCCGCCCGCCGTCATGGATCAAGCGCGTGCCGGGAGGCTATGAACTGATCGAGGAACATGCCGAAATTGTCCGGGAGGCGCATCGCCTCTGCCAACTCGGCTACGGCACCGCGCAGATTGCCCGCATCTTCAATGATCGCAACTACCGGACGTGGCGGGCCGATTCGAACGGCTGGCACGAGTCCTATGTCGGGCGGATGCTCACCATGCGGACGGCCATCGGCGAGTATGTCTCAACCAATCACGGCACCCGCATTCTCGACTACTACCCGCCCGTGATCACGGTGGACTGCTACAACCGCACTCAAGCGGCGCGGGCGAAACGGGCGATCCCTGCTGCTCGTGGTCGCCGGGGCACGGCACAGACCAACCTGTTCCAGACCATTGCCAAATGCGCCCATTGTGGTGGAGCGATGCAGATGAAGCCGAGCCGCTACGTGGGGCGGACGGAGGGTCGGAAGTATCCCTCCGGCAACACCGGACGGACGGCGATCAAATCGCCCGCCAGCTATCTGCGCTGCGTCAACAGCCTTCGCCGGGTCACCGACCATGCGGGCAACCGCATCTGCACGAACGGCAAGCTGGTTCGCTATGAGCGCCTTGAGCCTGCCGTCTTGGACAAGATCATGACGGTGGCTTTGGATAACGATCGCTACAACGTCTCCGAGATCAGTCAGACCCGGATCGCCCTCGCCGAAGCCGAGCGCCAGCTTGGGCACCATCGGGAGGCCCTTGAGAACATCAAGGCCAACCTCAAGCTCAAGGTCTCGTCCACGCTCATGGATATGCTGATCGAGATCGAGGAGAAGATTGAGGCCACGCAGGCGGACCGTGACGGCTTGCTTGCCTCGTTGAACCGGGAGGGTGGCGCAAAGCCATCCACGGAGTTTCTCGCCCGTATCGCCCAGACCCGTGCCGCCATGAGCGACCCGGATCACGACACCCGGCGAGACGCCCGGACGATGGTCCATGACAGCCTGTGCGCCGTCGTGACGGATATGCGGTGCGACAAGGACGCCAACACCATGGTGATCGTCGCCAATGGGCTGGCGGCATTCCGGGTCAACAACGCGGGTGCAGTTGTTTGGCAGTATGATGCCAGCGGCGACCCAAAGGCCCTTGTGGCGCTCACGACGGAGGCGTTCGCAGCCAACAAGGACTTGGTGGAGGGTGTGATCACTCGCGCGAAGCGGGCGGCATAGGTCGGAAGGTCTCCATCAGCCATGCTTCGAAGGCGGCTTCTTCGTCCGGGCTCATCGTCTGGCGATCTTCAAGGTAAGCCTGCCGGTAGAACCGAAGGGCGTAGGATCGCCGCTCGGCAGGGTCGCGGGTCGCCGCCGCCACTTCTGCGTTCAGAATGATCGCTTGAAGCCGAAGGATCGCGTTCTCAATCTTGCCCACCCACATCAGGGCAGGCCCTTCCGCCGACGCCACACAGCCTTCGCCCGATCCAAGCGAAGCTGCGTCTCCCGCTTGCGCGTCCAGTAGGCCGCGACCGCCGCATCCATGATCGCGACGACTTCTGCCGGGGTGATGGTTTCGGGATCGATCATGCAACCCTCCACGAGAAACCGGCCACCATCCATGCGTAGGTGCGGGTGAGGTGTTCGGTGATCTGCTCGTCCACGAAGCCATCCGGGGCGTCGTTGGGGTGGTCGCCCCACCAATCGAGGGTGACCGTGGTGGGAAGGCCGGTCTGCTCACCGTCATCATCCCACGCGATGTCTTCAACGATCAGTTTCGCAGTGGTGGGCTCGTTCATCGTGCGGCCTCCGCCTCGAAGGCTTCCACGAGCGTCTTTGCTTCCCGGTAACGATTGCGCTGCGCGGCGATCGACAGTCGGGCAATGGGGTGGAAGGTCTCGCGACCTACGTTTTCCCATTCGAACCTCGATAGCGCGATGACACGGGGCTGGTGGGTAAAACCACAGGTGCCAGTAGCCGTCTTTCCCGCCCGCTCGCGGACGATGCCGCCACGGGCACCGCCGTTCCATTCGATGAAGTTGGGGTTCACCTCACCGTCCATCATGAACGCGGACGCGGTGAAGGTGATGCCGTCCACCACCTTGGTGCTGCCATATGCCGCGAGCTTGCGGCGGTTCTTGTCAGTCATAGGTCATAGCTCCGCCATGCTGGCGAAGGTGACCCGCCAGTCAGGTAAATTGGTTTTCAGTTTGGTGGGTGATCAGGCGCGCTCGCTGTGCGGCCATCGCCCCATCTGATCGCGGTTGGCATCCCACCAGCCCATCACCGCCGCTTCATCGAAGTGACCGATCCGGGTTGGTGCGGGAAAGTTCCGGGCTGTGCGCCAGCGATAGAAGGTCGATCGCGACGCCCCGGTGAGGGCGAGGATTTCTTCGACGTTCACGCCGCCTCCCGCTCCCGGACACGAGCGTGGGTGCCGTCTGCCTCGCCCCGCTCGTCAATCGCGCCGACGAAAGCCATGAGCGCCTTCAAGGGCGGTTCGCAGTGGACCATGTGACCAGCGGGCTTGTTGTAGGCGGCTTCGAGCTTGTTGATGATCAGTCCCTTGCCGTAGCCCATCGGCACCTTCTTCGACCAATCAAGGAAGTCGTCGGCGTCCATGGTCATGGCGGTGAAGAAGCCCATCATCGGATCGAGGTCCACGTAGTTCGCGTTCTCGATAGTGGGGTGAGGCGTAAGACCAAAGGTCTTGGAGTGCAGCACCTGCACCATGCCGTCGTTCTTCGCGCGGATCACGAACGCCGAACCATCCGGCCTCTTGAACACAGCGGTGATCTTATCGTCGTTCCAGTTTATCTTGTAGGGCATGATCTCTGGTCCCGTTCATCTTTGCGATGACGAGTAGGTCTCATGAGACTCCGAATCTGACAAGCAAATTCCGACCGAACTGCGCAAAAACCGAACTGTGTAGTCTATAATCAATTATAGAACAACTTCCGGTAGCGCCTTCGTGCTGCGGAGCGTCTCACACTTTTTCGATACGTCAAGTTTTTCTGCTTTTCGGGTTCGGAAGGCGCGTTAACCAAGTTCACGAAAATCGCGTCAAGCCCGAATCACTCGCGTTAACCCCGAAACTCGCGGGGCGGGCCTCACCAGCGATCAGGTCAACATCGTGACGGCGCTGGACAACAACCGCCGCGCGATCCGCTACACCTTCGCGGGTTGATCAGACGAACAGCCGGATCAGCAAGAGCGCTGCGATCACCCAAGCGGCCATCCGCAACGAGGTGATCATCTTCAGCGTCTCTTGCGCCCGGTTGTCCCTCACCACTTCAAGCTGTGCTGCCCGATCTACCGGGCGAGCATCCTCATGGGTGGCTTCCACCTCATCGGGCTCGTTGTCGGGATAGGCGGGCTCAAGCGGGAGGTCGAACTTGGTCGCAAGGAATAGCTCCGCTTCCTCCACCTCGCCAAGGCGCGGTAGCGGCACCTCATCGGTCGCCCCTTCAACCTTGTGGTCCCGATCGCGAGTGAGCACCTTGATCTTGTCGGTGGTGATCCCCGGCGACCAGTCGGCGTAGAATCCCTGCACGCCGCCAAGCCGCAACGAGAGGCTGTCCACGGCACGGGTAGCGATCTGGCGGGCAATCTCCTCGAAGCGTTCGGGCTTCACGTAGAAGAAGAACGTGATGGTGTCGGGCTGCGTCACGTCACGGAAGTCGATATCGGTGGTGTAGCTCACGCCGCCCCACACGGCGCATCGCTCGCCCTTGCTGTCTGCTTCCTCGATGTAGAGATTGAAGTCGGTGATCGTCCGTTCGGTGCCCAACATAGAGTAGCGCGGGGCGTATCGGTCCCGCTCGTCCGGGTAGAGGGTCGCCGTGATGGTCCGCTTGGTCTTGGCACCCGGCTCGTCATCGGGCTGCGCATAACGATCGCCGATCTGCGTCTTGTCGGTGAGCGCGATGGCCTTGCCCCTGAAGTGCAGGGTCCACTGCCACGGAATATAGTCTCGCCCGACCTTCTCACCCGCCTCGTCATGCTCGTTGAGGCACCACTTGTAGAGGTTCTTCAACTCGGACTGATCGTTGAACCGGATGGTTCGGTCGAAATGATTTTCCAATGGTGCCCCCGTCTTACGGGGTGAGGCTACTTGATGAACGCGGCTCGTGCCAGCCAATCGGCGAGGCCGGGATCACGCATCACGTCGGCTACGTCATAGCCCTTGGCGAGGAAGCGTTTTTCGCTGGTGGACTTCTCGTCGTTGCAGTCGGTGCAGGCCGGGGCGAGGTTCGCGGGATCATCGGTGCCGCCCAAGCTCAAGGCGATGATATGATCGAGCACAGTAGCGCCCCGTATAAGCCCCGTAGAGCGGCAATAGACACACAAGGGGTGTTCGGACAGCAAACGCTCCCGGAGCCTCCTGTAGGCCGCTGTGCGGTCCCGTAAGGCATCACTGCCCCCACGACGCTTGGCAGGTGTCTTGGGGCGGCTGGAGAAGGTCTGGGGCTTACTCGGCATCCGCTATTTATGGGCGCACTCAATCGAATGGACATGGTTTCCGCACGATGATTGGCGAACAATGCGACAGGTCATTGTGGTCGATCAGCTTTTTTGGCGAACCGTAGGAGTAGACATTCGCAATGTATCCATCCCCGTCTGGTCGGCGGACAAATACCGCTCCAGTTCTACTCCTCTCCCATGACAACGCTTCATCGAAGTTAGCAAACCTGACTTCTTCGTAAACCTCACCCTTCGAGTCGAACTTTAGGTCTTTGTCGATATCGTCGTCATCATCGTCGTCGCCGTCGTCGTCGTCGTAATAGCCTCTTGCGAACTGGTTCTCCAACCCGGCGATCAAGCTGTCAGCCGAGTAGCCCTCGCCAAAGACGCCCTCCCAATCACTCATGATCGCCACCGTGCCCGTTATGAACGTGGCGATGATACTTTCTGTGATCATCGAAGCAACATGTTTGCTGCCGCCCTCACGAAGTTAGTGAGCAACCATTTTGGCGTGCCCAGCGGGCGAGCCGCTGTAGCTCCCGGAGATCGTCCAGATGGAGGATCGCCAGCGGCTTGGCGCGATCGTGCTGCACCACCGCCACGGGCGTGAGGCCATCGTTGCGGTTCGCCTGATCGATCGCCGCGTAGGCTTTCGCGAAGCCATTGGCGTGCGCCTTGGCCTCATAGCTGTAGGGATGAACCCGCTTCGCGGCGGGCGTCAAAACGATATCCGCCCCGCTGCTCCCCATGATCGCGCTCGTCACGTCGGCGGGATCGAGGTCGGGGTTGTCGGCGCGGATCGCGTCACGAACCTTGTTCTGGAGGCGGCACGCCTTGGCCTTTGCTGATCGAATAGAACACTTGCGCTGTGTGGTTGAACTCATCCAGTATTTAGAGCGCTGGTGAGACATGTCCCCATGTCACCCCCCTCCGGGCATTTCTGGCGAAATCCCTCTTATATAGATAAAATATAACTCTTTTTTTTGGCTCTTCTTTTTTCAAAAATGAGGGTGGGGGGTGACATGGTGACATGTCTCCTCAAAACACGCGCAAACCCGCAGAAATCCTTGGTTTTTGCCCTCCAGCGCGGGGGTGACATGTCTGGTGACAAAAGGTGACACGAGGGTGACACGTCTCGGAGACATGTCCCCAAAAACGGAGACATGTCCCCATTTTGTCACCCCCAAAAGGTGACACGTCTCCAGCTTACCCCAAGTAGTTGTAGACCGTGATTGAGGCATTGTTCGCACCCTTTGCTTGGCTGGCGCTGATCGTTCCTTCGGCCACCATGGCTTCGATAATCAGGTCAACCTTGCTCGTCTTGATCTTGCGCATCTTCGACGGCGGCTTGGGCGAGAGGCTTTCGCCATGGGTGATCTCGCGACGGGTGAAGCTCGCCTTGCCCTGTGCCTTGTGGGCCTTGAAGAAATCAGTTTCGAGCCGGGTCATGATGATCCGGTCTTCCTCGTCCTTCGCGTCCACATGGTCGTTGTCGAGGCTGTCCCACTGGCGGTGGAAGTAATCGGCAAGCTCGATCGCCTGAGTAGCCCCTAGATTTCTGGACGCCTTCGATCCTAATTTTGAGGACAGGAGGCGGTGATGGGGAAGTCCAGTTTC